>NZ_JBVJPE010000011.1:0-300061 GCF_055582805.1 Streptomyces sp. NPDC107498 | reverse complement strand
CCCGCTCGTGCACGCGGCCGGTCGGGGCCACCGGCGGGCGTGGGATCTGGAAAGGGGATGCATGTTTCTGCTTGAATGAATCCGTCTTCAAGCAAGTTCCATCAATATCGCGCACTTTTCTTGCAAGGAGATCGGCATGACCACCACCCGCACCGCCGTGGAGATCGCCTCCCAGCCGGAGACCTGGCGCCAGGCGGCCCGCACCCTGTCCCAGCACGTCGCGGCCCTGCCCCGACGCGGCGAGCGGGTCGCGGTGATCGGCTGCGGCACCTCCTGGTTCATGGCCCTCGCCTACGCGGAACTGCGCGAATCCGGCGGCCACGGCGAGACCGACGCCTTCGCCGCCTCCGCGTTCCCCTACGGCCGCCGCTACGACCGGGTCGTGGCCATCACCCGCTCCGGCACCACCAGCGAGGTCCTCGCCGTCCTGTCCCGGCTGCGCGGCACGGTCCCCACCGGCGCGATCACGGCGGACCCCACGACCCCGGTGATGGACCTCGCCGACGAGGTCGCCGTCCTCGACTTCGCCGACGAGGAGTCCGTCGTCCAGACCCGCTTCGCGACCACGGTGCTCGCCCTGTTCCGCGCACACCTGGAGGCCGAGGACGCCCTGCCGGAGGGACTCGCCACCGTCGAGGACGCGGCCCGCGACGCCGAGCGGGCCCTCGTCTCCCCGCTCGACGAGGGCGTGCGCACGGCGGAGCAGTTCACCTTCCTCGGCACCGGCTGGACGTACGGACTCGCCCTGGAAGCAGGCCTGAAGATGCGCGAGGCGGCCGGCGCCTGGACGGAGGCGTACCCGGCCATGGAGTACCGCCACGGCCCGATCAGCATCACCGGCCCCGGCAGGGTGACCTGGGGCTTCGGCGCCCTGCCCGCGGGGCTCGCGGACGAGGTGCGCAAGGTCGGCGGCACCCTCGCCGAGAGCGACCTCGACCCGCTCGCCGAGCTCGTCCGCGCCCAGCGGCTCGCCGTCGCCGTCGCCGAGGCCCGGGGGCTCGACCCGGACACCCCCCGGAACCTGACCCGTTCCGTCGTCCTCACCGACGTCCGTGCCTGACCGCCGCCCCGCCCCCGCCCACCGCCCGGGAGAGACACCATGCCGCTGACGCCCACCGACGAGATCGTCCGCCGCGCCCGCGCCGCGGGCGCCGGAGTGGGGGCCTTCAACGTCCTCCAGCTCGAACACGCCCAGGCCATCGTGGCCGGCGCCGAGGAGGCCGACCGCCCGGTCGTCCTCCAGATCAGCGAGAACACCGTCCGCTACCACGGCGCCCTGGAACCGGTCGCGCTCGCCTCCCTGGCCGTCGCCCGCGCAGCCAAGACCCCCGTCGCCGTCCACCTCGACCACGCCGAGAACCCCGACCTCGTCCGGGAGGCCGTCGCGCTCGGTCTCGGCTCCGTCATGTTCGACGCCTCGAAGCTCCCGTACGCGGAGAACGTGGCCGCGACCCGCGAGGTCGTGGAGCACTGCCACGGTCACGGCGTCTGGGTCGAGGCCGAACTCGGCGAGGTCGGCGGCAAGGGCGGCGCCCACACCCCGGGCGTACGCACGGACCCCGAGGAGGCGCGCGCCTTCGTCGCCGCCACCGGCGTCGACGCCCTCGCGGTCGCGGTCGGCAGCGCCCACCAGATGGTGACCCGGGACGCCGTCCTCGACTTCGACCTGATCGCCCGGCTGCGTGCGGCCGTCGACACCCCGCTCGTCCTGCACGGCTCCTCGGGCGTCTCGGACCCGCACCTCGCCGCGGCGGTCGCGGCGGGAATGACCAAGGTGAACGTCTCCACCCACCTGAACAAGGCCTTCACCGAAGCCGTCCGCACCCACCTCGCCGAGCACCCCGCGACGATCGACCCCCGCACCTACCTGACCCCGGCCCGCGCGGCCGTGGCCCGCGAGGTCTCCCACCTCCTGGCGGTCCTCTCGCCGTGAGCCCCGCACGGAGGCCCCGCCCGTTCGGGTCCCGCCCGCTCGGGCCCCGGCCGCGCGCCGCCTCCCCCGCGCAGGAAGGGGGAGGGAGGCGGCGCGGCCGTCGGCCCGCGGCGGTGCGGGGACTACACGTCCTGGACGACCGGCTCCGCGACGAAGAGGGGGATCTCCCGGTCGGTCTTGCGCTGGTAGTCCGCGTAGTCCGGGAACGCGGCGACGGCCCGCTCCCACCACGCCCTCCGCTCCTCACCGGTGACCAGACGCGTCTTCATGTCCCACACGTGCGTGCCGTCGCGCAGTTCGACCAGGGGCGCGGCCACCAGGTTGTGGTACCAGACGGGGTGCTTGACCGCGCCGCCGTTGGACGCGACGAGCGCGTACGCGCCCTCGTGCTCGACCCGCATGAGCGGAGTCTTGCGGAGCTTGCCGCTCCGGGCGCCGAGGTTCGTGACCAGGACGACGGGGAGGCCCCGCATCGTCGTGCCCTCGGTGCCGCCGGACGATTCGTACAGCTCGACCTGGTCGCGCACCCACGACGTCGTGCTGGGCTCGTACTCGCCTTCGAGGGGCATGGTGCGTGTCCTTTCGGATGGTGTCCGGCGGTGCCGGCCCGGTTGCCCCCGACGCTATCCGACACCTCGTGCCCCCTCTCCCGACACCGCGTCCGAACGGAGCCGTCATGACCCCGGCCGACGACCGCGCCCTCCTCCGCCGCGCCATCGCCCTCGCCGCCGAGGCGCGGGAGGGCGGCGACCCCCCGTTCGGATCGCTCCTCGCGGCCCCGGACGGGACCGTCCTGGCCGAGGAGCGCAACACCACCCTCACGGACCGGGACATCACCGCGCACCCCGAACTGAAGCTCGCGCGATGGGCGGCCCGGGAACTGGACCCGGCCACGGCGGCCGAGACCACCCTGTACACCAGCTGTCAGCCGTGCGGCATGTGCGAGGCGGTCGTCCGGCAGGCGGGCCTCCGCCGCGTGGTCTACGCCCTCTCCGGCGAACAGTTCCTCGACATCCGCCCGTCCGGCGACCGCCCGCCCGTACCGCAGGAGGGCCCCGCGCTGTTCGACGAGGCACGGGCCGTGGTCGAGGGGTACTACCGCTGACCCGGCGCCCGGGCCGGCGGTTCCGGGCGCGGGGGCACGCTTCCGGAACCGCCCGCCGCGGCCCTGGAGTTCGCCCTCCGGGACCGCGGTGCCGACCGGGTCGTCGCCATCGACGTCATCGGGTGCCAGGCGTGGTCACCGGGGCCTCGCCGGAGGACCGTCAGTGGCGCTCGGGCAGGTCCCGCTCCGCCGGAAGCGACGAGAGGTCACGTGCCGCCGACGGGGAGGCGGCCCGCGAGGACGGCGCCGGCTTCTTGCCGCAGAAGGCCGCCTCCAGCGTCCCGCCGAGCGCCGTGTTGGCGGCACCGTGGTTCGAGGTGTTGGCGACGGCCGACAGGCTGCGCCGGCCGTCGCGGGTCGAGAAGGCGTACGTGTAGAAGCCCTGCACGGTGCCCGTGTGGCCGAACACCTGGGTGCCGCAGGACAGGTCGTAACGGCGCAGTCCGAGTCCGTAGAACCGGGTGTCGGTGGTGTCCGTCGGCGTGACCGTCGTCATCTCCTCCAGCATCGCCGGGGACAGCAGCCGGCCGCGCATGAGCGCGCTGGTGAAGGTGTTCAGATCGGCGGGACTGGAGATGACCGCCCCGGCGGACTGCGCCCAGGACACGGTCTGCTCCGTGGAGTCCACGAGCGGGTCGCCGGCCGCGTCCGGGTGCAGGTAACCCCGTACGTGCAGGCCCTCGATGCGGGTGTCGGGGTGGACGTACGAGGTCCTGCGCAGCTTCAGCGGCTTGAAGACGCGGTGCTCGTACGCGTCGGACACCGGCCGGCCCGTGAGCTTCTCGATGAGCATGCCGACGACCACGAAGTTGGCGTTGGAGTACTTGTACGCCACGCCGGGCTCGGTGGTGCGGGGCTCGCTCAGGGAGAGGTCCACGAGCTCCTGGTAGCTGAACACCCGGTTCCGCACGGCCTCGAAGCCGGGCACGGTGTCGGCGAACATCGCGTCGGTGTAGTCGGCGAGGCCGCTGCGGTGGGTGAGGAGGTGCCGGACCGTGATGCGGTCGTCGGGGAGCAGCCCGGGCAGGTAACGGTTGACGGGCGCGTCGAGTTCCAGCCGGCCCTCCTCCACCAACTGCAGGAGCACGACCGTGGAGAACGTCTTGCTGACGCTTCCGATCCGGAAGCGCGCGTGAACGTCCATCGGCGCCCCCGACGTCCGGTCCCGGACGCCGACGGTCCGGCTCTCGACCCCGTTCGGGCCGGTGAAGCGGGCCATCGCCCCCGGCGCGCCGTTGGCCATGGCCGCGTCGAGCGCGGCGGTCACGCCCTCCATGTCCGGGGCGGGAGCCGCGGGCGTGGTCGCCGCGGAGGGGGAGAGGGGAGCGGCGAACGCGCTCGTGGCGGGGGCGACACCCGCCGCGAGGGCGGCGATCAGGGTGGCGCTCACGGCCAGGCGGCGGTGCGACGACAGGGGCACGGTGATTCCTCGGCTTCTTCGAACGTTCGGCGCGGCACTGGGCGGGGGTGGGCCGCAGGGGCGGGGACCGCGTCGCCGGTGCGCGCGGTCCCCGTGCCCAACGATCAGGAGTGCCGTGACGCGTCGGCGGTTCCTGACATGGGCGACGGTTTCCGGACGGTCCAGTTCCGTCCCGGCCGCGGTCCGACCGGAATCACGACGGCCGGGCCCCGCACCCGGACGCGCAGGGACGTCGTCCTCCCCGCGCGCCGGCGGCCGGGGACGTCGTCCCCTCTGCGCCTCCGGCGGCCAAGGGCGTCCCCCCTGCGCGTCCGGCGGCCGGAGGTGCCCACGGACGCCGCTGACCAGCGGGGACACGGGGACGCGTACCCTCGTGGACGTGTCTGCTCCACGTCTCCACCGCGTCGCCGTCCTCGTCCTCGAAGGCGCGAAACCCCTCGACGTCGGCATCCCCGCGCAGGTGTTCACGACCCGGGCGAGCATGCCGTACGAGGTGCGGGTCTGCGGCGCGGAGCCCGGCGTCGTGGCCGGTGGTGACGGGCTGTCGTACCAGGTCGCCCACGGCCTGGAAGCACTCGCGTGGGCCGACGTCGTCTTCGTCCCCGGCTACCGCCACCCGGACCGCGAGGACCCACCGCGAGCCGTCGTCGACGCGCTGATCGCCGCCCACGCCCGCGGAGCGCGACTCGCCGCCATCTCGACGGGGGCCTTCGCCCTCGCCGCCACCGGCCTCCTCGACGGCAAACGGGCCACGACGCACTGGCACTACGCGCGGGCGCTCGCGGCCAAGCGGCCGCTGGTCCACGTCGACGAGAACGTCCTCTTCGTCGACGAGGGCAGCGTGCTCACCTCCGCCGGCGCCGCCTCCGGCATCGACCTGTGCCTCCACATCCTGCGCGGGGACCTCGGCGTGGGCGCCTCGAACCACGCCGCCCGACGGCTCGTGGCCGCCCCGTACCGCAGCGGCGGCCAGGCGCAGTACGTGCCCCGCAGCGTGCCGGAGCCGCTCGGCGAGCGGTTCGCCGCCACCCGCGAATGGGCGCTGCACCGGCTCGGCGAACCCCTCACGCTGGAGGTCCTCGCCCGGAACGCGGCGGTGTCGCCGCGCACGTTCTCGCGCCGGTTCGTCGAGGACACCGGCTACACGCCGATGCAGTGGGTCATGCGCGCCCGCATCGACATGGCCCGTGAACTGCTCGAACGGTCCGAGCGGGGCGTCGAGCAGATCGCCGCCGACGTCGGCCTGGGCACCGGGGCCAATCTCCGCCTGCACTTCCAGCGCATCCTGGGCACCACGCCGACCGAGTACCGGCGCACCTTCGCGCAGGGGGAGTAGCCCGCCCGTCGACCCCTTGGCGCGATACTTGCGGACCGTGGCGATCACGCCGCTGGTCGGAGCGATCATTCCGCGCGAACCTGGGTGGCGAATCGGAAGGGACACCGCTCATGACTCGTATCGCCATCAATGGTTTCGGCCGCATCGGACGCAACGTGCTGCGCGCGCTCCTCGAGCGCGACAGCGACCTCGAGGTCGTCGCCATCAACGACCTCACGGAGCCCACGGCCCTTGCGCGACTCCTCGCCTTCGACTCGACCTCGGGTCGTCTGGGCCGCCCGGTCAGCGTCGACGGGGACACCCTCGTCGTCGACGGCCGCCGCATCAAGGTGCTCGCCGAGCGCGAGCCGGCGCAGCTGCCGTGGGCCGAACTCGGCGTCGACATCGTCCTGGAGTCCACCGGCCGCTTCACCTCGGCCAAGGCCGCCCGCGCGCACCTCGACGCCGGCGCCGAGAAGGTGCTCGTCAGCGCGCCCGCGGACGGTGCCGACGTCACCCTCGCCTACGGCGTGAACACCGACGCGTACGACGCCGATCTGCACACGATCGTCTCGAACGCCTCCTGCACGACCAACGCGCTCGCGCCCCTCGCGAAGGTCCTCGACGACCTCGCGGGCATCGAGCACGGCTTCATGACGACGGTTCACGCCTACACGCAGGAGCAGAACCTGCAGGACGGCCCGCACCGCGACCCGCGCCGCGCCCGCGCCGCCGGCGTCAACATCGTGCCGACCTCCACGGGCGCCGCGAAGGCCATCGGCCACGTGCTGCCGAACCTGGACGGCAAGCTGTCCGGCGACTCGATCCGCGTGCCGGTCCCGGTGGGCTCGATCGTCGAGCTCAACACGACCGTCGCCCGCGACGTGACCCGCGAAGAGGTCCTGGAGGCCTACCGCGCCGCGGCCGAAGGCCCGCTGGCCGGCGTCCTCGAGTACTCGGACGACCCGCTGGTCTCCGCCGACATCGTGGGCAACCCGCACTCGTCGATCTTCGACTCGGCCCTCACCCGCGTCGAGGGACGCCACATCAAGGTCGTCGCCTGGTACGACAACGAGTGGGGCTTCTCGAACCGCGTGATCGACACCCTGCAGCTCATCGCCACGCGCTGACGACGAGCCGAACGGCCGACCCCACCGCGCGCGGTGGGAACGGGCACGGTCACACGCCGACTCCGACCGCACGGGGGTCGGCGTGTGACGCGTTCCCGGACCGGAGCGTCCTCGTCCTCAGGACGGGAGAGGCTGCCCGTACTGCCTCCGGCGCCGCCTCCGCGGGCGGGGTCACGTCACGCCGGGTCCGCGCCGGCGGCCTCGGCGGCGATGCGGTCGAACTGGGCCCCCATCGCCTCGGCCAGCGCCTGCGCGGCGGACAGCGGCCGGACCATGACCATGAAGTCGTCGATGAGGCCCTGTTCGTTCAGGTGGAGGAAGTCGCACCCGGTGATCGCGCGGTCGCCGACGCGGGCCTCGAAGACGAGGGCGTGCTCGCGCCCGTCCTCGCCGGTGATCTCCCGGACGTAGCGGAAGTCGGTGAGGACGCGGGTCACCCCGCGCAGGACGGCCGCGGTGATCGCCTTGCCCGGGTAGGGCTTGAAGGCCACGGGGCTGGTGAAGACGACGTCCTCGGCGAGGAGTGCCTCGATCGCCGCGTGGTCGTTCGCCTCGACGGCCTGCCGGAAAGACTTCATGCCCATCTCCACTACTACTCAATTAATTGACTAGGTGGAGGGGAGGCTAGTGAGGCGAAGCGGTCCTGTCCATTCGGGCCGCCCCTTTCGGGTCAGGCCAGCTTCTTGAGCAGTTCCTCGGCGAGCGGGGCGGAGGAGGACGGGTTCTGGCCGGTGACCAGGTTCCCGTCGACGATCACGTGCGGCGCCCACGGCTCGCCGATCCGGACGTCCACGCCGGCCTCGACCAGCCGGGTCTCCAGCAGCCACTTCGCCTTCTCGGCGAGGCCCGCCTGGGTTTCCTCGGCATTGGTGAACGCGGCGACCTTGCGACCGGCGAAGGCGTTCGAGCCGTCGGCGTCGGTGGCGGCGAGGAGCGCGGCGGGCCCGTGGCACACGACGCCCAGGGGCTTGCCCGAGCGCAGGGTGTCGACCAGCAGCTTGCCCGAGGCGGCGTTCACGGCGAGGTCCTCCATGGGACCGTGGCCGCCGGGGTAGAAGACGGCGTCGTAGTCGGCCGGACGGGCGTCCTCCAGCCTGATCGGATGCCGGAGCTCGCCGATGGAGGCGAGCGCGGCGGCGACCTTGTCCGCGCCTTCCCGGCCACCGTTGACCTCGGGGGCGAGGCTGCCCGCGTCGACGGTCGGGACGACACCGCCCGGCGTGGCGACGACGACCTCGTGACCGGCGGCCTTGAACGCCTCGTACGGCGCGACGGCCTCCTCGGCCCAGAACCCGGTCGGGTGCTCGGTGCCGTCGGCCAGCGTCCAGTGGTCGGCACCGGTCATCACGAAAAGGATCTTCGACATGGGGGAGCTCCAGGGTGTGGCGGGCCCGGCCGGGGCCCGGAGACGGAAGTGCGCACACGGACACTCTGGCCCGGACGGCGTTCTCCGGCGAGATCGTCTGCGTGGCGACGTCCCCGACAGTAGGCCGGAGATCCATGGGTATCCAATGAAGAAACCAATGCCTCCGATAGGGATCCCGATGGCTCGACGGGGAATGCGCACCCGCCGCCCCCGGGTGATCCTCCCCTGCCCGACCGGCCGGAAGGGGGCGGCACCGTCGGACCGTGACGGTGCCGCCCCCTCACCGTTCTCGTCGACCGCCGTCACGCACGCGGCTCGTCGGCGAGGTCATGGAGGGTGATCGCCCGTACGGGGCAGGCGCGCACCGCCTCGCGGACCAGTGTTCCGGTGCCGTCCTCCCGGCCCGGGACGACCGTCCCGAAACCGTCGTCGTCCTGGGTGAAGACGTCCGGGGAGGTCAGGGCGCACTGCCCCGCGCCGATGCAGACGTCCGCGTCGATCGACACGCGCGGGGGCGCCGTTTCCTTCGCCATGTTCCGCACCGCTCCCCTCACCACGTGACGGGGAGTTCGAGCATCCCCTGGATCGTGTCGCCCGGCTTGAACGGGACCTCCTCCGCCGGGACGGCGAGCCGGAGTCCCGGCAGCCGGCGCAGGAGCGTCCCGAGCGCGATCTCCAGTTCCGCGCGGGCGAGGTTCTGCCCGAGGCACTGGTGGATGCCGAAACCGAACGCCACGTGATGGCGGGCGGACCGGGCCCAGTCGAGGGTGTCCGGGTCGCTGTACGCGGCGGCGTCCCTGTTGATGACCGAGGTCGAGAAGACCACGCCCTCACCCGCCCGGATCACCGTCCCGGCGACGTCGACGTCCTCCCGCGCGACCCGCAGCAGCCCGTCGGCGATCGACAGGAACCGCAGCAGCTCCTCGACGGCGGCCGGTACGAGACCGGGGTCCGCCCGCAGTTCCGCCAGTCGCTCCGGGTGGCGCAGCAGGGTGTACGTGCCCAGGGAGATCATGTTCGCCGTGGTCTCGTGGCCGGCCACCAACAGGATCGTGGCGAGCTGCACCAGTTCCTCGTGTCCGGGGCCGCCCTCCTCGGCCCCGCGTGCCACCAGGTCGTCGAGGACGCCGTCGCCGGGCTTCCGGCGCTTGCGGTCGATCAGGTCGCCGAGATAGCCCTCCAGCCGGGCCAGCGCGTCCTCGGTGTCCGCGGCCGTCGGGCCGCGCAGCAGTCGCCGCGACTGCTCCTCGAAGAAGTCGTGGTCCGCGTACGGCACGCCGAGCAGGTCGCAGATGACGATCGACGGCACGGGCAGGGCGAACGCGCTCACCAGCTCGGCCGGCGGTCCCTGTGCCTCCATGGCGTCGAGGAGCCGGTCCACGGTCTGCTGGATGCGGGGCCGCAGGGTCTCGGCGCGCTTGAGCGTGAAGCTGGGGATCAGCAGCCGCCGCTGGGCGTTGTGCTCGGGGTCGTCCCAGCCGAGCAGCGCCGCGCGTCGGCGGCTGCGCACGGCCGTGGCGCGTTCCGTCGGCAGCGGGAAGTCGTCACGGGTCGAGTCGGTGGACAGCCGCTGGTCCGCGAGGAGCGAGCGGGCGGCCGCGTGGCCGGTGACGAGCCACACCGGCCTTCCGTCCCACAGGGTGACCCTCGTCAGCGGGAGATCCTCCTCGGTCCGGGGGTAGGCGGTGGGCGGGTGGTAGGGGCAGGTCCGGTTCTGGGGGAATGCCACGGCTTTCGTCACGGGGGCCTCGCTGGGGGCGCATCGGCGGCTGGGACTGTGTTGCCGTCTCCACTACATGCCTCAGGCACCTATCTGGTCTACGCACAGTTCGGCCATTCCACCGGAACGGGCGCGGTCCGTACGGCGGGTGACTTCGGGGGCGTTCCCGCGTGAGGCGCTTCGCCCGCCGATCGGCGCCATGCCGCCCTGCGGCCGCTCCGCGCCCGTCGGTAACCTGCGTCGTCATGACGCGTGTGTGGATGTTGCCGGTGTTGTTCCTGCTCTGCGGCTCGCTCGTCGCGGCGGGGTCGATCTCCGACGGAAGGCCCGTGAGGGCCGCACTGTTCCTGCTGTTGTTCGGGCTGTTCGCCGCCGCTCACTCGCCCCTGGTCTTCCCGAGGACGACAGGAGCGTCGGAGGCGCAGCGCCGCAGTGCGGCCGACGGCCGCCCGATCGTCTACTGGCGGCCCGGCTGCAGGTACTGCCTGCGCCTGCGCCTCCGACTGGGCCGTCGTGCCCGCCGGTTGTACTGGGTCGACATCTGGCGGGACCCGGACGGCGCGGCGGTGGTGCGGGCGGCGAACGACGGCGACGAGACCGTGCCGACCGTCGTCGTCGCGGGCCGGCCGTTCGTCAACCCCGATCCCGCGTGGGTGCGGGAGCAGCTGTCCTCCTCCGCGTGAGGCGGAGGAGCCTCCGCCTCGCAGCAGGGAAACGCGGCGGCGCCGCGCCTCGGCGAACGAGTCAGTTCCCCGCGTCGTCCGTCCACGCCCGGAGCTTCTCCGGGTTCCGCACCGCCCAGATGCGGCCGATGCGGCCGTCGACGAGTTCGAACGCCGCCACGGTCACGGTGACGCCCGACTTCCGGGCGACCAGGCCCGGCATGCCGTTGACCGTGCGCTCGAGGAGTTCGAGGCCCGGCGCCTTGTCGGCGATGTGGACGACGTACTGGGCGATGAGAGCGCTGCCCTCGACCGGGCGCAGCACCGCGCCGACCAGGCCTCCGCCGTCGGCCGTCATCGTGGCGTCGGGGGCGAGGAGGCCGACGAGGGCCTTGATGTCCTTGGCCTCCCACGCCTCCTTGAAGTCCCGCACGAGGACGGCCTGTCCGGACGGCGGCCCGGCCGGCCGCCGCCCGGCGCGGACCCGGCGGCGGGCCGAGGACGCCAGCTGCCTGCAGGCGGCCGGCGACCGGCCGACGATCTCGGCGACCTCGGCGAAGGGGTACGTGAAGACGTCGTGCAGGACGAACGCCACGCGCTCGGCCGGGGTCATCGACTCCAGTACGACGAGGAACGCCATGTTCACCGACTCGTCCAGGGTGACCCGGTCGGCGGGGTCGGCCGGTCCGGACCGCCCGTCGCCCGCCCGCGCCCCGGCCCACTCCGTGCGGTCGGGCAGCGGCTCGGGTATCCACGCGCCGACGTAGCGCTCGCGGCGGGCCCGCGCCGAGCCGAGCACGTCCAGGCAGATCCGGCCGGCCACCGTCGTCAGCCAGGCTTCCGGCGACTCGACGGCCTCCCGCTGCCGCGGCGACATCGCGTACCAGCGGGCGTACGTCTCCTGTACGGCGTCCTCGGCCTCGGTCAGCGAACCGAGCAGCCGGTAGCCGAGGTCGATCAACCGGCGCCGCTCGCCGACGACCACGCCGAGGCCCGGCCCGGTCCCGTCGCGCACCGGTTCGTCGGAGGTGCTCATGATCTCGGCCGCTCCCGTTTCCTCGGTCCTCCGCGCCGTGGCGCGGTGTGACGTGGATCTCGTTCCTTCGGCGCTCCCGGCGCCTCACATTTCACAGGTCTGCGTCGTCGGACTGTTCGAGACACTACCGAGCCACCGCCGCGAGGCAGAAGGAGAGGGCCGAGTCATGGCCACCACCGCGCAGACCACGGCAGTACGGGACGGCGGCAGCACGTTCCTGCAGGTCTCGATCGCCCTCCAGACCTTGACCATCTTCTTCCAGGCCGCCACCGCCGGGCTGCTCCTGACGTCCTCTCAGGGGGAGGTGCTGCACGGCGTCGGAGCGCGCGTGATGTACGGCGCCACGATGCTGTACGTGCTGGCGGCGGTCCTCGCCTGGAAGCCGGGCGGCGGCTCGCCCCGCCCCGTCCTGTACTCGACCGGCTTCCTGGTCCTCGCCTCGGTGCAGGTGGTGCTGGGCGTCGCGCACGAGCCGTCCCTCCACGTCCCCCTGGGCGTCCTGATGTTCGGCCTGAGCGTGCTGGACCTGGGCCGGGTCCTCTCCGCGCGGCGGCGGGACGGGTCCCGCACGCGGGAGTCGTAGTCACGGCCGGTTCCCGGCCGGGAGCGCCCCGGGTCCCGGTGCGCGGGGCCGTGCGGCGCCCCGGCCCCGAGGCCCGGGAGCGCCTCAGGTCCCGGCCGTCGCGGTCCTCGCGATGCGTTCGAGCGTGGTGCGCATCCCGGCCCGGTTGAGGGCGACCCGGCGGGCGGGGTTCGTCCCGGCGAAGACCGTTCCGAGCAGGTCGGCGGCCCGGGCCCGGTACCCGTCGGTCCGCAGGTCCTGCCAGGACTCGGTGATCCGCGTCCCCGCGCCCTCCGGTTCGAAGCGGTAGCCCCAACGGGCGATCGGCAGCCCGAGGACGCTGATGTCGAAGACGAACTCGCTGTCCGGGCGCATTGCGGTCACCCGCCCGAGGGTCGGCCAGAGGAACGGCCCGCGCCGGTTGAACCCGACGAACCGGGAGCCGGTGCGCGCCGGAGGGCGCAGCGCCCACACGGACCGGCACTCCGGGCTCCACCGCCCCATGTTCCGCAGGTCCGACACCAACCGGTAGACGACCGCCGGCGGCGCGTCGACGACCGTGCTCTCCTCCAGGCTCCACTGCCGGTCCATGGTCCGCTCCCCTCGCACCCGTGGGACTGCCCCACTTGCTACTGGTCGGTACGTTAGCGGGTGCGGGAGCCGTCCGTCCCCGGCTCAGCCCTCGACGTCCTGCGGGTACCAGCGGAGCTCGACCGTGTTGCCGTCAGGGTCCTTCACGTAGACCGACTGGGCGGAGCCGCGCGCGCCCCAGCGCGGGACCGGGCCCTCCAGGACGTCGAAGGTGCCGGAGTCGATGACCTCCTGCCAGTCCAGGGGGTCGACGACCAGGCAGATGTGGTCCACGTTGGATTCGCCGCGCGGACGGGAGAAGAGGTCGATGACGGTGTTCTCGTCTATGCGCACGGACGGGAACGACACCTTGCCGGCCCGCCACTCCTCGACGCGCTCGGGCGCGAGGCCCAGGGCGCCGGAGTAGAAATCGAGGGCCTTTTCGACGTCGGTCACGTTGAGCACCAGGTGGTCGAAGGCTTTGACTCGCATGATGGGCTCCGAACCTTTCGGGGGTCTGCGTCTCGTCTCGATGATCTTGATGGCTGCGGAGGCCCCGATCAAGGGCGCCGGGCGACCGCGATCCGGACCGGCGGGCTCCGGACCGGCCGGCCCCGGGCCGCGCCTCCCGGAGCGCCCCTACCCGCCCGGCGGAGCCCGTCACCGCCTCAGACGTGGAGTTCGGGAGGGAAACCGGTCCAGCGCAACTCGTCGGGGAGGTGCCCCGTGTCGTTGAAGCAGAGGACGGCCGGGGCCCGGCCGGGGGCGTAGCGGATGACGGTCAGTGCGGCGTTGGCCTGGTTGATGCCCATCCAGCGGCCCTTCGGGGCGTCGAGGGCCTCCCGTACGAGCCAGGCGACGAGGAAGTTGTGCGTGACGACGAGTTCGTGGCGCGGCAGGTCGCCTTCGACGGGGCCGGTGAACCGCGCGACGGCCTCCGCGGCCAGCCCGGGGCCCTGCTCGCGCTCCTCCGCCGGGAACCGGGCCAGGAACCCGAGCATGGCGTCGGCCGACTCCGCCGGCAGCTCCTCGCGCCGCGGGACGTACGGGATGTAGTCGCCGGCGGGCGGGGACATCCGCAGGGGGACCCCGTCGAGCCGCTCGCCGACCAGCCGGGCCGTCTGCTCCGCCCGGGCCAGCGGGCCGTGGTGGATCGCCGTGAGCGGGGCCTTCCGGAGCCGCTCCCCGAGCAGGAGGGCCTGACGGCGGCCGTTGTCCGTCAACGCGCTCTCGTCCGCCGACGCTTCACCGTGTCGCGCCAGATACAGGTAGCGGGCGGCTGTTCCCGTCATGCTCGTTCTCCCCGGCCAGGTTCGTGATCTTGTGGACGGGGGGAGGGACGCGGTCCGGCGCGTTGCGGTTCCGCCGCCGGGGAGCCGTCGCACGCGGGCCCGTCCTCACCGGGGCGGGGCGGTGGGGGATCATGTCGGGATGACGGATCGACACTTCTCCGCGCCGCCGGCCGTGGTGCGGCTCGCGGAGTACACGAGGACCGATCGGATCGAGATACTCGGCGACGGCCCCGATCCCTTCGGCGTCGCGGACGCCGGTCTGACCTGGTTGCCCAAGGAGGACCACTTCGGCGTCAGACGGGACGGCCGCCTCGTCGCCCACGCCGGCCTGTTGCGGCTTCCCCTGTCGATCGACGGCGTCGACACCCGGGCGGTGGGCCTCGGCGGCGTGGCCGTCGCCCCCGACCTGCGGGGCCACGGGCTGGCACGGGCGGTCGTGTCGGCGGCCGTGGACCACGCGCGGACGCTGGGGCCCCGGTACGGGATCCTCTTCTGCCGCCCTCCGCTCGTCCCGCTCTACGAGCGGCTCGGCTGGCGGGCCCTCGAGCGGGACGTCCACGTCGAGCAGCCCGGGGGAGCCGTGGTCATGCCGCTGCGGACCATGTGGACACCCCTGCGCGACGGCGTGACCTGGCCCCCGGGAGAGGTCCGTCTGCTCTCGCTCCCCATGTGAGACGGCCGCGGCCGGTGCGGTCGCCCGCGACGGGCCGGAGCCCTCACCGTTCCCCCGTCCGCACCGGCCGTCGCAGCAGGTAGAGACCGGCCGACGTGACCAGCGCCAGCATGCAGCCGGTGAAGACCAGGCCCGCCTGCTCCAGGCCGAGCGGTCCGGTCAGGAGGCCGACTCCGACGACCGGGATCGAGATCCCCGTGTAGGCGACCAGGAACAGCGCCGAGATCACCGCCGCGCGCCGGTCCGTCGGGGCGGCCGCGGCGACGGCGGACAGCGCCGCGCGGAAGGAGAGCCCCTGGCCGACCCCGCCGACGACGGCGGCGAGGACCACGAGCACCAGCAGTTCCGCGGAGAGCGCCCCCGCCAGGAAGGCCAGTCCGGCGAAGAGCACGGCGCAGCCCAGCGGCAGGGAGCGGGACACCCCGAAACGGCCGACGGCGAGTTGTCCGGCGGTGGAGGCGAAGAAGGCCAGCGCGACGACCAGTCCGCTCACCGCGTGGTTGTCCACGTGCAGGAAACGGCCGAGGAAGGCGGGGCTGACCGAGGTGAACACCCCGAACAGGGAGAACCCCGCGAAGGAGGCGATGGCCGCCGGCACGAACACCGGGCGCACCTGCGCGGGCAGGGCCGGCCGCTGTGGCCGTACGGAGGTCAGCGGCCGGGGATCGCGTACGGTCTCCGGCAGCCGCAGGAGGACGACCACCGACACGGCGACCAGGGCGAGGTGCACGGCGAACGGGAGCAGCAGCGGCTCCGGCGCGTACTCCGCGAGCAGCCCGGCGAGCAGGGGCCCGCAGCCCAGTCCGCCCATGTTCGCGGCCGTCGCCACGAACGTCGCCCGGGACTGGCCGCCGGGCGGGGCGAGGTCCATGACGTACGCGGTCGCGGCCCCGGTGAACAGACCGGCCGACAGGCCCGACAGCAGCCGGCCCGCGTACAGCCAGCCCAACCCGTCGGCGACCAGGAAGCAGACGGCGCTCGCCGCCGCGAACCCGAGCCCCCAGAAGAGCGTCGGCCGTCTGCCGACGGAGTCCGAGGCGTTGCCCGCGAGCAGCAGCACGCCGATGACGCCGAAGGCGTACACGGCGTACACGACGGTCACCGTCAGCTCGGAGAACCCGAACTTCTCCTGATAGAGGGGGTAGAGCGGCGTCGGCAGCGTGGTGCCGGTCATCCCCACGACGAACACGGCCCCGGCGAGCAGACACCGGAGCCACCCTTGACGATCACCAACCATGCCGCCGACCGTAACCCCGGCGTCCGTCCCCGCCCGGCGACGCGACGCTCGCGCCCGGACCGACGACCGTGGTGGACCAAGGAGGCCGGTGGGGAGGTCCGAGGGGGCAGACTGTGCGCATGGACGGATGGACCCACCTGGGCGGTGAACCCGGCCCCGCGTCGTACGGACGCCTGCGCGTCGAGGAGGACCTCGGGCCGGCGCGCTGGCTCATCGAGCGCCGCCCCGGGCACGGCGATTTCGGCACGGTCGCCGGCGTCGCCGCGCCCGGCTTCCCGGCCTGTGCCCGGGTGCTGCACCCCGCCGAACTCGACGGGCGCCCGGTCCGCTGGGACGCCGTGGCCGCCGCGTACGGCCGGAAGGTCGAGGCGCTGACGAACTGGCACGAGGTGATCGGGGCGGAGCGGTTCCACCAGAACGGCACGGATCACGGCCTGCCCGGAGTGTGGGACGAGCACCCCGCGGAAGGTCCCACGCCCGGCGGCGTGGCACGTGCCGTGATCCCCGTCCTCGCGCGCCACACCGGCACGCCGGGACGCTGTTGGTACGGCCTGTGGGACGGGTACGGCCGCTGGGACTGGGAGGGGGTCCCGACGTTCCCGACGCCGGGCAGGGACGAGATCCTGCTGTCCGGAACGCTGGCCGACGCCGTGTCCCCCGAAATCCTGGAGGCCTTCGCCGAACTGCCCGACCTGTGGTGGCCGCAGGACCGCGCCTGGTGCGTGGGCGGTGACGTCGACCTGGTCAGTACGTACGTCTGCGGCTCCGAGGAACTGATCGCCGATCTGCTGACCGCGCCGGGTCTGGAGGTCCACCGGGTCGCGGCGTCCGACCGGGTCGGCTGACGGCGGTCCACGGCCGGGTCCTCGCGCCGCCGATCGTGCCTGCCGGGGCGGTCTCGCCCCCGGCCCGGGTCGTCTGCGCGCAGGGTGGGTTCGAGGAGGCCGGGGAAGCGGGCGTCGAACTCCTCGCGACGGAGGCGGTCGAGCCGCTTCGGCGGCGCCCTGTGGCAGGTCGGCCGGCCCGAACCGTAGGGTCGGGGCCACTCCGTCGCGGGCTTCTCCGTGCTGTCGCTCGCCCGGACGGCCCCCGCCGTCTCGCGCGCCCTGACCGGAGCAGCCCGCCCCCTCCGCACCCTCGGACGGGACGAGCGCGTCCCCCGCGGTCAGCCCCGTCGGCGGAGGTCCAGCATGCAGAAGACCTTGTCGTAGCGGCGTTCGCCGACGGCCACGAAGCCGGGCGGACGGCCGTACTCGGTGAAGCCCGGCGACCGGTAGAGGTGCAGGGCGCCGGCGTTGTCGCCCCGGGCGTCCGGGTCTCCCGACCGGGTCCGACAGGATCCGGTGGGACGAGTCCACGAGCCGCTCCCACAGTGCAGGATCGGACGCCGGCTCCACGGCGTCGAGGACGGTGGGCCGGGGTGTCGCGTCACGGGGCGTCGCCGGTTTCATGATCGTCACCCCGGCCGCCGCCCGGCCCGCCCCGGGCCCCGGATTCCACCGCCGTGCCGTCACCGGTGCCCGGACGGGCGGTCAGTCCCGGCGCCGGCCCTTCCGGTTCGGCCGGTGCGGGCGCACCGGGGCGTCGAGCCCGCCCACGGCCGCGCGGATGTGCGCGGTCCCGCCCGCACACCACCAGGACAGCCGTCCGTCCGCCTCGTGCGGATGCATGCCGAAGTTGTGCTCCCCGCAGAGCGGCCACGCCCGCCAGAGCCGCTCGGTGACCGTCTCCTGCGCGGCGTCGGTCACGGCCGCCAGGGCGAGGACGGGATCGTCCGCCGAGTCCGGGCACAGGGAGTTGCCGTGCCACTCCCCGTTGGCCAGGGCCACGTGGACGTCCTCGGTCTCCTCCTCGCCGTGCGGGGGAAGTCCCACCAGCCGCAGGAGCCCTTGGTCCGGCAAGGTCACCGCGAGGTCCCGGTTGACGAGGGCGAGGGCCTCCTCCCAGAACGGATACGTGCCGGGCGGGACCTGTCGGGGCTTCGGCGGGTCGAAGAAAGCGCTCATGGGGAGCATTCTCCGGGACCCGCGGCGCGACGGACGCCGCACGGTCGGGCCGCGGTCCGGTCCCGGCCGGTCGGATCACCCACCCGAGTCGACGGTCGGCCGGCGCAGCCGCACCTCGGCGCCCGTCTGCTTGAAGGACTCCGCGGACACCGGGCGACGGAGCGCGTCCGGGACGTCCGGGCGCAATGAGGTGGCGCGCCGCACGGAAATCGGCAAAGCTCGCGCGCATGGTTTCGGTGGTGCAGAACGTGGCGATCGACTGTGCGGATGCCTATGGGCTGGCCCGGTTCTGGAGCGGGGTGACGGGCCGTCCGCTGCATCCGGAGGACGGCCCGGGGGCGCGGGAGACGCAGGTGCCGCTCGCGGAGGGCCCGGTGCTGTACTTCAACCAGGTGTCCGAGGCCAAGACGGTGAAGAACCGGCTCCATCTGTGCCTGCGCCCCGAGACCTCGCGGGACGAGGAGGTGGAGCGACTGCTGGGCCTCGGCGCCGCCTTCGTCGCCGACCACCGGAATCCCGACGGTTCGGGGTGGGCGGTCCTCGCCGATCCCGAGGGCAACGAATTCTGCGTCCTGCGCAGCGAGTCCGACCGGGCGGCCGGGAGCCCCTGACGCGACCGTGCCCGCCCGGCCCTCTCGGGGCCGGACGGGCGGGGAGCGAGGGAGCGGTCAGTGGTCACGTCCCCCGTCGGGGTCCTGGGACATGTCGATGTCGTCGTCGGTCTCGACGTCGATGCGTTCCTTGCGCACCTGGCCGGTGACCGTCTCCTCCTCGGTGACCTCGTCCGTGCGGAGTCCGACCCGCTCGACGGGGACGGTCCGGGTCTCGACCACGGGGCGCTCCTCGTGGAGGGTCACCTCGTGCTCGGCTTCGGAGATCTCGGGCCCGGACAGGGCCCGTTCGCGGTTGGCCTCCGTGATGGGCTCGCGTTCCACGCGCACTTCCTCGTGGCGGACCGGCACGGTCTGCTGGACCTCTTCGGTGACGACGTACTTGCGCAGCCGGACGCGGCCGGTCTCGACCCGCTCGGTGCCGATGTGCATCTCTTCCTCGGACCGGGTCATGGCGTCGTCGTCGACCGAGGCGTCCCCGCGCGCCGTCCCCGCGCGCCCGGCCCTGAGGCCCTCCCCGTCCCGGTCGCCCAAGCCGGAGGTGCCCGTCATCCCGGGGGTGCCCGTCATGCCGGTCGTGCCCGCGGCGCCCGTCGTGCCCGCCGTTCCGGTCGTGCCGGCGGTGCCGTGCGCCCAGCCCGCCTCGCCGGGCTCGTTCGCCTGCTGCCACGCCTCGTCCCAGTCGATGCCGTAGTACTCGTAGAGGCGCTGTTCCTCGCTCGCGTCGAGATGGCCTCCGCCGTCGACGTCGACGTGCGGAGCGTCCTTCACCCGGTCCTTGGGGTAGGGGACCTCCAGGTGGTCGTCGACCATGGAGGCGTCCTTGATCGGGACGAAGGACTCACTGGTGCCGAACAGCCCGGTCTTGACGGTGACCCATGCGGGGCGGCCGGTGGCGTCGTCGACGAACACGTGCTTGGCTTCGCCGATCTTCTTGCCCTCGGTGTCGTACACGGGGTGGTCCAGTACGGTGGCGATCTGGTTGTGGGCGATCATGTTCACCCTCCTGGGGTTGTCGTGGTCATACGGCGACTAGCCAGGGCGAACCGGATGTAATCGTGCAAATTGCCCCTGATTTGATTGACTTGTGTTCAGTTGATCGTTGAAGCGAAAGGGGCCGGCGCCCGGTCTGCCGGGCACCGGTCCCTTTCAGCCGGCGTGGAGGACGCGGAAGCGACCGGGATCCGCCGGATCCCGGTCGACGACCTGGACGGGCGCCCCGGTCCACTGCCACACGCCGGTGCCCGGCGCGCGGGAGAACCGGATCGGCCCGCGCGTGCCCTCGACCGTCACGCGCGGCCACGCCTCGGCGACGGCCGCCCGGTCCGTGCCGTGGGAACGGAGCACCGCGGCGAGGACGGTGACGGTGTCCCAGCCCTCGAAGGCGACGAACGACGGTGCCTCGCCCAGCCGCTCGCGGAGCTCCTTCCCGACGCGGTCGCCGAGCGGCCCGAGGCGCTCGGGCAGATAGCGCAGGAACGGGACGGCGGCGCCGTCCGCACCGAGCGCCGCGGCCCATCCGGCGAACTCCGGTTGCCCGGCGGGGGCGCCGATCAGCAGGTCGGTGAGTCGCCGGTCGCCCCGGACGGCCCTGACGATCGGCACGGCCGGTTCCGGACTGCCGACCAGCAGCAGGAGCGCCGTGACCCCGTGGTCGGCGAGCGCGTCGCACAGGGCCTCCGGGCCGAGCGCGGTGGCGTCGAGTTCGACGACGGTGCCGCCCCGGGAGGCGAGGCGGTCCCGCAGGACGCGGGTGCCGGACGCCCAGTAGACGCTCGGCTGGGTCGCCACCGCGATCCGGTGCCGACCGGTGGCGAGGAGGAAGTCCGCGTAGCTCCGCCAGCCGCGGGACTGGACGGGGGGCAGCCGCGCGACCCACTGCGTCGGCTCCTCGGTCAGGGCGTCGAGCACGGCGGACGAGCAGAGGAACGGCACGCCGAGGGCGTCGGCCCGGGCGGCGGCCGCGCGGGCGACGACGCTGTGGTACTCGCCCGCGACGGCGGCCACGCCCAGGCCCGCCAGCTCCTCCACGGCCGCGGAGGCGCGCTCCGGATCGGCCGCGGTGTCCCGGACCACCAGCTCCAGCGGTCTGCCGTCGATCCCGCCCGCTCCGTTGACCTCGCGCACGGCCAGGTCGAGTCCCGCGAGGAGGTGTCGGCCCGCCTCGACCCAGCCGGGCCGCGTCAGCGGGACGAGAGCGCCCAGGCGGACGGACGGCCCGTCCGCGGACCGGGCTCCGGACGGCGACGGTGGCGTGTTCATCGGGGTGGCCTCTCCCTCGGACGGTGCGGTCCCGGGGGGCGCGACGGCCGGGAACGGCGGTCCGCGTTCCCCGCGTCCCCTCGCGGCGGACGCACCCGGGTGATCATGCGGGTCATTGGAGCCGTGGCCGACGCCCGCGGGCAACCGGTCATCCGCTCATCCGCGCGGGGAACCGCCGGGTGCCGCGGTCCCCGCCGCCGACGTGGACGGCAGCGCGGGCGAGGCGGCGAACGGGGCCTGCACGGCGGCCCGCACCCGGGCGGCGACCGCCTCGGGGGAGGAGGCGTCGAGCTTGCCGTCGAGGTGCAGGAACGCCAGGCCGTGGACGAGCGCCCACACGGTGGTCGGGAGGGGGCCCGTCTCGTCCGCGCCGGGGAACGTGTCGCGGACGATGCCGCGCACGTACGCCGTGATGACGCCGGTCGCGGCGACCCGTTCCGCGTCGGTCGGGTCGCAGGGCTCCGCGAACATCGCCCGGAACAGGGCGGGGTGGTCGAGTGCGAACCGTACGTAGGCGACGGCGACGGAGGCCAGGTCCTCGGGCGTCGAGGGCGCGGGATGGGCGGCGGCCAGGTGCTGGGCGAGTTCGCGGTAGCCCTCCGCGGCCACGGCGGAGACCAGGGCGTCGCGGTCCGCGTAGTGGCGGTAGGGAGCCGTGGCCGACACGCCCGCCCGGCGGGCGACCGCGCGCAGCGACAGACCGGCGCCGCCGTCCTCCTCCAGGAGCTCCCTCGCGGCGCTCAGGCAGGCGGCGCGCAGATCGCCGTGGTGATACGTACCGGTTTGCGACATGGGTCACACTCTTTTATGTTTGCGCCGCTTACATCGGAGCTTAATGTTTGTGGCGCACACATCGTAGGGGAGCGGCATGGAAGAGGGAACCGGGATGGCCGGCGAGCTGTTCTCGCCTTTGCCCCTGCGCTCCGGGCGGGTGCTGGGCAACCGCGTCGCGAAGGCCGCCATGGAGGAGAACGAGGAGAACACGGCGGGCACCGGCCGGCTTCCCGACCAGCGGTTGCTGACGCCGTACCGGCGCTGGGCCGTCGGTGGCGCCGGCCTGCTGATCAGCGGCAACGTGAGGGTGCACGCCGAGGCGCTCACCGGTCCCGGCGGAGTCGTCCTGGACGAGCACGCACCCCCGGAGCCGTTCGCCGCGTGGGCCGAAGCCGGGAAGTCCGGTGGCGCCGTCCTCTGGATGCAGATCAACCACCCCGGCCGCCAGGTGGCCTCCGACATGCCCGGCGTCGTGTGGGGTCCGTCCGACGTCGGCTGGGGTGCCGCCGCCCGGGGATGAGGGCCTGACGGGAGCGAGGGCCGTGCGGGGGTTCCGCGAGCCGGGAACGAGGGCCGTGCGGGGTGGCGTCGGCCGGGGACGGGGGGCGGCGCGTGGAAAGGCCGGAGGAAGGGAACTTCCCGGCCTTTCCGTGCGTTCCGGAGGGCGACCTGAACTTCTGACGTGTGACACGACGGCGGTGTGCCGTCGTCGGGGGAAGCGAGCAAGCCATGGCCATGGTGGGCCTGTTCTGGATCGCCGAGGGCGACGTGTACGTGGGTGCGAAGCCGTCCGGTTCGGCGCCCGGGGTACGCCTGACCCCCGAGGGAGTGGTGGCCCTCGGCGACGGACAGGCCGGCCTCCACCTGTGGGAGGACGTGCGCGCCCTGACGGTGGCGGACGTCCCCGTGAAGTCCCTGAAGCGGCAGGTCGGCGTGGTCACGGACGTGGCCCTGGACATGGTGATGAACCTGGCCATGACCGTGGGCGCGGGCCTGGGCGAGGCCCCGCCGCTGATGACGACGGTCCTGGAGTCCCACGACGGCGAGCACGAGCTGAAGGCCTACGTGGCCGCGGCCGTCGGCTACTCCCCGACCGAGGTCGCCCTTTCCCGCGCGCTTCTGAACCGCCTCACGGAGGGCGCCGCGACGATGGCCACGACGCTGGCGGCGATGTCGGCGTGGGGCCGCGGATGGGAGGGCGGAACGCCTCGCCCGGCACAGCGGGAGAAGCTGCTGCGGCAGTGGGTGGGTTAGGCGGCCCCGGTCGGTCCGTGCTTCCGGTCGGTCCGTGCTTCCGGTCGCCCGTGCCCCGGTCGGTCCGTGCTTCCGGTCGGCCGCGCGGTCCGTCGGGAACCGTGGCCGCCGCCGCGTCCACACCGGGTTGCGTTTGCCCGGGACGCGGGGACCATGGAAGGGAGAAGAGGCATTCGACGCCTGCCGAAGGCGCCCCGCACCGGGACGCGCGACCCCGACCCGCACGGGGCCGGCCGTGCCCGGAAGCCGCACGGTCCGTGCACAGGACGGCAGTCGCCTCCGGCCGGTCCACGACGAACGGGCCGGGGCGCCCCGGCACGGCCCGCCGCGCGACCGGGACGGCCGGCATCGACCGTACTCCCCCTCAGGAGGCGCCATGACCGAACCCGACGACCCGCTCGGCTCCTGGGCGGGTCGGTTGCTCCGGCTCGGCGTCGGCATTTCACCCGATGACGCCCGGAGGTTCGTGCACGACCTGTACGCACAGGCCCAGTCCGACCTCGACGACGAGCGGGCGAAGGCCGACTTCGAACGGGAGGAGTGAACCCAGGCCGAGCCGTCGTCCCGCCGAAGGAACGGAGTTCCCCATGACCGAGGCGGAAGCGTGGGGCGATGACGTCTACCAGCCCGACGGAAGCGAGGTCCGGGACGACGTCGGTCTCCTGGACTACGAGGACACCCTCGAAGGGCCGCTCGGCGACCCGTTCGACGAGGGGTACTCGCCCCCGGAACGGCCCCTCGGGGTCCAGCACACGGGGGTGACCGCGGCCGAACGGCAGCGCGGCGAAACCCTGGACGAGCGTCTGGCGGAGGAGGAGCCCGAGGTCTCCCCCCTGGACGGCGACGGCCTCGGCGACACGACGGACACCGACGGGGAGCTCCTGGACGACCAGGTCGGCAGCCGGCGCGCGGGCCGCCTGATGTCCGAGGACGAGGGCACGGGCCCGGTCGGCTCGGAACCGAACGCCCGGGACCTCGGCCTGGCGGGCGGGGCGGCGTCCGCGGAGGAAGCGGCGATGCACGTCGTCGAGGAGGAGTGACCCCGGCGCGGGACGGCGTGCGGGGGGAGTGACGCCGTCGAGGGGCGACCTCGACGGGGGACGGCGTGCCGGGAACGGCCTCCGCGCGGAACGACGTCAGCGCGGCCCCGGATTGCGGACCGCGAGCAGTGCCGCGCCGACGTCCGCCGCCGCTCGTGGGTCGGAGAGGGAGCGGCCCGTCAACTCCTCCACGCGGCGCAGGCGGTAGCGCACGGTGTTGGGGTGGACGAACAGGCTCCGCGCGGCGTCGCCGGCCGAGCCCGCGGCGGCGAACCAGTGCTCCAGGGTGCGCAGGAGCCGGGACCGCTCCGCGACCGGAAGGTCGAGCACCGGCCGGAGGACCACCTCCATCAGGTGCGCGGCCTCGGCCGGGGCCGCGGCGACCACCATGGCCAGCGGGTCGTCGTCGAAGCGGGCCACGCCGGGCCCGGTGCCTTCGAGGCCGGCCAGGGCGAGACGTGCGAAGCGCAGCGCCCGGGGCGTGTCCCGCAGCGACCGGAAGCACGGGCTGAAGCCCACGCGGGCGCGGGTCCGGCGGAGGATGCGCAGGCACGTCGTCTCCGCCGCCGCCGTGGGCAGGGCGATCAGGGCGAGCTGTTCGTCCGGCAGGAGCCTCCACGCGGAGGGGAGGTTCGCCTGGCGCAGTGCCGTCTCCGCGCCGGTGAGCGGTTCCTCGCCGGGAGCACCGGCCTTCGCCGCGGCGACCGCGTAGGGGCCGTGCTCGGGCAGCTCCAGTTCGCGGGCGGCCTCCCACAGCGTGCGGTCGGTGACGACGCCGGTGAACACCGCCTCCACCAGGGCGGAACGCCGTGCCTGTCCCTGTGACGTCAGCTCCGCGGCCGTCTCGCGGTAGGCCACCGCCACCGCCTCCGCGTACAGCCCGGACAGCGTCCAGAACTCGGTCGACTCCGACAGCAGGAGGTCGCCGGAGACCTCGGGGCGCGTGCGGGCCTCGGCGAGGATCTCCGTCCACAGCAGTTGCGAGCCGACCCGGTACGCGTGCAGCGTGTCCGCCAGCGGAACCCCCTGCTCCGCGCGGAGCCGTCCCGTCTCACGGGCCGAGCTCGCGTCAGGAGCACCGCCGAGACGGAGGTGGGTGAGAATGAGGTCCGCGTTGGCGGTGCAGGAATCGCGCAGCGAGTCCAGGGAGATCAGCGACTCGTCCTTGTACGCCTCGACGTCCGCGCGGATCCGCAGCGCCATCCGCTCGCCCAGTTCCGGAAGCCCTGCCTGAAGCGTCGCCGCCACGCCCGAAAGGATCATCTCCGCAGCCTAACGCCCTCATGTTGTGGCGGGGGACAATCCGGAACGCCGTGCGTTGTCCCTCCGGCCATAGGCCGCGACCGCGCACGGCTGCAAGATGTCGACGATGTAAACATTCGGTGATCCCAGGTAACGGAGGCGGGTCATGGCCAATCTGGCAGGGTTCCTCGTGGAGACGGCGGGGCGGCAGCCCGAGCGCCCGGCGCTGCGCCTGGGGGAGCAGGTCATCACCTACGCGGAGCTGGACGAGCGCAGCGCCCGGGCCGCCGCCCTGCTCAGGTCCGAGGGCGTACGGCCCGGGGACCGCGTCGCCCTGATGCTGCCGAACGTTCCCGAGTTCGTCGTGCTGTACTACGGCGTCCTGCGCGCCGGAGCGGTCGTCGTGCCGATGAACCCGCTCCTGAAGACCCGGGAGGCGGAGTTCCACCTCGCCGACTCCGGCGCCGTACGGCTCTTCGAGTGGTACCGGGCGCCGGGCGAGGGCGCGCGGGGGGCGGCCGCCGCGGGAGTGCGGCACACGGCCGTCGAGCCGGCGGACTTCGCCGCGACGCTGGCCCGGCACGAGCCGCTGCCCGAGGTCGCCGACACGGACGACGAGGACATGGCCGTCCTGCTGTACACCTCCGGCACCACCGGCCGTCCCAAGGGAGCCGTGCTCTCCCACGCCGGGCTCCGGCACAACACCGAGGTCAACAGCGTCCACGTCCAGCGGATGACGCCGGAGGACGTGGTGGTCGGCTGTCTGCCGCTGTTCCACATCTTCGGCCAGATCTGCACCATGAGCGCGGCCGTCCGCAGCGGCGCCTCCCTCGTCATGATCCCGCGCTTCGACCCGGGGGCCGTCCTGGACGCCATCGCCCGCGAACGGGCCACCTTCTTCGAGGGCGTGCCGACCATGTACGCGGCGCTGCTCCAGCACCCGTCCGAGGCGGACGTGTCGACGCTGCGGATGTGCATCTCCGGCGGCGCCTCGCTGCCGGTGGAGATCCTGCACGGCTTCGAGCGGCGCTTCGGCTGCGCCGTCCTCGAGGGCTTCGGCATGTCCGAGACCAGCCCCGTGGTCACCTTCAACCACCCCGACCGGCCGCGCAAGGCCGGCTCCATCGGCACCCCCATCCGGGACGTCGAGGTGCGGCTGCTCGACGACGAGGGCCAGGACGTGGCCCCCGGCGGCGTCGGCGAACTGGTCGTCCGGGGCCCCAACGTGATGAAGGGGTACTGGAACCGCCCGGAGGAGACGGAGGCCGCCGTCCCCGACGGCTGGCTGCGCACCGGCGACCTCGCCCGCGCCGACGAGGACGGCTACCTGTACATCGTCGACCGCAAGAAGGACATGATCATCCGCGGCGGTTACAACGTCTACCCGCGCGAGATCGAGGAGGTCCTCCACGAGCACCCGGCCGTCGCCCTCGCCGCCGTGATCGGCGTCCCGCACGCCGCACTGGGCGAGGAGGTCGCGGCCGCGGTCGTGCTCCGCGCCGGTGCGCAGGCCCTCCCCGACGAGCTGCGGGAGTACGTCAAGGACCGCGTGGCGGCCTACAAGTACCCGCGCCGGGTGTGGCTGGTGGACGCGCTGCCGCTGGGACCGAGCGGCAAGATCCTCAAGCGGGAGATCACCGCACCCGTGGGGTGAGGGCCGTCCGTCGCGGTGGATGCCCCGGGTCGGCCCCGGACCGGAGCGGCCCGGGGGTCGACCGGGGGGCGACCGGGCGTCAGTAGGGCGTTGCCGCGTTCTGCCGCGCCCAGTTCCGTTCGGCGTCCGAGCCGCCCGGCGGGGGCACGAGCCCGTTGATCATCCAGAGCTCCTCGCTGGTCTCGTCGACGTGGAACTCCCAGTGGAGACCGGCGTGCCGCTCCAGGTGGGGGTGCAGCATCTCCCTGATCCAGCGGGCGGTCCTGCGCCTGCTGTCCTCGTCGGGATTGCGCCGGGCGATGTGGTCGATGGTGATGCGGACCCCGACCGGGGCGGGCTCCCCGCCGACGTAGAAGTCCTCGGGCCGGGTCTCGTGGAAGAGCGTGACCACGTAGAAGCGGGGCAGGCCCGCCTTCTCGTAGTGGTCCGCGACGGTCGCGGCGAGCCGGTGCTTCTCCTCGGCGGAGAAGATCCCGGGCGTGTGGTGAACGGTCCACAGGGGCATGGCGGTTCGTCTCTCCTTCGTCAGGGGGTCAGCCGGCGGCCGGGAAGGTCAGGTGCTCCACGGGGCCGGAGAGCGCGGACTTCACGGCGGCGCTGACGTCGTCGGCGAGGACCTCCACGTCCCCGGCCTCCAGTCCGTCGACGATCCGCGCGGCCACGTCGGCGGGCTTCGCCTTGCTCCGCCGGAGGGCGGAGACCATGTCCGTGTCGATGAATCCGGCGTGCACGCCGACGACGTGCGTGTGCTGCGGCGCGAGTTCGAGCCGGAGCGAGTTCGTGAGGGACCACGCCGCCGCCTTGGAGGCGCCGTAGGCTCCGCTGCCCGCCAGCCACGACAGCACGGAGTGCATGTTCACCAGCGCCCCGCCGCCGTTCGCGGCGAGGACCGGCGCGAACGCCCGGGCCACCCGCAGCGGGCCGAAGACGTTGACGTCGAACGTCTCGGCCGCCTCCTCGACGTCTCCCGTGAGCAGCGGGGCGGGGTGCAGGACCCCGGCGTTGTTGAACACGACCTCGGCGTCCCCGGCGAGCTCGGCCAGGGCGGCGACCGACTCGGCCGAGCGGACCTCGAGCGGGACGGTCACCACCCGGGGGCGCCCGTCGACGTACGCCGAGCGGGCGGTGGAGTACACCTTGCCCGCCCCGCGTGCCAGCACTTCGTCCACCAACGCGGCGCCCAGCCCCCGCCGTCCGCCGGTCACCACGACCACCTTGCCCGCCACCGCAACCACAGCACGCTCCCGATCTGAATAACGACCTCGTTAGTCAGATGCAAGCACGTCAGGGCTGAGTAACGCAAGCATTAGTTACAATGGGCGGGTGGCGATGAGGTTCGAGAAGCGATTGAGCGACCGGGACGCCTGGTCGATCGGCGACGGGTGCTCGGCCGGCCGGGTGCTCGACCTGCTCAGCACCCGGACGGTCTTCATGGTGGTGCGGGAGTGCTTCTACGGCACCACCAGGTTCGAGGACTTCGTGACGAGGATCGGCACCTCCGCGCCCTCGGTGTCCCGCGCGCTCAAGCAGCTGGAGGCCGCCGGGGTCGTGACCCGCACCCCCTACCGGGAGCCGGGGAGGCGGGCGCGCGACGAGTACCGGCTGACCGGGGCCGGCGAGGACCTCCTGCCGGTCTTCCTGTCGCTGATCCGGTGGGGCGACGCGTACCTCCAGGACGGCCGTCCGCCGCTCGCCTTCGTCGAGGCCGAGAGCGGTCGCCCGTTGAGCGTGCGCGTGACGGCCGACCCGGCACCGGATCCGTCCCCCGACGCCATCGAGATCCGCGTGCACCCCGACCGGCGCCGCGACTGACACGGCGCCGGCGCGGGTCCCGCCGCGTGGCGAGGAGGCGCCCGCGGCTCAGTCCGCGCGCTTCCCGCCCTGGAGGTGGAGCGAGCGCAGGGCCGCCTCCAGGGCGAACCGGTGGTCGGGGTCGAGGAGCCGGTCGCCGAAGTGGTTGTCCAGGTTCCGCAGGCGGTAGCGGACCGTCTGGGCGTGCACGCCCAGCATCTCGCCGACCTGTTCGGCGGGGGCCCGTGTGGAGACGTGCACGCGCAGGGTCTCGACCAGCCGCTCGCGCCGGGTGCCGGACAACCTGTCGAGCGGGGCCAGCTCGCGCGCGGCGAGATGGGCCGTGAGGGCCGGATCGGATAACAGCCACAACGTTGTCAGATGCTCCTCGCAGTGCACGAGGGGAGCGTCCGCCACGATGCCGTCGTCGATGAGCTGCAGGACGCGTCGCGCCCAGCGGACGGAGTGCGCCGCCTGCACCGGCGGCACGGTCAGACCGACGACGGCGGGGGTGCCGGCCAGCGCGGAGTCGAGCATCGCGAGGCGCTGCGCGGTGAGCGGGCCGGGGATGAGCAGATGCGGCTCGGGGAGGCTGAGGTCGGCCAGGACGTCCCGGTCGAGACCCGCCTGGACGAGTTCGGCGACGGGGGGGCGGAGGGCCACCAGGGTGCACTCGGCGGGGAGCTCCCAGGAGGCCTCCTGGCACAGCTCGGCGATGGTCGCCCGGGGTAGCGGCGGGCCGGCGACGACCAGGTGGAGCAGTTGTCTCCGCAGCGCCGCCACATCGGACACGGCACGCGCCTGGACCATGAGGTAGCCCTCGCGGGAGAGGGTCTCCAGCTCGTCGACGTAGGCGAAGAGGGCGTCCGCGAAGGCCAGGATCAGGGTGGGGGAGAGGTTGTAGGTGCGCCCGATGCTCTTGGCCCGGCGCAGCGCGATGCGCGCGCCGAGGCGGTAGGCGCCTTGCAGGGTGTCGAGGTCCCGGCCCTCGTAGGCCTCCACCCGGCCGAACTTGCGGATCAGCTCGTCCCGGAGGGCCGAGTTGCGCCCGGGATCCGCGACCCGCTCCACGAAGGCCGCGAGCGCCTGCTCCACGCCCTGGCGGATCGCGTCCGAGTGGGGCCCCTTGAAGAGGTGGGCGTACACGGGGTAGGCCCGCTGGACCTCCACGCCGATCTCCTTGATGAGGCCCGGGATCTCCGGTCTCATCAAGGCCGCGAACTCCCGGGGGAGCGGATCGAGCGGCTCGCCGACGTTCGGTGGTTGTGCGATTGCGGGCATGGACCGATCCCTTGCTCTCCTGCGCGACCGGTGGGGAGCGGCGGTGCGGCGCCCGCCGTGAAGGACGGGCACCGCCTTGGCCGTCAGGTGCGTACCAACGGGGACTGCCGAAGCTAAATCAACTGCTGTGTGCTGTACACAACTTGCGCAAGAGTTGGCGCCCCGGGGGTCCGTGTGGCGCCCGAGTAGGCCGGGAATCGCCCCTGGGTGGCCGTTACCTGACGGCCGAGTGCCAGTTCCGCGAGAACACCTTTCCGGCGTCGGGGGCGGCGAGGCCGGGGGCGTAGAGACCGGTCAGGTAGGTCTGGGTGTTGTCGAGGGTGATGCTGTTCCTGCCGGCGGCGGCGGGCAGTCCGGTCTTGAGGTTGACCGCGCCGTTGACGAGGCCGAGGCCGAGCCCGCAGCCGCTGGCGCCGGGGACGGCGAAGGTCTTGTCGACCTGGGTGGAGCCGAGGATGTTCAGGCGGCTCATGTCGCCCTCCTCGTTCGGCGAGCCGTCGCCGTCGTAGCGCTCGACGGAGAAGTCGGGGGACGTGAGGTTGCTCGGGCGCAGCACGATCGGGTTGGACTTCGTGCCGATGTAGCAGTTGCCGCCGAGGAAGGGGTTCTGGAGGTGGATGCGCACCGGGATCCGCACGATCGGCATGTCGGTGAGGACGCCCGCGATCTGGTCGAACTCCGAGGGCGTGCCGACCGACTCCACGGTCGCGGTGATCTTGTTGAGGTTGGCGTCCGACAGCTGCCGGCAGATGTCGGTGATGAACGGGACGTCGCTCGGACACATCAGGCCGAGCAGGCCGCCGGGGACGGTGGCGGAGTCCGCGATGAGCGAGCCGGCGGGCGGGGGGACGACGGTGTTGGTGCCGTCGGCGTTCTGGACCACACCGATCTGGAGGTTCGTCCGTCCGGTGACGACGGTGGTGTTGCCGAGCTTGATGGAGCCGCCGGCGGAGGAGGACGACACGCACTGCGGCGACCGGTCGAGGCCGTCGGCGGCGAGTATCGCGGGGGCGTCGACGGGACAGCGGTCGAACGGGGCCCAGGCGCCGTCCAGCCGCGGAGCGGCCGCGGTCGCCGTGCCGATGGAGACGAAGGCACCGAGCGCGGTCAGCGCGGAGAGGGTGGCGAGTCTCGTGCGGGAGGGGACGAGGGACATGGCGGATGCCTTCCGTCGGGGGGAGAGAGGACAGATGGGTCGGTTCAGCGTTCGGGCTTGGGGACCACGAACGGCTGACGGTCTTCGGTGCACTGGCCCTCGGTGGGCACGTCGACGCCCACGGCGCAGGTCTGGCCCTGGATCTGCTTGATGTAGTTGCCGGGGCCGGAGATGGACGCGGTGAGGAGCCGGTCGAGGTTCTCGCCGCCGGCGCCGCAGCCCTTGAAGGCGGGGATGGTCACCTCGCCGGTGAGCGGGCCGCCGCCGGTGAGGAGGTAGCCGGTGGCGTCGGTGCCGTTGAGGAGCTGCCCCTTGCCCAGGAGCACGAGGTGGTCCCCGGGGTACTTGACGGGGTCGGGCTCGGATGAGGTGAGCGGCCTCTCGGTGCGGCAGGAGGGGCCGACGTCCAGCCGGGTGCCGTTGACCCGGACGTCGAGCACGCGCAGGACGAAGCGGGCGCGGACGTAGGTGTCGGAGAGGTTGTCGGGGAAGACCAGGAGGACGTCCGAGTCGACGGTCAGGGGACCCGTCTGCTCCAGGACCATGGTGGCCGTGGCCGGCGCGAAGTCGAACGTCAGGAAGGTGGCCTTGAACGGAGGGGTCTGCCGGCGCCCCTGGTAGGAGAGGTGTCCCACCGACGGAGTGAGGAGGTGCATGCTTCCGTCCGGCCGGATCACGAACTCCGGCTGGCCCTGTTCGATCAGGACGCAGGACACGGGGATGAGGGTGGCGCCGTTCAGCTTCCGCACGTTGGAGTAGCCGGTGATGTACGCCGACAGCGACGTGGGGGTCGGCTTCTCCGTCACGCAGGGCGGTGCGGACGGCCGGGTCCCCGGGGTGCCGGGGGCGCCCTCGTCGGTCACCGTCAGGCCCTCGTCCGCCCGCCGTCCGGTCCGCGGGTCCTTCGGCGGGCGGCCCGTCCCGTCCGCGGTCCCCGGCCTCACCGGGGCCGTCCGGTCCGTCGGGAGCGACGGCCCGGAGGAGGGGGAGGCGGAGGAGGGGGGAGGGGCCGACGAGGGGGCGGGCGGCGACGTCGGGGGCGGGGTGCTCGGCTCCCCGGTGCCGCCGTCGGCACCGATCGGGACCGTGGCGAGCGGTGTCCGGCCCTCCGCGTCCTGAGCGGGTGCGCAGGTGACGGAGACGGCGGCGGGAGTGGTGGCCGTGCTCGGGGCGAGGTCGAGGGCGAGGCCCTGGGCGGTGAGGGTCAGGTCGCCGGCGGTGTCCGTCGTCAGGACGGGCACGTCACCGGTCGTGGTGAGCACGAGGGGGCCCTCGGCGGGGACGTCGAGGGACTGGGCCGTGCCGCTCCACGTGGCTTCCGCGCGCTGTTCGTTCTGGGCCACGCCGACGGTGAGCCGGGTCTCGGCCCGTACGGGGGAGCCCGGGGACGCGGCGAGGTCGGCCGGGACCGGGAGTTCCACCGTCGTGGTGACGTCGGTGGGCCGGATCTCCTCGCCCGGCGCCGCCCGGTCGGGGAGGGCCGCCGTGATCCGCACCGTCGCCGGCTGCTGCCCCGAGGGAAGGGTGCAGACGTAGGGCAGCGCGGCGTCGACCTTCAGCGTCCCGACGGCCGCGGCCGCGGCCGGGAGCAGGGGGGCGAGCGCCACGAACGCGGCGATCGTCGCGCCGCGCGCGCGGATGCGGGAGGGTCGAGGGGTGGGCCCGGGGCCTCTCATCTGTTGCTCCGCTCGGATCGTTCGTGCGCCGACGGGGTCGGCCATGGGGGCGGACAGCCCGCGTCCGCCCGGCCGGGGTCGCCGGCCGGACGGACGCGGGTTCCTGCTGCCTTACGGGTTGGAACCGACGATCGTCGGGATGGTGGCGCCCGTCTTGAAGAGGTACGTGCCCTTGAAGGTGGGCTTGGCGCCGACCGGGACGGCCGAACCGCAGCCGGTCGACGACACGACGGTGAGCTCGCCCGCGAGGCTGTTGACGGCGAGCGCGCCCGTCGAGTTGGTGTACGTGCCGGAGGCCTTGCCCGTCACGCGGAAGACGCACGCGCCGACGGTCACCTTGGCGTCGACGTTGCCGACGTAGCCCTTGGTGACGCCGGTCGCGGCGGTGTAGTCCTGCGCCACGATCGTCCAGGGGGTGGTCGGGACGGCGGTCACCGGGCCCAGCACACTGGTGCAGGGCGCCCCGGTGGCCCCGAAGGCGATGGAGCTGATGTTGCCGACGGTCGCCGGGTTGCCGGTGGTGCTCTGCCCCGTGCCCGAACCGTTCGACTTCGTGCACGTCATGGCGATGCCGTTGACGCTGAGGACGATGTTCCCGCTGTTGATCGCGGTGATGCTGGCCGGGGACGGGCTGACGGTCCAGACCGTGGAGGGCACCGCCGAGGCGGGGCTCACGGCGAGGGCGAACGCGGCCGAGGCGGCTCCGGCGACGACGGCGAGGTTTCTGATGGGCTTCTTCATGACTCTGGGACTCTCCTTGGGGATTGACCGGCAGAGGGTGGCCGCGGTGGGGGTCGAGCGGCCGGCGGCCCCGACATTCCTCGGCCGCGAAACCAGACGTTACTTGCGGGAAACTTAGCTGAACAATGGCGCAGTCCATGATTCTTTGAAGACGTCGAATTGCCTGTCAAGCGGGTGAGCGGTGGCGCGAATCCCCTTGGTTCCCGGGTGCGCAATGTCGACATTTATGATCGATCAGATCAGGCGTGGCCGACGGATTGGCGGACGATGCGCCCTTGCGGTCCCGCCGGATCGGCCTTTTGCTCTCGCCGGTGACAGGAGGGCAGGTGGAACTGTCTCCCGCCTGACAAAAGTCCCGTCGCTCGATTTCGGCCCGCGAAAACTCCGATTCCGGTATTGCCGTGAGAGGTTACTCGGCCGTAACGTTCCCCGGGCCGACGCTCGATCGCAGGTCGGCGCGGCACTCTGTCTCCACGGAGACAAGGTCCGACACCGGCTTTGTCTCCACGGTGACAACTGCCGGAGCGGATCAAGGATTTTGCGCCACACCTATTGTCCGGGTGATCCGCACCGGTTTACCGTGCGCCCGCGGCGCACACCCGACGCACGCTTGCTGGAGGTGGTATGGGAATCGAAGTAGTCGTTGATGGTCTGACCATGTCCTTTGGCAAGCAGAACATCTGGCAGGACGTGTCGCTGACCCTTCCGGCCGGAGAGGTCAGCGTCATGCTCGGCCCTTCCGGCACCGGGAAGACCGTTTTCCTGAAATCGCTCATCGGACTGCTCAAGCCCCAGCAGGGCCGCGTCCTCATCAACGGGGTCGACATGGTCAGCAGCCCCGAACGGGACATCTACGAGACCCGGAAACTCTTCGGCCTCATGTTCCAGGACGGCGCCCTCTTCGGCTCCATGAGCCTCTTCGACAACATCGCCTTCCCCCTGCGCGAGCACACCCGCAAACGGGAGTCCGAGATCCGGCGCATCGTCATGGAGCGGATCGAACTCGTCGGCCTGCTCGGCGCGCAGGACAAGCTGCCGGGCGAGATCAGCGGCGGCATGCGCAAACGCGCCGGACTGGCCCGAGCGCTCGTGCTCGACCCGCAGATCGTCCTGTGCGACGAACCGGACTCCGGACTCGACCCCGTCCGCACCGCCTACCTGTCCCAGCTCCTGATCGACCTCAACGCCCGCATCGACGCGACGATGCTGATCGTCACCCACAACCTCGACATCGCCGCCACCGTCCCCGACAACATGGGGATGTTCTTCCGGCGCAGGCTCGTCACCTTCGGCCCCCGAGAGGTCCTCCTCACCAGCGACGAACCGGTCGTCACCCAGTTCCTCGCCGGCCGCCGCGAAGGCCCCATCGGCATGTCCGAGGAGAAGGACGCCGCCCTGCTCGCCGCCGAGGCGGCCGGCCCCGCGGGCCACCCGGCGGTGCCCCGTGACATCGTCCCCCAGCTGGAACCCTCACCCGGTCTGCCGCCCCGCGCGGCCGTCACCCGACGGCGCGAGCGCGTCCTCGGCATGCTCGACCAGCTGCCGCCCGCCGCCCGCGCCGCCATCCGCGACACCTATGCGCGCGGCGCCACGGCACCCACCCTGACCCTGCCGGCCCCCGGGAGCGGCTCGTGATCACCGGCGCGCTGCGGCAGACCGGCCGCCTCTTCGCCCTCGCCGCCGAGGTGAGCCGCGCCGTCTTCCGACGCCCCTTCCAGTTCCGGGAGTTCGTCGAGCAGTTCTGGTTCGTCGCCAGTGTCACCATCCTGCCGGCCGCGCTCGTCTCCATCCCGTTCGGCGCTGTCATCGCCCTCCAGGTCGGCTCGCTCACCCAGCAGCTGGGAGCCCAGTCGTTCACCGGCGGCGCGAGCGTCCTCGCCGTCATCCAGCAGGCCAGCCCGCTCATCGTCGCCCTCCTGATCGCGGGCGCCGGCGGCTCCGCCATCTGCGCCGACCTCGGCTCCCGAAAGATCAGGGAAGAGCTCGACGCGATGGAGGTCATGGGCGTCTCGCCCGTCCAGCGCCTGGTCGTCCCGCGCGTCCTCGCCACCATGGCGGTCGCCGTGCTCCTCAACGGGATGGTCTCCGTCGTCGGCACGCTGGGCGGCTACTTCTTCAACATCGTCCTCCAGGGCGGCACCCCCGGCGCCTATCTCGCCAGCTTCTCCGCCCTCGCCCAGCTGCCCGACCTCTACATCAGCGAACTCAAGGCCCTGATCTTCGGGTTCATCGCCGGCATCGTCGCCGCCTACCGCGGACTCAACCCCCGCGGCGGGCCCAAGGGCGTCGGCGACGCCGTGAACCAGTCCGTCGTCATCACCTTCATGCTGCTGTTCTTCGTGAACATGGTGCTGACGGGCATCTACCTGCAGATCGTCCCCCCGAAGGGCGGCTGACACCGATGGCCTCCCCGTTCCTCTGGCTCGACCGCTCCGGCGACCAACTCCTCTTCTACGTCAGGGCCCTGCTCTGGATCCCGCGCACGCTGCGCCGCTACCTCAAGGAGGTGCAACGGCTGCTCGCCGAGGTCGCCTTCGGCTCCGGCGGCCTCGGCGTCATCGGCGGCACCATCGGCGTCATGGTCGCGATGACGCTGTTCACCGGCACCGTCGTCGGCCTCCAGGGCTACGCGGCCCTCGAACAGATCGGCACCGCCGCCTTCACCGGATTCGTCTCCGCCTACTTCAACACCCGCGAGATCGCCCCGCTCGTCGCCGGACTCGCCCTCTCCGCGACCGTCGGCGCCGGATTCACCGCCCAACTCGGCGCCATGCGCATCAACGAAGAGGTCGACGCCCTCGAAGGCATGGGCATCCGCTCCATGCCGTACCTCGTCACCACCCGCATCATCGCGGGCGTCGTCGCCATCGTCCCGCTCTACGCGGTCGGCCTGCTCTCCTCCTACCTGGCCTCCCGCTACGTCACGGTCCTCTTCAACGGCCAGTCCCAGGGCACCTACGACCACTACTTCAACCTCTTCCTGTCACCGACGGACGTCCTCCTCTCGGTGCTGAAAGTGCTGATCTTCAGCGTGATGGTGATCATCGCCCACTGCTACTACGGCTTCCGCGCCTCCGGCGGACCCGCCGGCGTCGGCATCGCCGTCGGCCGCTCCGTACGCAACGCCATCGTGCTGATCAGCGTCACCGACTTCTTCCTGTCGCTGGCCCTCTGGGGCGCGACCACGACCGTGAAGGTGGCGGGGTGAGATGAACGGCTCACGTGCCGAGACCCTGCGCCGCCGGTTCGCCGGCGTCGTCTTCCTGCTCGTCCCCGTCCTGCTCGCCTCGCTGGCGGTCGCCGTCTACGACAAGCGCTTCACCGACTCCGACCCGATCGTCGTCGAGACCGGCAGCGTCGGCAACGAGATGCACCTCGGGGCCGAGGTCAAACTGCGCGGCGTCGTCGTCGGCGAGGTCCGCGCCATCGACGCCATCGACGGCGGGGCCCGGCTCACCCTCGCCATGCGGCCCGGAACCCTGCGCCACGTCCCCTCCGACGTCCGCGCGCAGATGCTGCCCACGACCCTCTTCGGCGAGCGGTTCGTCGCCCTCGTACCGCCCGGAAACCCCTCCACACGGCCCCTCGGGCCCGGAGACGTCATCCCGGAGGACCGGTCGAGCAACGCGGTGGAACTCCAGCAGGTCCTCGACGACGTCCTGCCCCTGCTCACCGCCGTCCAGCCGCAGAAACTGTCGGCCACCCTGTCCGCCGTCTCCCGCGCCCTGGAGGGACGCGGCGACGAGCTCGGCGAGACCCTGACCGAACTCGACGCCCACCTGCGCGAGTTCAACCCCCACCTGCCCGCCCTCACCCGCGACCTGAAAGAACTCGTGAAGGTCAGCCACCTCTACGCGGACGCGGCCCCGGACGTCGTCACTGCGCTCACCGACTTCACCACCACCAGCGGCACCCTCGCAGAGAAGGAGGGCGCATTGGCCGGCACCTTCGGCGCCACCACCCGGACGGCCCAGGACCTGACCGCCTTCCTCCGGCAGAACAAGGACAACATCATCCGGCTCGGCGCCACCGGCAGACCCACCCTGGAACTGCTCGCCGAGTACTCACCGTCCTTCCCCTGCACCCTGCGCACCCTCGCCCAGTTCGTGCCCGCGATGGACAAGGCGCTCGGCAAGGGCACGAAGCAGCCCGGACTGCACGTCGAGGTGACCACCGTCCCCTCCCGCGGCGCCTACGTCCCCGGCCGCGACACGCCCTCGTACGGCTCCGGCGGCGGCCCCCACTGCTACCCCGTGCCCTACCTCGGCGTCCCGGTCGCACCCGCCGCACGGGCGTCCGCCGCGGCCGACCAGCAACTCGGCCCCGCCAACTCGCCGCAGGAGAACGACCTCGTCAACGAACTGCTCGCCCCCGCGGCGAAGAAACGGCCCGGCGACCTGCCGGACTGGAGCAGCCTCCTCGCCGGCCCCGCCTTCCGCGGCGCGGAGGTGACCCTCCGATGACGACGCGACCCAGCCACACGCGACGCCGCGGCCTGACCGGAACCGTACTGAAGTCCCTCGCGTTCGTCCTGGTCACCGCCCTCGCCACCACCGTCCTCGGCTTCAGCATCGCCGACACCGGGGTCGGCTCCGCCACCCGCTCCTACAAGGCGCTGTTCACCGACGTCACCGGCCTCGTCGAGGGCGACTCCGTACGCGTCGCCGGAGTGAAGGTGGGCGAGGTGACCGACGTGCGCGTCGTCGAACGGCGCACCGCCCAGGTCACCTTCACGGTCCGCGAGGACCGCCCCCTGCCCCGGTCGACGACCGCCGCCGTGAAGTACCTCAACATGGTCGGGCAGCGGTACGTCTCCCTCGGCCGGGGCACCGGCGACCTGACCGGCACCCTGGGCGCCGGCGACACCATCCCGCTCGACCGCACCACACCCGCCCTCGACCTGACCCTGCTCTTCAACGGGTTCAAGCCGCTCTTCGAGGGACTCTCGCCCGCGGACGTCAACGACCTCGCCGGCTCCCTCGTCCAGGTCCTCCAGGGCGAGAGCGGAACCGTCGACAGCCTCCTGAGGCACATCGGCTCCCTCACCAGGACCGTCGCCGCCAAGGACGAGGTCATCGGCGAGGTCGTCACCCACCTCGACACCGTCCTGACCACCCTCAACCACCGCGAGGCGGGCTTCAACGACCTCGTCGTCACCCTCCAGAAGCTCGTCACCGGCTTCAACACCGACCGCAAACCCCTCGGCGAGGCGGTCGAGGCCATCGGAGACCTCACCACGACGACCGCCGGCCTCCTCCAGGAGGGGCGCGCGCCCCTCAAGAAGGACATCCGCGAACTGGGCCGGCTCTCGGGCACCCTCGGCGACCACACCCCCGCCATCGAGTCCTTCCTCGCCCACGCCCCCGCCAAGATGTCGGCCCTCGCCCGGCTGTCCTCGTACGGATCGTGGTTCAACCTCTACCTCTGCGAGGCGCGCGTGAGCGGCGTGGGCACCTCCGACGGCTCCAAGCCGCCGACCGGCATCGCCGTGACCGAGACGAGGTGCCGCGGATGAGCCCGCGCCCCCGGCCGAAGCCGGTCAAGGAGCGCAGCCCCGTCGCCGTCGCCGTCGTCGGGCTGCTGGTCCTCGCCCTCGTGGCCGCCCTCGCGTACAACGTGGAGCGCCTCCCCCTCGTCGGCGGCGACACCGCCTACAGCGCCGACTTCACCGAGGCCGCCGGCCTCGACGCCGGCGACGAGGTCCGCATCGCCGGGGTCAAGGTCGGCAAGGTCACCGGGGTCGCCCTCGACGGGCCCAGGGTCAAGGTGACCTTCGAGGTCGGCGACGCCTGGATCGGCGACCGGTCGACCGCCGCCATCGCCATCAAGACCCTGCTCGGCGAGAAGTACCTGGCGATCGACCCGCTGGGCTCCGCACCCCAGGACCCGGGCGCCCGCATCCCGCAGTCCCGCACCACGTCCCCGTACGACGTGACCCAGGCCTTCCAGGACCTCAGCGGCACCGTCGACGCCCTCGACACCGAGAAGCTCGCGGAGAGCTTCCGCACCATCTCCGACACCTTCAAGGACTCCCCGCCGCACGTGCGCAACGCCGCCACCGGCCTCTCCGAGCTGTCGAAGTCCGTCTCCAAGCGCGACACCCAGCTCGCCCGGCTCCTGGAGAACAGCAAGAGGTTCACCAAGACCCTGGAGGACAAGAAGTCCAGCTTCGAGATCCTCCTGGAGGACGGCGGCTCGCTCCTCGGCGAGCTCAGGAAGCGCCGCGAGGCCATCCGCGCCCTGCTCAAGGGGAGCCGGGACCTCGGCACCGAACTCAGCGGCATCGTCGGCGACAACAACCGGCAGCTCGGCCCCACCCTGAAGGCCCTCGGCCGCGTCACCGGCGTCCTGGAGAAGAACAGCAGCCGGCTCGACAAGACGCTCGCGCTCGTCGGCCCCTACTACCGGCTCGTCGGCAACACCCTCGGCAGCGGCCGCTGGTTCGACGCCTACCTGTGCGGCGTGGTGCCCCGCACCTACCTGCCCGAGACCTCGCAGCCCAAGACCGGATGCCTGCCGCCGAAACAGACGGCGACGGCCCAGGGGAGCGGTGAACGATGACCAAGCCCAGGAAGCCCCTCGCCGCCGGGCTCGCCCTCGCGGTGCTCGCGGCCTGCGGCCTCGTCGCCGTCAACGCCCTCGACGACGACGGCATCCGCGTCACCGCCTGGTTCGACCGGGCCGTCGGCATCTACGCCGGATCCGACCTGCGCGTCCTCGGCGTCCGCGTCGGAGAGGTGGAATCCGTGGAGCCGCAGGGCACCCGGGTGCGCGTCGGACTCCGCCTCGACGAAGGCGTCCGCGTCCCCGCCGACGCACGGGCCCTCGTCGTCGCCCCGAGCATCGTCGCCGACCGGTACGTCCAGCTCACCCCCGCCTACGCCACCGGCCCCGCCCTCGCCGACGGCGCCCAGCTGCCCGCCTCCCGCAACCGCACCCCCGTCGAGATCGACCAGCTCTACGACTCGATCACCGCACTGAGCGAGGCCCTCGGCCCCGACGGCGCCAACTCCGCCGGAGCCCTCTCCGAACTCCTGGACACCGGGGCGAAGAACCTCAAGGGCAACGGCACGGCCATCGGCACCTCCATCGAACAGTTCGGCAAGGCCGCCAAGACCCTCGACGGCAGCAGCGAGAACCTGTTCGCCACCCTCGGACAGCTCCAGACCTTCACCACCATGCTCAAGAAGAAGGACGGCGACGTCCGCACCGCCCAGGAACGCCTGGACGAGGTCGTCGGCTACTTCGCCGAGAACAAGGACGACCTCGCCGGCGCCCTCGAGGAACTCGGCAAGGCCCTCGCCCGGGTCAAGGCCTTCGTCAAGGACAACCGCGGCGAGCTGAAGAAGAACATCGACCGGCTCGTGCCCCTCACCCAGACCCTCGTCGACCAGCGCGCCTCCCTCGCGGAGGCGCTCGACGTCGCCCCGCTCGCCGCGGGCAACGTCGTCAACGCGTACGACAAGGACACCCGCACCCTCGACGGCCGCGCCGACCTGAACGAGATCAGCGCGGGCGGCCCCCTGCTCCCGCTGCCGGTGACCGGCGGCTCCTCCTCGACCGGCACCCGAGGGGGGCAGCGATGAACCGGGACGCCCCGCCCTTCCGCAAGGCCCTCGGGGCCGGAGCCGTCGGAGCGGTCGCGATCGGCCTCGGACTCGCCGTCGTCCTCGGCGCGACCCCCGCGAACCCCGTCCGGTTCGACGGCATCGAGGACCTCCCGCTGCCCGGCGGCGCCGACCTCGGCTCCCACCCCTACACGGTCACCGCCGAACTCGACGACGTCCTCAGCCTCGTGCCCCAGTCCGCGGTCAAGGTCAACGACGTCGCCGTCGGCCGCATCACCGCCATCGAGCTGGGCACCGGCGGCTGGACCGCCCGCGTCACCATGAAGATCAACGGCGACGTCCGGCTCCCCGCCGACGCCGGCGCCCGCCTGGAACAGTCCAGCCTCCTGGGCGAGAAGTACGTCCAGCTCGTCGCCCCCCGGAAGGACGGCGGCGGACGCCTCACCGACGGCAGCGTCATCCCGCTCGCGCGCACCAACCGCAACACGGAGGTCGAGGAGGTGTTCGGCGCGCTGTCCCTGCTGCTCAACGGCGGTGGCGTCAACCAGCTCAAGACCATCACCCGGGAACTCGACGCGGCGCTCGGCGGGCGCGAACCCGAGGTCCGCTCCATGCTCGCCCGCGTCGACACCCTGGTCACGAACCTGGACGCGCACCGCGGCGACATCACCCGCGCCCTCGACGGGGTCAACCGGCTCTCCGCCACCCTCGCCGGCCGCAAGAAGGACGTCGACACCGTCCTCACCGGCCTCTCACCCGGCCTGAAGACCCTGGAGAACCAGCGGGGCTCCCTGCTGACCATGCTGCGCGCCCTGGACACCCTGTCCGGAGTCGCCGTCAGCACCGTCGACGCGAGCAGGAAGGACATGGTCGCCGACCTCAAGGCCCTCGCCCCGACCCTGACGGCGCTCGCGGACGCCGGTGCCGACCTGCCCGAATCGCTGCAGGTGCTCCTCACGTATCCCTTCACCGACGAGGTCATGCGCGGCATCAAGGGCGACTACCTCAACACCTATCTGCACCTCGCCGCCGCCCCCGGCACCGAGGTGATCCCGCCCCTCATCCCCAGGACCGAACCCGCCCCGACCCCCTCCCCGTCGAACCCGGAACCGGCCTCGCGCGGCCGGGAGGGAACGAACCGCGCCCCCCGGGACCCGGGATCGACGCTGCCGCTGCCCCCGGTCACCGCGACCACACCCACCACACCCAAGGACGGAGGCGAGAAGCAGTGATCACCCGTGCCGTACGGCTGAAGAACCTCGCGTTCCTCGTCATCGCCGTACTCGTCCTCGGCTTCGTCGGCGTCCGCTACGCCGACCTCGGCCGCTACGCCGGAGTCGCCGACCACTACACCGTCCGCGTCCACCTCGCCCGTACGGGAGGGCTGTTCACCCACTCCGACGTCACCTACCGCGGCGTGTCCGTCGGCCGCGTCGGAGCCATCGACCTCACCGCCGACGGAGTCGTCGCCGAACTGCGCATCAAGAACTCCGCCCCCCTCATCCCCGCCGACGCCCGAGCCGTCGTCGCCGGCCTCTCCGCCGTGGGCGAGCAGTACATCGACCTGCGGCCCGAGAGCGACGGCGCGCCCTTCCTCGCCGACGGCGCCCGCATCGAACAGTCCGACACCGAGGTGCCGGCACCCGTCACCGACGTGCTCGCGAGCATGAACGACCTCACCCGCTCCGTACCCCTGGACTCCCTGCGCACGGTCGTCGACGAACTCGGCAAGGCCTTCGAGGGACACGGCGACGACCTCCAGGTCCTCCTCGACAGCGGCAGCAGGTTCGTCCGGGCCGCCGATCGCTCCCTGCCCGCCACCGCACGGCTCATCGACGACGGCGAGGTCGTGCTGCGCACCCAGGCCGACGAGAGCCGCGCCATCCGGGACTTCGCCACCGGCGCCCGCGACCTCGCCGCCACCCTCAAGGGCTCCGACGCCGACCTGCGCCGCCTCCTCGCCGTCGCACCCGACGCCACCGGCCAGGTCAGCGGCCTCCTGCACGACCTCGACCCCAGCCTCGGCGTCGTCCTCGCCAACCTCCTCACCACCTCGGAGATCGCCGTCACCCGACAGCGCGGCACGGAGGAACTCCTCGTGAAGTTCCCGGCGGCCGTCTCGGCGGGAGCCACCACCGTCGACGGAGGACACGTGAACTTCGGCATGGCCGTCACCTTCTTCACACCGCTGCCCTGCACCGCCGGGTACGGCGGGACGCGCTACCGCAACGGACTCGACCTGGGGACCGCGCCCGCCCTCAACACCGGAGCCTCCTGCACCTCTCCGGCCTCCACCGGGATCAACGTCCGCGGCTCGGCCCACGCCCCCGGGAGCGGCGGCGTGCCGACCCCGGCCCGGCCCGGCTCCCTGCCCTCCGGCAGCGCGCGCACCACGGCCGGCACCCGGCCGAACCTGCCCGGCGCGCTCGCGCTGCCCGGCGGGACCGGCGGCCCGACGGACATGGCCGGCCTCCTCGGCCTCGGTGCGGGGAGCACGCGATGAGGCGCGCCAAGGTCCTGGGCACCGGCGCCCTCGTCGTCGCCCTCGGCTTCTGCGGGACCGGCGCCTGGTCCTACGCCCAGGCCCGCACCGACGAGGGACTCGCCTTCGGGCGGGAACGCGACACCGCGCTCGCCGAGGGGCGGAGCCGGCTCACCGTCCTGAACACGCTCGACGCCTCGACCCGCGAACGCGCCGAAGCGGGCATCCGGGCCTGGCGCGACGCCTCCACCGGACCGCTCCGCACCGAACTGGGCCGCACCCGGCCCGCGGTGGGCGCCTCGGCCCGCGCCACGGTCACCGAGGCCGCGCTCACCGCCCTGGACGCCCGAGCCGGTACGGCGAAACTCATCGCGACCGTACGCGTCGACGTCACCCCGCGCGGAGCTGCCGGCGCGACCACCGACCGCAAGCGCCTGGAGGCCGTCCTGACCCGCACGGGCGAGGACACGTGGAGGGTCGCGGCACTGAGCGCGGTACCCGTCGCGGGAGCGGAGAAGGGCGAGGAGACCGAGAAGGACGAAAAGGTCGAGAAGGACGAGAAGGACGTGGAGGGCGGGGGCGAGTGACGCGACTGCTGCGCAAGGCGAGGGGCGGGGACGCCGGGAGCGACGAGGCCCCGGAGGCGGACGCGAGGCAGGCCGCGGACGAAGGCGTGCGGACGTCCACCGCCGAAGAGGCCGAGGCCGCGGAGCCCGCCACGGATCCGGACGCGAAACGGGCCCCCGAAGCGAGACAGGCCCCCGACGCGACACCGGGCCGGGACGCATCGCAGGGCCCGGAGGCATCGCAGGGCCCGGAGGCATCGCAGGGCGCGGACGCGGACGGGCACGGCACCACGGACGAGTCCGGCGGCCGCCGTTCCTCCGGCACGGGGCCCTCCGGCACGGGGCGGAAGGCCGTCCTGGCCGCCGCCGTCACCGTCCTCCTCCTCGGCGGAGGCGGGCTCCACCACGCCGCCCACCAGCTCCGTTCGACCCCGTCGGCACGCAACCACGCGCTCACCGACGCCGAGACCACCACCCGCGTCGGCGGCGACGTCGCCGAAGGCCTCGCCCGGGTCTTCTCCTACACGCCCGCCGACACCGACGCGGCGGAACGGTCCTCGCGCACCGTGCTGGCCGGGCGCGCCGCCCGCCAGTACGGCGACCTGCTCGCCCAGGTCCGCGCGAACCTGGTCGCACAGCGCATCACCCTCTCGACCCAGGCCGTCCGCACCGGGGTGATCGAACTCGACGGGGACGGCGCGCGCCTCCTCGTCTTCCTCGACCAGACCTCGCGGCGCGACGGGGCCGCCGCCACGACCGCCGCGGCCCAGCTCACCGTCACCGCGAAGTACCGGGGAGACCGGTGGCTGATCGTCGACATCAAGGCCCGCTGACGATGAGCGGGAGACGGGAGAACCCCATGACACGCCAGGTCCGCGCCGCGGCGGGTAACCGGCCGGCCCTGGTCGTGGCCCTCGTGCTCACTCTGGTCGCGGGCGGTTTCGCCGCCTGGGAGGGCCGGAGCTGGTACGCGGCGTCCCACGACGACTCCGCGGCGTACGCCGTGCAGCGCGACCGGGCGCTCGCGGCGGGGGAGCAGGCCGTGCAGAACCTCAACACGCTCGACCACCGGCGCCTGGACCAGGGCCTCGACCTCTGGGAGACCTCGACGACCGGTGAGCTGCACCAGCAACTGGTCGACGGACGCGAGGAGTTCACCAGCCAGGTGAAGGCGGCGAGGACGGTGACCACGGCCCGGGTGCTGTCCGGCGCCGTCACCGAACTCGACGACCGGGCCGGACGGGCCCGGCTGCTCGTCGCGCTGCGCGTCACCGTCACGACGCCCGACGACAAGAGCACGGAGAAGGACAGCCGCATGCTGGGCGAGCTCACCCGCACCGACGGCCGGTGGAAGCTCAGCGGTCTGGGACAGGCCCCCGTGGGCGGCACGGCGACCGGCTGACCGGCCCGTCCCGTACGCGAGAGCCGCCCGCACCCGAAAGGACACGCACGATGCCGACGCCCCGTCACCACCTCAACCGCCAGCGCCGCCGCCAGGCCCTCGCCGAGCAGCCGACCGCCGCCAGGGCCCACGCGCCCGTCGGTCTCCTGCCCGCGCCCGACTCCCGCCCCGACTCCCGCCCCGGCCGACGACCGCCGGTGAAGCCCGTACGAGGAGCGAGCGGGGCACCGGGGGAGGAGGCGGCGACCACCGACCGCCCGGCCGCGGCGAGGGCCGCGAAGGGCGGCGCGCGCGGCCTCGCCCCCCTCGTCGTCCTGTGCGTCCTGACCCTCCTCCTCGGCGGTTTCGCCGGGTGGGCGCACAACAGGGCGGGGGAGCTGCGGGACGACCCCGCGCGCGGCAACACGGCCCTCACCGACCTCGCCCGCACCAGCGAGATCAAGGGGCAGACCGCCGCGGCCGTCGCCGCGCTCTTCTCGTACGACCACGCCGACACGGGCCCCTTCGAACGCGCCGGGAAGACCCTCCTCACGGGCAGGGCCGTGGCCCAGCACCGGACGCTGTTCGGCGGGGTCCTCGCCCAGGCGGCCCGGCAGAAGACGGTCATCACCACGACGGTCACGGACAGCGCGGTCGAGCGGATCGACGGCGACCGCGCCCGGGTCCTGGTCTACGCCGACCAGAGCAGCGTGAGCACGGCCGGCACCGGCCGCGCCGGCGGCGGGAAGCAGCGGTCGAAGGCCCAGGACCAGGGCGTCTACGCGGGCGCCGTGTTCGCCGTGGACGTCGTGCGTCGCGACGGCCGCTGGCTCGTCGAGAACATCGACACCTTCGGTCGCTGAGCCGCCCTCACGGGAGCGCCACCGGCCCGTGGCGGGGAAACCGCCTCCATCCGCCCCGTCCGCCCCCCACGTCCCGGGCGCCCGGCTCACGTCGCGGCGGGCCGCTTCCGCGCGGTCATCAGCTGGGCCTCCGCCCTGCCCAGGAGCATGTCCAGGACGACGGGATAGGCGCTGTGGTTCATCCGGTCCGCCAGCAGGTGCGCGGTGGCGGCGATGTGGGGATGGGTCCCGGCCGGCAGCCGGGCGTAGGTGGAGGTCCACATCTCCTCGTCCGCCTCCCTCACCTCGTCCTTGACGGCCAGCGCGCCCGCGTCCAGGGCGGCGAAGGCCAGGGCCAGGTCGATGAAGGCGTGGTACAGGCCGACGGCGTCCGCGTCGCCGAAGCCCGCGCCGCGCAGGATCCCGAGGATCGTCTCGTCCACCTCGATCTCCCGGGGGCGGCCGGTGACGCGGCTCGCGGTCAGCAACGCGGCCTGGGGGTGGGCGAGGTAGGAGGCGTGGACGGCCAGACCCAGGGCCCGCAGGTCGGCCCGCCACTCCCCGGTGGCCGTCCAGCTGTCCAGGGCCCGCCCCATCAGCTCCTCGCCGATGGCCCGGGTCAGGCCGTCCAGGCCGGCGAAGTACCGGTACACGGTGCTCGGGTCGGCGCCGAGAGCGGCACCGAGCCGGCGCGCGGTCAGCCCGGCGCTCCCGTGCTCGCGCAGCATCCGCAGCGCCGTCTCCACGATCAGCCGCTCCGACAGCACGGTGCCCTGCCGGGTCGGCCTCCGCCTGCGCCGTTCCGCCTCCGGAACCACCTTCTTCGGCATCGCGCCACCGTCTCGTCGTCCCTTATGCCAACGCCGTAGACCTTAACCGCCGGGGTCGTGTTCCATCGAGGCGTCCCCGGGCGTTCGCCGGGACGGACCCGTCGAAAGGGTGTGTGACATGCGTGTACTTCTCGTGGGTGCGGGCGGCGTCGGAACCGCCGTCACCCGCATCGCGGCCCGCCGTGACTTCCTGACCCACATGATCGTCGCCGACTACGACCCGGCCCGCGCGGAGGCCGCCGTCGCCGCGCTCGACGACCCGGCGGGCCGGTTCGGCGCACACCGCCTGGACGCCTCCGACGAGGACGCGGTCCGCCGCCTCCTCGTCGAGGAGGACTGCGACGTGCTGCTGAACGCGACCGACCCCCGGTTCGTGATGCCGCTGTTCCGCGCGGCGCTCGCCGCGGGCGCGCACTACGTCGACATGGCGATGTCGCTGTCCGTGCCGCACCCGACCGCCCCCTACGAACGGTGCGGGGTCAAGCTCGGCGACGAGCAGTTCGCCCTGGCCGGGGAGTGGGAGGAGGCCGGCCGCCTCGCCCTGGTCGGCATGGGCGTGGAGCCGGGCCTGTCGGACGTGTTCGCCCGTTACGCGGCGGACGAACTCTTCGACGAGATCGAGGAGATCGGCGTCCGCGACGGGGCGAACCTCACCGTCGAGGGGTACGACTTCGCCCCCTCCTTCAGCATCTGGACCACCATCGAGGAGTGCCTCAACCCGCCCGTCGTCTACGAGAAGAAGCGCGGCTGGTTCACCACGGCCCCCTTCAGCGAGCCGGAGGTCTTCGACTTCCCCGAGGGCATCGGCCCGGTGGAGTGCGTGAACGTCGAGCACGAGGAGGTCCTCCTCGTGCCCCGCTGGGTGGACGCCCGGCGGGTCACGTTCAAGTACGGCCTCGGCGACGACTTCATCGCCAAGCTCAAGACCCTCCGCGACCTGGGCCTCGACTCCACGGCGGAGGTCACCGTCCCCGGCGCGGACGGACCGGTCCGGGTGTCCCCGCGCGACGTGGTGGCCGCCTGTCTGCCCGACCCGGCCGCACTGGGCGACCGCATGAAGGGCAAGACCTGCGCGGGCACCTGGGTCAAGGGGACGAAGGACGGCGCGGAGCGCGAGGTGTACCTGTACCACGTCGTCGACAACGAGTGGACGATGCGCGAGTACGGTTCCCAGGCCGTGGTCTGGCAGACCGCCCTCAACCCGGTGGTCGCCCTGGAGCTGATCGCCGCCGGCGCCTGGAAGGCGAGCGGTGTCCTCGGCCCCGAGGCGCTGCCGCCCCGACCGTTCCTCGACCTGCTCGGCGCGTACGGATCCCCGTGGGGGCTCCGCGAGGAGCGCTGAGCCGCCGTGGCCCCCGGGGCCCGCCCTCAGGCCGCCGCCAGCCGCCACAGCGGTGCCGCGCGCCGGGCCGGCGAACCCGTGGCCAGTGAAAGGTGCAGGGCGGCGGCCTCGGCCGGGGTGAGGGCGAGCTCTTCGGTGATCCTGCGGGTCGTGACGTAGGCGAGGCCCTCGGCGCGACGGGCGCGCTCGAAGGCGAGGTACCGGCCCAGAACGGCTTCGGGGTCCGCAGGAGGACGTGGGGCGGGCGGGGCCGGGAGGAGGGCGGCGCGCTGCCGTTCCCGGGCTATCTCGGAGAAGCCGCAGACGGCGTGCGACACCTTCTCGGCGGCCTCCAGGCTGGGGCACAGGGCGAGGGCCCGTGCGAGCGGGCTGAGCCGGAGCGCGTCCTCTCCGGCGAGCCGGTGCACGAGGTGCGAGGAGTCGTCCAGGACGACGGGGGCGGGGGCGTCGCGGGTGCCGCAGGCGCCGCGGACGCCACGGGCCGCCGCGACGAGCAGTGCGCCGGCCTCGGAGGGGTGCCAGTCGAACACGGGCATCACGTGCTCGGTGTCCTCGGGCGTGAGGGCGAAGGCCGGGTCACCGAGCCGGGGCGCCAGGAGGGCCCGCGGCACCTCGTTGTCCAGGCCCGGCCCGGCGACGTACACGGTGGTCGAAAGGCCCGTCGCGGCGCAGGCGGCCAGGACCAGCGCGTCGCCGAGCGGGCTGCGCAGCGTCGGTTCGTCACCGCGCGCGACGACGTCGCCGCCCACGTCCACGAGATCGACCCGGTCGGCACCGCACCAGCGGGCCGCCGCCTCGATCTGCCGGGCGAGGCCGATCACCCCGTCGTACGGGTCGAGCAGTCCCAGCGTGGGGCGCAGGCCGCCGGCCAGACGGGGGAGCAGCGAACCGGCCGGGGCCCTGGGCGCGGTCCGCGGGGTGACGAGGGCCAGACGGGGCGCGGGACGGTCCAGCGCGGTGAAGTCCGCGACGCCGCGCGGACCGGGCACGGGGTCGACGACGAGCCGCTCCCACGCGTACGTGAGCACCAGGGCCGGAGTGCGCGGGCCGTGCAGCGCGGCGTGCACCATGGCCGCCGTGATGGCGTCGCCGCCGCCTCCCGCGGCGATGAGAAGTCGCTTCATGGCGGACACCCAACCCCATGCGCGTCCGCTCCGTCAGGCGTATCGGGCGGTCCGGACCGCCCGGCGCCCGCGCCGGAGGCGGCAATTCGGGAGGAAGTGCCCTCTTCGCGAAAAGTGCAGACGAACCTCTAGGTGACGAAACATAACTTTTGTTGATCACACTACAGATATCCACCCCTCGGCCGCTCTAAGGTGCCGAGCTGTCACCCCCCGTGACGACCCCTCAGAAAGCGAGGCACATCGCCCATGGGCAAGTCCGTCATGCTTCCGTCCCCCTCCCTCCCCTCCACGGCACCCACCGAGGCGGAAACCCCCTATCAGCAGTACGTCTACGCCTACCCGCACCAGAAGGCCTACCGCCTCCTGGACGACGGCCCGCTCCTGAGCGACCTGTGGGCCGGCGAACGGCTCGACGCCCTCTCCCTCTACGCCCACGTCCCCTTCTGCGAGATGCGGTGCGGGTTCTGCAACCTCTTCACCCGCACCGGCGCCCCCGAAGAGGTCACCACCGCCTTCCTGAACACCCTCGAACGCCAGGCCCGCGTCACCAGAGAAGCCCTCGACGCCCAGGGCAAGCCGTTACGCTTCACCCTCGCCGCCTTCGGCGGCGGCACCCCCACCTACCTCACGGCCGACGAACTCACCCAGCTCTGCGACATCTCCGAGAACATCATGGGCGCCGACCTGAAGGCCGCGTCCTGGTCGGTCGAGACCTCGCCCGCCACCGCCACCGCCGACCGGCTCGCCGTCCTCGCCGAACGCGGCGCCACCCGACTGAGCATCGGCGTACAGAGCTTCCTCGACGACGAAGTCCGCGCCGCCGTCCGCCCGCAGAAACGCCAGGAAGTCGAATCCGCCCTCGCCCGCCTGCGCGACGCCCGGTTCCCCATCCTGAACATCGACCTCATCTACGGCATCGACGGCCAGACCGAACGCACCTTCCAGGTCTCCCTCGACGCCGCCCTCGCCTGGGAACCCGAGGAGATCTACCTCTACCCCCTCTACGTCCGCCCGCTGACCGGTCTCAGCTCCCGGCACGCCACCAGCCCCGCGGAGTGGGACGACCAGCGACTGCGCCTCTACCGCTTCGGCCGCGACCACCTCCTGTCGGCCGGATACGAGCAGACGTCCATGCGGGTCTTCCGGCGCCTCGGCAGCGCCGCCACCGAGGACACCGAGGGCAACAGCATCAACGAGTACAACCAACAGGCCGGCATGGTCGGCCTCGGCGTCGGTGCCCGCTCCTTCACCACCGATCTGCACTACACCACCGACTACGCCGTCGCCGTCCCCGAGGTGCGCCGCATCATCGACGACTACATCGCGACCCCGGACGAACGCTTCCGCCGCGCCCAGTGGGCCTTCGCCATGAACGACGACGAGCGACGCCGGATGTTCGTCCTCCAGCACCTGCTCGAATCGTCCGGACTCGACGTCACCCGCTACGAACGCCACTTCGGCACCCGCTTCGAGGCCGACTTCGCCCCCCAGCTCGACACCCTCCTGGCCCGCAACTGGGTCCGGGCCGCCGGCACGGTCCTGCTGCTCACCCCGGAGGGCATGGCCCGCGCCGACGCGATCGGCCCGCGGTTCTTCTCCGACCACGTGCGCGCGAACATGAGCAGCTACCAGGACCGTTGAGCGGCTGACGGAGCCGTCGAGCAGTCACAGGAGCCGTCGAGCAGTCACAGGAAACGTCGAGCAACCACAGGAACCGTCGAGCCGCCCGGCCCCTCACCGCCCCACCGGCTCGGGCCGGGGCTCCCGCGCCGCCCGCCGACGCCCCGGCACCGAGACGGCCACCAGTCCGCCCAGCAGCAGCACGCCGCCCACGACGGCGACCGACCCCGGCCGTTCGCCGAGCAGCACCACCCCCAGCACGGTGGCGACCAGTGGTTCGGTCAGGCTCAGCGTCCCCACCGTGGCGGCGCTGAGCCGGCCCACGCCCCGCGTGAACAGCAGATACCCCAGGGCCGTCGTCCCCAGCGCCAGCCACCCCACCAGCGCCGCCCCGCGCGCCGTGAACAGCCCCTCCGGGGCGACCACGAGGAACGGCGAGACCACCAGACCGGCGAGCAGCACGCTCACCGGCGCCGCCGCGTCCAGATCGCCGCCCCGCGCGCCCAACTCCTTGGTCGCCGCGATGTAGACGCCGAAGCTCGCACCCGCGACCACCCCGTACCCCACACCGAGGACGTCCGCCCGTCCTCCGCTGCCGGGCACCAGCAACAACCCGATCCCGACGACCGCGCACAGCGTTCCCACCGCCCACCGCCGCGACAGCCGCTCACCGGACAGCACCAGCCCGCACACCCCACTGACCACCGGCACCGTCCCGAACGCCGTCGCCGTCGCCAGCGCCGCCCCCGAACGCTCGACCGCCTGAAGGAAGCACACCTGGAACGCGGCCGTCACCAGCACGCTCACCACGACCCACCGCCGCACCCCCCGCCGCAGCAGGGTGCGCAGCCCGGCCGGCCGCACCGTCACCACCGTCAGCAACAGCCCGCCCGCCAACATCCGGGCCGCTCCCAGCGACACCGGGTGCGCCCCGCTCCCGGCCCAGATCTGCGCCGGCCCCACGGTGCCCCACAACACCGCCGCCACCAGCACCGACACCACACCACTCACGCCGACCCCTCCCTAGGCACAGACGGCGTGAACGTACCGGCGCGGACGGCCCTCCGGCCCCTGGCAGAACCCATGAGATTCGGGCCTCCCCACCGGCGGATGCGGCGACTTCGCACCGTACCGCGCGGTTCCACGGCCGGTGGGCTCAGTACCGGAGGAGCCCCGCGTCGATCCGCTCCCACGCGGCCCGCAGCTCGGCCAGCCGCGCCTGCTCGAACGGCGCCCGGTCCGCCTGCTCGCGGGAGTCCTCCGACAGGCGGAAGAGCTGGTCGCGACCGGACTTGCCCCGGTAGTACTTCCAGTCGCCGCGGCGCAGCGCCCGCTCGCCCCGCACCCGCCAGAACAGGTCCCGCTCCGGCACCTCGGTGCCGCGCAGCAGGTGCCCGGCGAGGCTGGTGCCGTCGAGGGGGTACGCCGGGTGGGGGCGGGCGCCGGCCAGGTCCAGCAGGGTGGCCGTCCAGTCGGGCGTGAACACCGGCAGGTCGCTGACCTGGCCGCCGTCGATCCGGGCGGGCCAGCGCAGGATCGAGGGGACGCGGATGCCGCCCTCCTGGAGCGAGGCCTTGTTCCCGGACAGCGGCCAGTTGTAGGAGAAGCGCTCGCCGCCGTTGTCGCTGGCGAAGAAGACGAGGGTGTCCTGCTCCTGGCCGGAGCGCTTCAGCGCCGCGAGGACCCGGCCGACCGAACGGTCGAGGTCTTCCACCATCTCCTTGTACTTCTCGACGGAGCCGCCGTCCTGGTGCCAGAGGGCGGAGCGGTCGCCGGCCTTGATCCGGCGGACGATCTCGGCGCTCTCCTCCGTGTCGCCGTCGGCGATCCAGGGCCAGTGCGGGGTGGTGAAGTTCAGGTTGAGCAGCCAGGGCTTCCCGTGGTCGCGGCCGACGTACTCGCTCGCCCGCTCGGTGAGGATCCGGGTGTAGTACCGCAGGTCCTTGTACTCGGCGTCGCCCTCGTAGAGGTCGTACTCGCCGCCGAGACCGAGCTTGGAGTAGTACTCCAGGGCCCCGCCGAAGTTGCCGAAGAACTCGTCCCAGCCGGAGCGGGTGGGGGAGTGGTCGGGCAGGTAGCCGCAGTGCCACTTGCCGATGAGGGCGGTGGCGTAGCCGGAGTCACGGAGCAGCGAGGCGAGCGTGGGGTGGGTGGGTTCCAGGCCGGCGGACCTGTCGGCGATCGGTTCGGCGAGCCCGCCCTTCGTACGGCCCGGGTAGCGGCCGGTGTAGAGGCTGAAGCGGGTGGGGGAGCAGGTTGCGGAGCCGGAGTAGGCGTCGGTGAAGCGGACGCCCTCGCGGGCGAGCCGGTCCAGGTGGGGCGTGCGGATGTGCGGGGAGCCGTACGAGGAGAGGTCGGCCCAGCCGAGGTCGTCGCCCAGGACGAAGAGGATGTTGGGCCTGCGGGAGTGGCGGCGCGGGTGCGCCGCCCGGAAGGGACGCTCCCGCGGTTCGGTCGCGGGGGCCGCCTGCGCGGCGGTCGCGGTGGCGCCGAGGGCGGCCGCGGCGGCGGCACCGGCGGCGACCCCTCCGAGGGTGCGGCGGGACAGGGGCGTGGACATGCGGGTCTCCAGAAGGGCGTGCGGACGTGCGGGCATGCCTCCGGGGCCCGGCGGGCGGGGGACGGCGCCGCGGGCGGGGCGGGCGGAGGAGCGTGGGGGACGACCCGGCGAGCGGAAGGGGCCGTCAGGCGCAGCGACAGACCGCGCTCGCGACACGGACGAGGTCCACGTGCCGGCGCTGGACGAGGGTGACCGAGCGGTCACGCGGGGGCTGCATGGGGCAGGAGTCTCGCGGAGCCGGCCGGGGGCGTCAACGGCGTACGGGCAGGTCGACGCGCGTAGTTCGCATGATCGAAACGCCGTCGGCACACCGGGGGCGTTCGGGTACGCACCGGGGGGCGTGCCGGGTGACGGCGTGGAGCGAAGACTCCCCCCGGGGGCGTCAGCCCTCCAGCGCCTCGTCGAGGGTCAGCGCGGCGGTGATCAGCGCGAGGTGGGTGAAGGCCTGCGGGAAGTTGCCGAGCTGTTCGCCGGTCGGGCCGATCTCCTCGGCGAACAGTCCGACGTGGTTGGCGTAGGTGAGCATCTTGTCGAAGGCGTACCGGGCCTTCTCGAGCCGGCCGGCCCGGGCGAGCGCGTCCACGTACAGGAAGCTGCACAGCGAGAAGGTGCCCTCGGAGCCGCGCAGGCCGTCGGGGGAGGCGGCCGGGTCGTAGCGGTAGACCAGGCTGTCCGAGACCAGCTCGCGGTCCATCGCGTCCAGGGTGGACAGCCAGCGCGGGTCGCGCGGCGCGACGAACCGGGTGATCGGCATCATCAGCAGCGAGGCGTCCAGGACCTCGCTGCCGTAGTGCTGCACGAAGGCCTGCCGCCCGGTGGACCAGCCGCGCTCCATCACCTGGTGCAGCACCGCGTCCCGGGCGGCCGTCCAGCGCGGCAGGTCGGCGGGACGGCCGAACTCCCGGGCCATCCGCACCGCGCGGTCGAAGGCGACCCAGCACATCAGCCGGCTGTACGTGAAGTCCTGCCGGCCGCCGCGGGTCTCCCAGATCCCCTCGTCCGGACGGTCCCAGTGCTCGCACAGCCAGTCCACCGTGGCGGCGAAGCGCTGCCAGCCGTCGTAACCGGTCTGCTGCGTCAGGTGGCGGGCCTGCGCGAAGGCGTGGACGGCCTCACCGTAGATGTCCAGCTGGAGCTGGTCGGCGGCGCCGTTGCCGGCCCGGACCGGGGCCGAGCCGCGCCAGCCCTCCAGGTGGTCCAGCACCTCCTCCCCCAGCTCCGGGTCGCCGTCCACCCGGTACATGATCTGCAGCGGCTCGCCGCTGACCGTGCCGCCGGCCTGCAGCCGGGCACCCAGCCAGCGGCGGAAGGCGTCCGCCTCCTCGGTGAAGCCCAGGTCGACCATCGCGCGCACGGACAGCGAGGCGTCCCGGATCCAGGTGTAGCGGTAGTCCCAGTTGCGTTCGCCGCCGACCTGCTCGGGCAGCCCCATGGTGGCGGCGGCCACCGGCGCGCCGGACGGGGCGTACGTGAGCAGCTTCAGCGTGATCGCCGAGCGGTTGACCTGCTCCTGCCAGCGGCCGCGGTAGCGGCAGCGGCCGATCCAGTCGTGCCAGAAGGAGCGGACCGAGTCGAAGGCGGCCCGCAGGCTCGTCTCGTCGGCCGGCTCGGGAGGCTCGGCGCCGGGCGCGTCCAGGGTGAGCACGGCGGCGGCGCGCTGACCGGCGGTCAGCTCCACCTCGGCGCGCACGTCCGGGCCGTCCCGCTCCAGCGCGACGGCCCCGAGCACCTGGAGGTGAGCGGCGGCGGTCGCTCCGGTGAAACGCGCGGTGGCGCCGTCGAGGACCAGCTCGTGCGCCTCCCGCCCGTAGTCGAAGCGCGGCCGGCACTCGACCGCGAAGCGGACGGTGCCGCGGACCACCCGCAGCACCCGGACCAGGGTGTGCCGGTCGACGGGCACGGTCGGGTCCGCGGGCAGCGGCATGAAGTCGGCCACCTCGCCGACCCCGTCGGGGGTGAGGAAGCGGGTGAGTAGCACCGCGCTGTCGGCCAGGTACAGCTGTCGCACCGTCGTGCCGGGCGCCTCCACGGTGATCGAGAAGTGGCCGCCGCGCTCGTGGTCGAGGAGCCGGCCGAAGACGCTCGGGGAGTCGAAGCGGGGCGAGCAGAACCAGTCCACGACGCCCTCGGCCGACACCAGCGCGCACGTCTGCAGGTCTCCGACGAGACCGTGGTCGGCGATCGGCGGGTAGCGGTGCATCGGCGGCGTCCTCGCGGGCTCGGGGCGACAGGCGATCCTGCACCCACCCTCCGGCCGGACGGCCCCCCGGGCCACCGGAGCTGCGCCGATCAAGCGCCGTGGCCGACGGGGGAGAGGGGCGTCGAGGCGGGCGCCGCGGTCGGCGAGGACCTCCTGCGGGGTGCGGCCGCGGGGCCGGTCACCGGGCGAGTTCCCCGAGCGCGGTGGCGGCGAAGCCGTGGTCCTGCTCGGGGGCGCCGCCGCCCACGCCGATCGCGCCGATCAGGCGGCCGTCGCGGTGGACGGGGACGCCGCCGGCGATGAACAGCAGCGGCCGGTCGAGCGCGGTGGGCAGCGAGTGGAACGGTCCGTCGGGCTTGACGAGGTCCACCAGGTCGGCGGTCGGGGCGTTCAGCTGGAGCGCGGTGTACGCCTTGCGCGTGCTGGTCTCGCCCGAGATCAGGACCGCCCGGTCGTCCCGGCGGAAGGCCAGCAGGTGCCCGCCCGCGTCCAGGACGGTGACGCTGACGGCGACCCCGGAGGCCTCGGCGGCGCGGTGGGCGGCGGTGATCAGGGTCTCGGCGTCGGCGGTGCTCAGCGGGGTGACGGGGGTGCTCATGGCGCTTCTCCTTGAGGTGATGGGGGAGGGGGTGGGGGCTCAGTGATGTACGGGGGTACGGACGGCGTCGGCAACGGCACCGGCACTGTCATCGGCCGTGGCACCCGCGTCGGCCGTGGCCGCGGGGGTACGGCGCTCCAGCGCGGCGGACCAGAGGGCGAGGCCCAGGGCGGCGGCGGCGAGGGCGGCGCCGACCCAGTTGGGGGCGGTGTAGCCGAAGCCGGCGGCGATGACGAGGCCACCGAGCCAGGCGGCGAGCGCGTTGCCGAGGTTGAAGGCGCCGATGTTGACGGCGGAGGCCAGCGTCGGTGCGCCGTGGGCCTGGTCGAGGACGCGCTTCTGCAGCGGGGGCACGGTGGCGAAGCCGAGCGCTCCGACGAGGAGGACGGCGATCGCGGCGAGGACCTTGTCGTGGGCGACCACGGTGAAGAGCGCGAGGACGACCGCGAGCCCGCCGAGGGTGGTGTACAGCAGGGGCATCAGCGCGCGGTCGGCGAAGCGGCCGCCCAGCAGGTTGCCGAGGAACATGCCGACGCCGAAGAGCACGAGCAGCCAGGTGACGGAGCCGTCCGCGTAACCGGCGACGTGGGTCATCATCGGGGCGATGTAGGTGATCGCGGCGAAGACGCCGCCGAAGCCGAGCACGGTCATGGCCATCGCGAGCAGGACCTGGGGATTGCGGAAGGCCGTCAGCTCGCCGCGCAGCCGGGTGCCCTCGGGGCGGGGCATGGCGGGTACGAGCTTCGCGATGCCGAGGAGCCCGATCACGCCGAGCGCGGCGACGACGGCGAAGGTGGTGCGCCATCCGATCGTCTGCCCGATGAAGGTGCCGAGCGGCACGCCGACGATGTTGGCGACGGTCAGACCGGTGAACATGGTGGCGATGGCGCCGGCCTTCCTGTCCGGCGCGACCAGGCCGGCGGCGACGACGGAGCCGATGCCGAAGAACGAGCCGTGCGCGAGCGAGGCGACCACCCGGCCGGTCAGCATCAGTCCGAAGCTCGGGGCGACGGCGGAGAGCAGGTTGCCGAGCACGAACAGGCCCATGAGCAGCATGAGCATCCGCTTCCGGCTCACCTTGTTGCCGAGGACGGTCAGCACCGGCGCCCCGATGACGACGCCGAGGGCGTAGCCGGTGACCAGCAGGCCGGCGGTGGGGATGGTGACGCCGTATGCGGAGGCGATGTCGGGCAGCAGGCCCATGACGACGAATTCCGTGGTGCCGATGCCGAAGGCGCCGACAGCCAGGGCGAGGAGTGCGAGCGGCATGGCTCAGCCCTTCCGTAATTGCTTGAGTGAGCTCTTTGCGTGCCTCCACAATAATTGCATGCGCGTTATAATTGCAAGCGCGGGTAGATGGTGCGGTCTGGGTGGTGCTGGTCGTGGACGAAGTCGACCCGGGGACGACGCGGGCTGTTCGGTGTTCCTGGGGCCCGGGACCGCAGTCGAGGGGTGCCGGTGGAGCCCCAGGGCTCCCGCTCGTGTCGGCGGTACGCCGACGAGAGCCGACAAGCGGCCCCCGCCCCGCACCGGCGCTGCCGAACGCGCCGGGCGGCCCGGCCCCTGTGCGGGCGCTCATGGCCGGGGGCGGGATCGCCGCCAGCTGGTCGGCCCCGGCCCGGCGGCGGGTCAGATCCAGCCGCGGCGTGCCGCGACGACACCGGCCTGGAAGCGGTTCACCGCGCCCAGGAGTTCGTGGAGGCGGCTCATGCGCCGGCGCATGGTGCGGACCGACCAGCCGAGCTGGCGGGCTATGGCCTCGTCCTTGAGGCCGCTGACCAGCAGGGTGAGCACCAGGCGGTCCTCCTCGCCGAGCGGGTCCTCGGCGGGGGCGTCGAGAGGCAGGGCCTGTCTCCAGCACAGCTCCCAGTAGTCGGTGAGGGCGTCCAGCAGCGTGGAGGGGCGGATGACCGCGGCGCGCACGCCGTCGAGGTCCAGGGAGAGCGGCATCAGCGCCAGCCGGCGGTCCGCGATGGCCAGTTTGATCCGCAGGCCCGGCATCACCCGGGCCTGTTCGCCACGGCGCACGAGTCCGCGGATGTCCTCCAGCACCCCCGGCCACTCCAGCGCCTCGGGGGCGTAGACCGCGCGGTAGCGCACGCCGCGCCCCAGCGCCGTGCTCTCCACCGGATTGGAGGTGGTCAGCGCGTACGGCGGCCGGTCCAGTGTCATGACGTCCTCGCGCGCCTCCTGCTGGAGGCGGACGAACCAGCGGCCGAGCGCCTCGCGGCCGGTGGCGATCTCCACCTCGTCCTCCCCGGCGGTGCCGGCCTGGGCCGCCGCGAAGAGGCGGGACAGCTCGCCCGCCGCCGAACGGACCCGGTCCAACTCCGCTGTCCTGTTCCGCACCAGGGACTCCACCGCGGCTCCCGGCTCGATCGCCGCGTACCGGCGGCGGACCCCCGCGAGCCGCCCGACCAGGCCGTGGTCGTGCAGCCGGTCCAGCGCCCTGGCGGCGCGGAGGGAGGAGCAGCCGAGGTCGGCGGCGAGCTCGGCCGGGGCCGCCGTGCGCCGGGCCAACACGGCCCGGTAGACGCTCTCGTCGAACGGATCGATGCCTGCCGCGCTGAGCTCGTTCGTCATGTGCGGATCCTGGCCCACTTGTGCCAGGTGCAGCAATGGGCCGCCAAGATCCGTTGTACGGAGAGTGACTTCGGCGCTAGGACTTCTCCCCATGGCCAAGAACCCACGAGGAAGCCGACGTCTGGTGGCCGCCGCGGTCACCACCGTCGCGCTGGCCGGGACGCTCACCGCGACACCCGGCACCGCGACCGCGAAGTCACCCGACCCGAACCAGCGGGTCATCGTCGAGCTGTCCGGAGACGCCGCCGTGGCAGCCGCCCCCGACGGCTCGCTCACCACCCTGACCGCCGGCACCGCCTCCGCCGTCGGCGACGCCCGACGGGCCCTGGCGGCACGGCAGGACACCTTCGTCAGGACCGCACGGCACGCCGGACTCCACCCCGCCGCACCCCGCGGACTCGGCTTGCTCGTCAACGCCGTGGCGATGACGGTGCCCGCCTCCGAGACGGCACGGCTGGCCGCGTTGCCGGGCGTCGTCGCCGTCCGTCCCGACACCCGGATACAGGTGCGCACGGACACCAGCGTCCCGCTGACCGGCGCGCCCGAGGTCTGGAAGCGCCAGGACCCGGCCGGGGTGAAGGCCACCGGCAAGGGCACCGTCGTGGCGGTCCTGGACAGTGGCGTGGACTACGGCCACCCCGACCTGGGCGGCGGCTTCGGCGAGGGCCACAAGGTCGTCGGCGGCTTCGACTTCGCCAACGGCGACGACGACCCGATGGACGACAACGGCCACGGCACCCACGTCGCGGGCATCGTCGCGGGCAAGGCGGCCGGGAAGGGAGGCGTCACCGGCATGGCGCCCGACGCGCGCCTGCTCGCCTACAAGGTCACCGGTGCCGACGGCAGCGGCTACACCTCCGACATCATCGCCGGCATCGAGGCCGCGGCCGATCCGAGCAACCCCCATCCGGCCGACGTCATCAACATGAGCCTCGGCGGCCCCGGTGACGGCACCGACCCGCTGGGCCGCGCGGCGACCGCCGCCGTGCGGGCCGGAGTGGTCGTCGTCGCGGCGGCGGGCAACGCCGGACCCGGCAGCGGCACCGTCAGCACACCGGCGGCGGCCGACGGCGTCATCGCGGTCGGCGCCTCCACCAGCGGACTGCGGGTCCCCAGCGCGTACCTGGCGGGCGAGGAGCCCGAACTGATCCAGACGTACCGGGGCGTCCTGTCCGCGAACCCGCCCCGAGAACCGGTCACCGCGCCGCTCGTGGACGTCGGCGCGGGCACCGCCGAGGACTGGAAGCGGGTCGGTGACGTACGGGGCAAGATCCTGCGGGCCGACATCCTCGTCCCGCCCAGTACGGACGTCCTGAGCCAGAGCGACATCGACTGGGCGCGCGAAGCCGAGAAACGCGGCGCGCTCGCCGTGCTCGGCGGCCTCCCGGACCACGACGGACCCGCGCTCGCCGCCACCCGGGGAACGGCCGAAGCCCGGGAGACCCCCGCCCGCCCCGACCTCGCCCGGACCGCCGCCTCCGGCGACTCGTTGCGCATGGACCGCCTGGTCGTCATGGGCATCGACACGACCCAGTACGCCCAGCTGAGCCGCGAACTGGCCGCCGGAAAGGTGTCCGTCACCCTGCGCGGCACCGACTCCACCGACGAGATCGCCTCGTTCTCCTCGCGCGGACCCGGCACCGGCTTCGGACTCAAACCCGACCTGGTCGCACCCGGCGTGGAGATCCGCTCCTCGGTCCCCACCTCGATGTACGAACCCGGTGTCTACCGCATGTCGGGCACCTCGATGGCGAGCCCGCAGGTCGCCGGAGCCGCCGCCCTGCTGCGCCAACTGCGCCCCGACCAGGACCCCGACGGGATCAGGTCCGCACTGGTCGGCACCGCGAAGCAGCTCGCCGGCACCGGCCCCACCGTCCAGGGCAACGGACGGCTCGACGTGGCCGCCGCGGCGTCGGCCACCCTCATCGCCTCCCCGACGAGCGTGTCGTTCGGCCTCGCCGACCTGGCGGACCGGACCGTCGGCGGCACCGCGAAGGTGCGCCTGGCCAACCCCGGCAGGAAGCCGCTGACCGTCGCCCTCGACAGCACCGGGCCCACCACCGTGTCCCCGCCGCGGGTGACCGTCCCCGCCGGGGGGTCGGCGACCGTCGACGTCACCCTGCGCGCGGACCGCCCGGCCACCGACACGGAGATCAGCGGCCGGATCACGGCCACCCCCGCGCGAGGCCCCGCCCTCCGGGTGCCGTACCTGCTCGTCGTCCGGCACCTGGTCGTCCAGGCGTCCCCCGACCCGAGCGACGGCCGCTCCACCGTGCACGTCGCCGCCCCGGCCGCCCTGAACGCGCCGCCGGAGATCAGGGTCACGCCGCCGCACGGCAAGGCCTTCACGCTGCCCACCACCATGAACGGCGCCGGCTACTACCAGGCCGACGTGACCGGAAAGGCGGCCGGTGCCCACCGGTTGGCCGTGCGGGCCACGACCACCGACGGCCGACGGATCACCGGAACCGGCGCCTTCGAGGTCACCCCCGCCGGCAGCCGCGGCGACCGCTGGGAGCCCATCGGCCCGAACAGCGAGGCCGGTCACGTCGCGCTCTCGCCCGCCCGGCCGAAGCAGGCCGTCGTGACCCAGTTCCGGAAGGCCGCCCCCTGGCTGACCACCGACGGCGGCGCCCACTGGCGCCAGGTCGGCAGGCTGCCGATCGCCGACGGCAACGGCACCGGAGCGGTCGTGGTCGACGCCCGCCGCCCCGATCGCTGGTGGTACGCCGTGAACACGGCCGCCGACCCCACCCGCCGGGGCACGATCCTGCGCACCGACGACAACGGCCGCACCTGGCGCAGGCTCGACGTGCCCGACGCGCACATCGACGGGTTCGTCGCGGACGAGCAGACCCGCACCCTCGCCGCGATCGTCGACGGCACGCTGCTGGTCAGCACGGACGCGGGCGACAGCTGGGCGACGTACCCCACCGGAGTCACCGGTGACGTCCGCGACGCGACCCTCGTCGGCGACACCCTGTACCTGGCGACCTTCGACGCCGTCTGGCGGATCGACGGCGTCGGCAAGGGCGACCCCGGTACGGCGCACCTCGTCCTCGACGAGCCGGTGAACACCATCCGCGGCATGGCGGCCGACTCCACCGTGGTGGCGGCGTACGTCCCCGGTACGGGCGTCCGCGGCTCCTACGACAAGGGCCGCACCTGGTCCACCCTGCTGCCCCTGGCGCAGGGCGGCAACGGACTGTCCGCCTCCGGCGGCGACCTGTACCTGCGCGCGCTGTTCGGCGCCGGGCAGGTGAGCCGCGACCACGGCAGGACCTGGAAGCCCGTGCCCGCGCCCTCGAAGGCGGCCATCGCGATGGACTACGACCGCTGGGCCGACGGCTCGGTGACCGTGTCCAGCGAACAGGACGGCCTGTACCGCGGCTCGGCCGACGGCACCGGATACCGGAGGATCGGCGTCCAGGGCCTGACCGCCTTCGCCCTCGCGGTCGGCGGAGACCAGCTGCTCGCCGGAACGGTGAGCGGCACCTACCGCACCACGATCCCCGTCGCCGGCCCCGAGTGGGGCCGGTCCGGGGCGGAGGGCATGACCGGTCGTCTCACCTCGCACCTCGCCGTCTCGCCCGAGGACACCAAGGTGGTGTGGCAGGTCCGGCGCACCGCGACCGGCCTCTTCGAGGTCTCCCGCAGCGGTGACGCCGGCCGGACCTGGCGGGTGAAGGGCACGTCGTCGGAGATACCGACCTCGATCCTGGTGCACCCGGCCGACCCGGACCGGGTGGCGATCAGCTTCAGGAGCATCTTCGGCGACGGGCTGTTCTCGACGTCCGACGGCGGCAGGACGTGGAAGAACCTCTTCCACGAGAGGTCCTTCGACGCCATGGCCGGTGACCCGCGCGACCCGCGGCGCCTCTGGCTCGGCAACGCCTCGGGCCTCTACCGCTCGGACGACGGCGGCGTCACCAAGACCAAGGTCGCCGAGGGCCCCGTCTCCGCGATCGTGATGGACGGCCGGCGCCTGGTCGTCGGCGGATCGACCGTCCGGGTCGGCACCGATGACGGCAGGACCTTCCGCACCGCGGACACCGGCCCGCTCGCGGTCCACGTCGCGGACCTGCTGCGGGTGGGCGGAGCGCTCTACGCGGCCACCGCCGGCTCGACCGCGTCCGGACTCGTCCAGGGCGGCCGGGGCGTACTGCGCAGCACCGACAATGGCCTCACCTGGGAGAACATCTCGGGCGGTCTGCAGAACACCGACACCACCGAGCTGGCCGCCGCCCCCGACGGCCGCACGCTCTACGTCGGCACGGTCGACGGCGGGGTGCACCGCCTGAAGCTGCGCCGCTGACCCACCCCGCGCGTGACGGGTGCGACTGTACCCGCGCATGACGGGTACGACCGCACGACCGGTGCGAGCGCCGGCCCGGCCCGGAAGCCCCGGGCCGGGCCGGCGCTCGCGCGCGTGACCGCTCGGCGCCGACGGCGAGCCGGACGGTGTCGTCGACGTCCCCGCGCCCGGGACGCACGCCGCGTGAGAACGCGGCGTGCACCACAGTGCGTACGCCGTCGGCGTTCGGCCCTCCTCCGAGGAAGAGCTGCGGATGACCGAGAACCCGTCCGTGCCCGGACCGCGCCGGGACGTGGCGATGCACAACGACTGGTGGGCTTCGGGCTGGGACCACGTCCTGCCCCGCCAGGGCTTCCCTTTGGCGATGCTGGTCAGCACCGCCGCCCAGCCCGACTTCACCGGCTCCCTGGACGACCTGCTGCAGGAGGTCGTCGACGGCCACTGGCACATGATCGGCGGCGACCTGGACGCCGCGCTCACGTTCGCGTGGCCCGATGAGGAGGGGGACCACGAGACCGCGCCGGAGGGACGCGAAGCATACGAGGCGAACAACTGGAAGACGTTCGGCGCCGTGCTCACGGCCGCCGGCTTCCCGGTGCCCACGACCGTGCGGGACCTGTCCGAGCTCTACCTGACGTGGGGTCCGGCGAGCCGTGAGGAAACGCCGGACGGTCCCCGCTGGTCGATGCCCGCCGCACTGCCGCTGCCCGGTGACCTGCTGCCCCTGGACGCCGAACTCGCCGAGCGACTCGACTCGATGCGCTGGACGATGCGCACCGACCCCCTCGTCAACGCGCTGATCCGGCACCTGGTCGACGATCTGGGTGAACCTCAGGAGGTCCTCACCTCACTGGACCGCCTGGCGGCCGCCACCGGCCAGGACGTCGACGACGTCCGTCTCGCCCTCGCGGAACTCGTGGAGTCCGGCGACGCCCAGGTGCGACGCGGGCGGGTTCCCGCCGACGCGGAACGGCTGGAGGCCCATCGGCGCTTCCGCCTGGTCATGGACTGGGACCACTTCCACGGGATCCGGGTGGAGACGATCGTCGTGAACGACGACGCGTGACGGGGAAAGCGCCGGACGGGGTGGGGACGGTGGCACAGGTGTGGGGGCCCGGCGAGCCGGCAGGGCCCCCACACCTTCCCCTGTCTAGGCCGTGGGGCGCAGGAGCGGGGGTGCCAGGCGGCAGTGGACCAGGGTCCTGCGAGGTGCGGGCCGGGACGGTTCGGCGGAGCGGCGGTGCCGTGCCTCCCGGGGTTCCCGGTACGCGAGGAGGACCGCCGCGAGCATCGGGCCGCAGGTCAGGAGCATGAACGTCATGACGTGATCGCTGCCGTCGGTGAACCGGACCGGGCCGGCCGCCGCCCCGCCGCGGCCGCCGCGTTCAGGAGGTGCTGAACGGGCCGGGAGCGGTTCGCCAGTCTGAGACGGCGTCCGCGCCGGGGCCACCAGCGGAGGACGGCGAGGAAGCCGGAGTCGCAGAAGGTGACCCGCGAGGTGTCCAGGACGAGGCCGGTGCAGCCGTGGTCGGCGGCCGAGGCCAACAGAGCCCACAGCGGTGCGGCGCTGGAGCGGTCGATCTCCCCGGCGAGGTGGACGACCAGGGTGTCGCCGAGGGTGGTGCAGGAGTCGATGAGTATGACGCCGGGCGCGGTGTCCGCGCCCGAGTCGTGCACGACGGGAAGGGCGGGGGCGGTGAGGGACGCGGCCAGTATCGGGGCGGTGGTTGAGGTGCTCACATCCCCATCAACGCCCTCCGGCCCGGCCCGGGAAACGGGCCACGCGGCCCTTTCACCCCATGCGACCAGCACCGATCCCCGACAAGGGGGAAAGATTCCACCCGGACGAGGCATACGGGCGCCCCTGCCGGCATCCGCGGTCCGGAAACGCCGCGCGATCCCCGGACTTCCACCGTGACGACAGGCCCTGGGAGACGACGGGCCCTAGGACGGGCGCCCGCCGAACTGCCAGTCGTGCACCTCGATGGCGGCGTACCGGTCCGAAGTGAGGACGGCGCGCGCCGTGGACGGGTCCGGCGCCCGCACCAGCGCCGCCGTGCCCAGCCAGGTGGCGCCGTCGTCGGACAGCAGAGGCCCGTAGGCGATCAGCTCGTTCGGGTCGGCCGGCACGTCGAGGTCGGCGGCCCGTCCCGTGCCGAGGCCCAGCACCAGGTAGCGGTTGCCGCCCGTCCGGCCGCCGGGAAACTCCCCCATGGTGCGCCCCAGCGCGTTGCGCCACCGACGCAGCATCACGTCCCGGTAGGCGCCGGCCTGGTAGTTCGGCTCGTCGAACGCGAAGGCGCGGGCGGCGGCGGGATCCGGCAGGTCGAGGATGTGCACGCTTCCGGTGAGCGTCTCGCCGTCGTCGGCGAAGGTCGGGCCCCGGGCGATCATCTCCTTCGCGTACTGATCCATGTAGGACCAGTGCGCCTCGTTCAGCTCGTGGCGCAGCGGCAGCGAGCCGGGCCGGTCACGGTGGTAGCAGAGGAATTCCATCTCCCGAAGATTTCCTCACACGGGCGTCCGGGTCGAGCGGTTTTCCCCGGAGGGCCGTTCCGCCCCGCGCGCGGCGCCGTCCGTCCGACGGGGCGGTGGGCGCCGTGTGCGGGTTCCGGTGTCAGCCCGCCGGGGTGAGTCCGCCGCTGAGGGAGTCGTGCAGGCCGGCACTGGGCCCGTTGAGGCCCGTGATCTCCACGGTCTTGCCGCGCTGGGCGTAACGGTGCTCGATCGCGTCGAGCGCCGCCACCGAGGAGGCGTCCCAGATGTGGGCGGCGGAGAGGTCGATGACGACCCTGTCGGGGTCGCCGGCGTAGTCGAAGCGGCCGACGAGCTCGTTGGAGGAGGCGAAGAACAGCTGGCCGGTGACCGCGTAGACGACCTGGCCGCCGTCGGGGTCGGTGACCGCGGTGACGTCCGCGAGCCGGGCGACACGCCTGGCGAAGACGACCGTCGCGGTGACGGACCCCGTGACCACCCCTACGGCGAGGTTGTGGGTGGCGACGACGCACACCACGGTGACGGCCATGACGACGATCTCGCCCGCGGGCATCCGCTTCAGCGTCCGGGGCGCGACGGAGTGCCAGTCGAAGGTCGCGAAGCAGACCATGACCATGACGGCGACCAGGGCGGCCATCGGGATGTCGGAGACGACCGGTCCGAAGGCGATGCACAGCACCATCAGGAACGCGCCCGCGAGGAAGGTGGACAGGCGGGTCCGGGCACCGGAGACCTTCACGTTGATCATGGTCTGGCCGATCATGGCGCAGCCGCCCATGCCGCCGAGGAAGCCGGTGACGATGTTCGCGATGCCCTGCCCGACGGCCTCCCGGGTCTTCGAGGAGCGGGTGTCGGTGATCTCGTCGACGAGCTGAGCCGTCATCAGCGACTCCATCAGTCCGACGAGCGCCATGGCGAAGGCGTACGGGGCGACGGTGGCCAAGGTGCCGAGCGTGAAGGGCACGTCGGGCAGGCCGGGGACGGGCAGCGAGGACGGCAGCGCGCCCTCGTCGCCCACGGTCGGCACGGTGATGCCCGCGGCGACGGTGATCACCGTGAGGATCGCGATCGAGACCAGCGGGGCCGGAACCGCGGTGGTGATCCTCGGGAACAGGACCATGAGTGCCAGACCGGCGGCGAAGAGGAGGTACACGGCCCACGGCACGTGCCACAGCTGCGGAATCTGGGCCATGAACACCAGGATCGCCAGGGAATTGACGAAACCGACCATCACCGGGCGCGGGATGAACCGCATCAGCCTGCCCACGCCCAGCGCGCCCAGCACGATCTGGAAGGCGCCGGCCAGGATGACCGCCGCCACCAGATGACCGAAGCCGTACTGCCGGTTGAGCGGGCCGATGACCAGGGCCACCGCCCCCGTGGCGGCGGAGATCATCGCGGGCCGGCCGCCGACGACGGCGATCGTGACCGCCATCGTGAAGGAGGCGAACAGACCGATCGCCGGATCCACCCCGGCGATGATCGAGAAGGAGATCGCCTCGGGGATCAGCGCCAGCGCGACCACCAGGCCGGCCGGCACTTCGGTGCGCAGCACCTTCGGTGACAGCCAGGACGGACGGGAGAAGCGCGGCCGCGGGGACATGGAAACGGCGGAGTCGGGCAAGGCGGGCAGACCTGTCGGGCGGGCACACCGCCGACAGGCAGGCGAGCGTACGGGAGTGGGGACGGCCCTCCACGGTACCGGCGTCGAGCCCCGACGGAACACGGGCCCTGGGGGAAGGGGGCGGGTGCGGGTACGACAGAGGGGCGGCCCGCCGTGGCGGGGCCGCCCCTTCTCTGCCGGACGCGGTCCGTGCGTTCGTGGCGTCAGTGCTTGAAGGCGTCCTTCGCCTTCTCCTTGGCGCCGCGCGCGTCGCCCTTCGCCTGGTCGGCCCGGCCCTCCGCCTCGAGGCGCTCGTCACCGGTCATCCGCCCGGCCGCTTCCTTGACCTTGCCCTTGGCCTGCTCGCTCTTGGCCTTCATCTTCTGCTCACCGGACACGGACGATCACTCCTTCTCCGTTCAGCACATCTGACGAGAAGACTCCTGGCCGGAAAGCGCGACGACAAACCCGGAAAGGGAAATTGATTTCCTTCCTCCTGTCGCACCCGAGATCGGGTGCATGAGCCGTCGGGGCCGGGGCAAGCGGAGTCCAAGCGGGCCGGGCCCGCGGTGAAACGCACACGGAAGAGAAGAACGGCCGCGATTCGCAGGCCGTCCCCGTCCACCGGAGGAGTTGTTTTCGCGTGACTGAGCACGTGTGGAGCTACAAGTCGACCGCGGGCCACCTGGCCGGCACCGATCTGACCGGCTACGGGGTCGAGGCGATCGACGGCAGCATCGGGAAGGTGGACAAGCACTCCGACGAGGTCGACGACGCCTACCTGGTCGTGGACACCGGGGTCTGGATCTTCGGCAAGGAGGTCCTCCTGCCGGCCGCCACCGTGGTCCGGATCGACCTGGACGAGCGGAAGATCTTCGTCGACCGGACGAAGGAACAGGTCAAGGACGCTCCCGAGTTCCACCGCGACAAGCACCTCGGTGATTCCGACTACCGCCGTGAACTGGGCGCGTACTACGGACTGGGGGGCCCGTTCGGAGGCCCGATGGTCTGAACCCCCGTGTCAAGGGAGGGCCCGAACTCGACGAGTTCGGGCCCTCCCTTCGTGCTTTCCCGGCCCCGTGCTTTCCGGCCCCGTTCTTTCCCGGCCCGAGGAGAACGGGCGAAAGCGGTGGGGCGAATGCCGAAAGCGCCGGGACGCACATCCAGAGCGCGGGGTGGATTCCGAAAGCGCCCGGGGTGAACCACGGATCGGCGGGTAGCGGGGACGTGTACGAGAAAAGACCGAGGAGGAGAGGCATGTCCCAGGGAAACCGTGAGGCGTCGCAGACCGGTGGCCGTCCGAAGACCGCGGCCGAGGAGGTCCTCCAGGAGGTCGAGGAGGCGGAGACGGACCTGCGGGAGGACGACGACCGGGACGGCGAGGCGGCCGACGCCCTTTCGCCCAGCCGAAGCGCGCAGGAGGACGCGCGGCGGCGGGCGAGCGGGACGGATCCGGAGAACGGCCGGGCCTGAGCGGAGGGCGGAGCCCTTCGCCGGGTTCGAGCCCTTCACCGGGTTCCTGATGGTTTTCGGCCCGGGACGGAACACGTGTTCCGTCCCGGGCCGAAAACCATCAGGAACCCGGCACCCGGCCGGTGCGTTCCCCCACCTGTGGCCGGGCGCCGGGCTCACCGCGGCGACACCGCTCAGCCGTCGCCCGACGGGAGGTTCTCCTTGATCTTGGCGATGGCGAAGCCCCAGCCCTGGGCCACCGTCGGCTTGCCGGGCACGGCCACTTCGGAGGGGTTGGTCACCACGTCCAGGAGCACCGGCCCGGGATCGGCGAGCGCCTGGCGCACGGCCTCGTCCAGTTCCGCGGGTTCGGTGACGCGGATGCCGCGGATCCCGAGGGCTTCGGCCACGGCGGAGAAGTCGGGGTTGTCGAGGACCGTCCCGAACTCGGGAAGCCCGGCCTGTTCCTGTTCGAGCTTGACCATGCCGAGACGGCGGTTGTCGAAGACCACGAGCTTGACCGGCAGCCGCTCGGTCCGGATGGTCATGAGGTCGCCCAGCAGCATGCTCAGGCCGCCGTCGCCGCAGAACGCCACGACCTGCCGGTCCGGTGCCCACAGCTGGGCGCCGATGGCCTGGGGCATGGCGTTGGCCATGGAGCCGAGGTTGTACGAGCCGATCAGTCGGCGGCTGCCGCGCATGCTGACGAAACGCGACAGCCAGACCGTGGCCATGCCGGTGTCGGAGGTGAAGATCGCGTCGTCGGCCGCGTGACGGTCCACCGCCGCCGCCAGTGCCTCCGGACGGATCTCCTCGACCCGGTTGTCGAACACCGCCCGCACCCGCCCGAGGAGACGCTTGTCGTGGGCGGGGTCGGCCAGGGCGGCCTGGCCCTCCTGCCACCGCAGGAAGCGCTCGCGGGCCTCGTCGAGGTGGGTGCGGGAGTCGATCGGGGCGAGCAGCGGCAGCAGGGCCCGCAGCGTCGCGCCGACGTCCCCGGCCAGCCCCACGTCCACCGGGACCCGGCGCCCCAGATGTTCCTCCCGGACGTCGATCTGCACGACCCGGCAGTCGTCCGGGTACCAGTCGCGGTAGGGGAAGTCGGTGCCCAGCAGGATCAGCGTGTCGCAGGTGTCCAGGGCGTGGGCGGCGGCCGGATTGCCGATCAGGCCCGTCTGGCCGACCTCGTACGGGTTGTCCTCCTCGAAGCCCTCCTTGCCCTTGAGCGTGAGCACCATCGGTGCCGAGAGGAGCTCGGCGGTGCGCAGCACCTCCTCGCGGGAGTCCCGGGCACCGCGACCCACGAGCAGGGTGACCCGGGAGCCGGCGGCGATCGCCTCCGCCGCCTCGGCCAGCGCCGGGTCGTCGGGCCGGGTCACGGCCGGGCGGGGCAGCGCGAACCTGGGCGGCCGGTCGTCCTCGACCTTCTGGTCGCCGAGGTCGCCCGGGACGGTCAGCACCGCCACGCCCCGGCGGGTCACGGCCGCCCGCACCGCGGACTCCAGCAGCCTCGGCATCTGGGTGGGGGAGGTCACCGTGGCCCGGTACACGGCCACGTCCCGGAACAGGAGGTCGTTGTCCACCTCCTGGAAGTAGTCGCCTCCCACTTCCGACAACGGCACCTGGCCGCAGATGGCCAGGACGGGGGCGCCGCTCTTGGCGGCGTCGTACAACCCGTTCAGGAGGTGGACCGATCCCGGCCCCACGGTGCCCATGCAGACGCCGAGCTCGCCCGACAGCTGGGCGTGCGCGCCGGCGGCGAAGGCCGCGGCCTCCTCGTGGCGGAAGCCGGTCCACTCGATGCCGTCCGTGACCCGGATGGCATCGGTGAGGGGGTTGAGGGCGTCGCCGACCACGCCGAAGACGTGGTCGACACCGAGGTCCGCGAGACCGTCGACGATCACCTGGGCGACGGTACGGGTCATGGGGTCTCCTTTCACGAAGGGCGACGACCGGGTCACCGGGGGGCGAACCGGTCAGGGTGGGCCGCCTTCCAGTCGTCTGCCCACGAAGACGGGACCGACGCCGACATGAGGAGCTGTCCGGCTTCGAGCGGCGTGTACAGGTCGGCATGGGACCGGACGGTGTCCGGATCGACCCGGCGCAGCAGCATGTCGGGCGTCAGGCCGCTCGGTTCGTCGACGCCCATGGCGGCCATGATCTGCAGGGCGCTCTTGACGGTCGCCTCCTGGAAGCGCTGGACGCGGCGCGCCTTGTCCTCGACGTCCAGGGCCCGGGCGCGCCGGGGGTCCTGGGTGGCGACCCCGACGGGGCAGGTGTTGGTGTGGCAGCGCTGGGCCTGGACGCACCCCAGGGCGAACATCATGGCCCGGGCGGAGTTGGTGTAGTCGGCGCCCTGGATCAACCGCTTGACGATGTCGCTGCCGGTGGCGACCTTGCCGGAGGCGCCGATCCGGATCCGGTCGCGCAGTCCCGTGCCGACGAGGGCCCGGTGGACCGTCGTCAGCCCCTCGGTGAGGGGGAGCCCGACGGTGTCCGCGAACTCCAACGGCGCGGCCCCGGTGCCGCCTTCGGCCCCGTCGACGACGATGAAGTCGGGCGTGACGTCCTCCTCCAGCATCGCCTTGCAGACGGCGAGGAACTCGCGGCGCGATCCGACGCACAGCTTGAATCCGACCGGCTTGCCCCCGGCGAGCTCCCGCATCCGGCCCAGGAAGCGCACGAGCTCCCTGGGGGTCCGGTAGACGCGGTGGTACGGCGGGGAGAGCACGGTGCGGCCCTCGGGGACGCCCCGGACCGAGGCGATCTCCCGGGTGACCTTGGGACCGGGCAGCACGCCCCCGATGCCGGGCTTGGCTCCCTGGCTGATCTTCAGCAGGACGCAGGCGACCTGGTCGAGGGCGGCCTTCTCGGCGAACTTCTCCGGATCGAAGTCGCCGTCCTCCGTACGACAGCCGAAGTAACCCGTGCCGATCTCCCAGACCAGGTCCCCACCGGGGGCCAGGTGGTGCTCCGACATCCCGCCCTCACCGGTGTCGTGGGCGAAGCCGCCGCGCCGGGCGCCCTCGTTCAGGGCCCGGACCGCCCGGTCCGACAGGGAGCCGAAGCTCATCGCGGACACGTTGAGCAGGGCCATGTCGTAGGGCCTGGTGCAGTCGGGGCCGCCGATCCGGACCCGGGGCGGCCGCGTGGGCACCGGGCGCGGGGACATGGAGGGGACGAGGTAGTCGGTGCCCGGCCGGTCCAGCTCCAGCTCCGTGCCGAAGGGGTCCTCGGCGTCGGTGCCCTTGGCCCGTTCGTAGACGATGGAGCGCGTGTCCCGGTCGAAGGGGGCGCCGTCGACGTTCCGCTCGACGAAGTACTGCTGCACCTCGGGGCGGATCTTCTCCATCGCGAACCGCAGGTGTCCCAGGACCGGGTAGTTGCGCAGGATCGAGTGGCGCCGCTGGAGCAGGTCGTACGACGCCGCCGCGGCGAGCAGGAGTGAGGGGCCGGCCGCGCACCACCACCACGGGGACACCAGGACGGCCAGGAGGCCGGTGGCCAGGGCGGCGATGACCGGGAGACCGGCGAGAAGAAGCGTCACCATGCGGGGCCGTCTGTCCCGGATCGGTCGGCACAAGCGTGCCGCCGGGAGGGCGCCCGGCGGGACGGACGAGGTTTGCGGCAGGAGAGTCCGGCGAGACGGATTCCCATGAGTGCTTCGGAGAAGAGTGGACAGAACCCCTTCCGCCGGTTCGGCCCGTACGCGGTGTCGGACCGTGCCGGCACACCGCGCGGCACGGACCGCGCCGGGGAGGGGCGCGTGGACACCACGGGGACGCACGAACCGGTGACCATGGGGGAGTTGCGGTTCCTGCCGACCGTGACGGCCGAGGAGATCCGTGCGATCGCACCGGCCGCGCCCGGGCCCGGTGGCGCCGGGGGCGGGCCGTGGACCGCCGTCCGCTCGCTCGACGCGGTGACGGCCGGTGCCGCCGTGGGCGCGACGGCCGCGATCACCGCTGCCGCGTACGCGCTGGGACGGCGGGCGGGGCGACGCGGCCGCGGCCCGGTGGCCCTCTTCTTCGAACGCCGCTTCTGAGGGACTGCGGACGTCCTCCTCTTCCTGCCGGCCGTACACCCCGTTCACCTGTTCCTGAACAAACGTCATTCCAGGAGGTCGACGCACATGGTTCCCCTGCTGCTGGTTCTTCTTCTCGCGTTGCTGCTCTTCGGCTTCGGCTTCGCCGTCAAGGCGCTCTGGTGGATAGCCGTGATCGTGCTCGTCCTGTGGCTGCTGGGCTTCGTGGCCCGGCCGAAGGGGGGCACGGGACGCTGGTACCGCTGGTAGGCGGACCGCCCGCGGTGCGAACTCGTCCGTGGTGCGAACCCACCACGGTGTGAACCCCCTCACGGAGTGACCTCGCTCACGGAGTGGCCTCACCCCCCGGCACCACTGAGCCCGGCCCCCTCCTTCCGGAAGGAGGGGGCCGGGCTCAGTCGTGCCCTCAGGCGGTCAGCACGGAGTCGTCCTCGGGACGCACGCCCGGCAGCCGGTGGCGAGCCGCGATCAGCGCCGCGTCCACGTCACGCGTGCCGGTGGAGACGCACAGGGTGTACGCCAGGTCGTCCATGCGCTGCCGCACCTCGTCGCTGCCGTTCTCCGCCCGGAGCACCTCGAGCGCCTCGTACTGCTCGATGAGGTTGCGCAGGACCGCGGGATGGGCCATCAGCACGTGCTACTCCCTTCGTAGGCAGGGCATCGACCGCCCGGCTCGACGCGCCGTGTACCCGGGCTCCGGCGTCGCATGCGGGGGAACGTCCGAAAGCCGCTCGACGTCGTGTTCCGGCCGCCTGACGCGGCACCGCTCTCCTCCTGTCGATCACGGAAGGGTAGGGTCGTCACCATTGCCGTACGGCAACGGTCGAGGCCGGAGCCGTCACGAGAGCACGGGCAGCACGGCATGTGAACGGGTCCGTACGGCCCGTGAACGGATGTCCGGAGGCGAACGAGGATGAGGCGTGTCTGAGACGACGATCAAGGGCTCCTCGATCGAGGGGCGGCCGGAGCCGGGCGCGGTGGCAGAGCCCGAGCTCCGACAGCTCCTGGCCGGTCTCACGGCGGTGCGGGACGGCGACTTCGGCACCCGCCTGCCCGACGAGGCGGGCGGCCTGATGGGCGAGATCTCCACCGTCTTCAACGGGATGGTCGACCAGCTCTCCCTGTTCACCTCCGAGGTGACGCGGGTGGCCCGCGAGGTCGGCACGGAGGGCACCCTGGGCGGGCAGGCCGTGGTGCCCGGCGTCTCCGGGTCCTGGGCCGATCTGACCGACTCGGTCAACGCCATGGCCGGCAACCTCACCACCCAGGTCCGTGACATCGCCCAGGTCGCCACCGCCGTCGCCAAGGGAGACCTCTCCCAGAAGATCGACGTGGCCGCGCGGGGCGAGATCCTGGAGCTCAAGAACACCATCAACACGATGGTGGACCAGCTCTCGAACTTCGCGGAGCAGGTGACCAGGGTGGCCCGGGAGGTGGGCACCGAGGGCCGGCTGGGCGGCCAGGCCGAGGTGCAGGGGGTCTCCGGCACCTGGCGCGACCTGACCGACTCCGTCAACTCCATGGCGGGGAACCTCACCGCGCAGGTGAGGGCGATCGCCCACGTCGCCACCGCGGTGGCCTACGGCGACCTGTCGAAGAAGGTCGCCGTGGACGCGCGGGGCGAGATCCTGGAGCTCAAGAACACCATCAACACGATGGTGGACCAGCTCTCGTCCTTCGCCGACGAGGTGACCCGAGTGGCCAGGGAGGTGGGCACCGAGGGCCGCCTCGGCGGCCAGGCCCGGGTGCCGAACGTGGGCGGCACCTGGAAGGACCTCACCGACAACGTCAACTCCATGGCGAGCAACCTGACCGGCCAGGTCCGGAACATCGCCCAGGTCACCACGGCCGTCGCCAACGGCGACCTCTCCAAGAAGATCGACGTGGACGCCCGCGGCGAGATCCTGGCGCTGAAGACCACCATCAACACGATGGTCGACCAGCTGTCCTCGTTCGCCGCCGAGGTGACGCGCGTGGCCCGGGAGGTCGGCAGCGAGGGCCGGCTGGGCGGCCAGGCCGAGGTGGAGGGCGTCTCCGGCACCTGGAAGCGGCTGACCGAGAACGTCAACGAGCTCGCCGGGAACCTGACCCGACAGGTCCGCGCCATCGCCGAGGTCGCCAGCGCCGTCGCCGAGGGCGACCTGACCCGCTCGATCACCGTCGAGGCGTCGGGCGAGGTGGCCGAGCTCAAGGACAACATCAACGCGATGGTCGGCTCGCTGCGCGAGACGACGCGGGCCAACCAGGAACAGGACTGGCTGAAGTCCAGCCTGGCGCGGATCTCCGCGCTGATGCAGGGCCACCGCGACCTGGCCGTCGTCGCCGAGCTCGTCATGGACGAGCTGACCCCGCTCGTGGCCGCCCAGTACGGCGCCTTCTACCTGGCCGAGGAGGGAGCGGGCGGCGTCGAGCTGGGGCTCGTCGGTTCCTACGGCCGACCCGCCGACGACCGGGGCAAGGACCGTTTCCGGCTGGGCGAGTCGCTCGTCGGACAGGCCGCCCGCAGCCGCCGCACCATCGCGGCCGAGAACGTCCCCGCCGACTACGTCGTCATCTCCTCGGGACTCGGCCGGACGTCCCGGGGCAGCCTGGTGGTGCTGCCGATCGTCGTCGAGGACCAGGTGCTCGGCGTCATCGAGCTGATGTCCTTCAGCCCCTTCACCTCCGTGCACCGGGACTTCCTGGAGCAGCTGATGGAGACGGTGGGCGTCAACCTCAGCACGATCGTCGCCAACGTCCGCACCGACGAACTCCTGGACGAGTCCCAGCGTCTGGCGGGCGAACTGCGCTCCCGCACCGAGGAGCTCCAGGTGCAGCAGGAGGAGCTGCAGCGCTCCAACGCCGAACTGGAGGAGAAGGCGGCCCTGCTCGCGACGCAGAACCGCGACATCGAGGCCAAGAACCTCCAGATCGAGCAGGCCCGGCAGGAGCTGGAGGACCGCGCCCAGCAGCTCGCGCTGGCCTCGAAGTACAAGTCCGAGTTCCTGGCCAACATGAGCCACGAACTGCGCACCCCGCTCAACAGCCTGCTGATCCTGGCCCAGCTGCTGGCCCAGAACCCCACCCGCAACCTCACGGCCAAGCAGGTGGAGTACGCCGGCATCATCCACTCGGCCGGCTCGGACCTGCTGCAGCTGATCAACGACATCCTCGACCTGTCCAAGGTGGAGGCCGGAAAGATGGACGTCAATCCGGAGCGCGTGGCGCTGCGCAAGCTCCTGGACTACGTCGAGGCCACCTTCCGCCCCCTCACCTCGCAGAAGAGCCTCGCCTTCACGGTCTCCACCGCCGCCGGCGTCCCCGTCGACCTGGTCACCGACGACTCCCGGCTCCGGCAGGTGCTGCGGAACCTGCTGTCCAACGCCGTCAAGTTCACCGAGCACGGCGGCGTCGAACTCCGCATCGAACCGGTGTCGGACGACGAGCTCCCGGCGACCGTCCACCGGGGCGGCCCGGTCGTCGCCTTCCGCGTCAGGGACACCGGCATCGGCATCGCCCGCGAGAACCTGGAGGCGATCTTCGGCGCCTTCCAGCAGGCCGACGGGACGACCAACCGGAAGTACGGCGGCACGGGCCTCGGCCTGTCCATCAGCCGTGAGATCGCCTACCTGCTCGGCGGCGCCCTCACGGTCGCCAGCACCCCCGGCGAGGGCAGCACCTTCACCCTCTACCTGCCCGTCACCCGCCCCGACTTCACGGAGCAGCCCGCCCCCGCCACTCCGGCGGCGGACGGCCGCAGGAGCCTCCCGGCCGCGGCGCCGGACCAGGGCGGGACCCCCGCCCTCCCCGCGCGCCCCGGCACGCCCTGGGCCCGGCCGACGCGGCGCCTCCTCGTGATCGAGGAGCGCCCGCGCGGGCTCCTCGCGCTCGTCGCCGAGAACGCCGTCACGGAACTCGCCGCCGACGGCGGCCGCGCCGACCGGGAGGACGTCGAACTGATCGCGGTCGTCGGCCCCCAGGAGGCCGCCGCCGCCCTGGCCACCCAGCCGTTCCACTGCGTCGTGCTCGACGTCGACATGGCGGACGGCGACGCCCTGCGCTTCCTGGACGCCGTGGACGGGGACGAGGCCCTGCGTACCGTCCCCGTCCTCGCCCACAACAACCGCCGGCTCGCCGCCGACCAGGAACGCGCCCTCCAGGAGCTGGCCCGCCGACGGCCGCTGGAGCTCCTCTCCAGCCTCGACGAGCTGCGCGAGCGGATCGCCCTGCACCTGTCCGCGGAGCAGCCCGGCGACGTCGTGCCCCTGGTCAGGGGAGAGCACCGGGCCCCGGAGCCGCAGACCATCGACACCACGCTGCACGGCCGCACCGTCCTCGTGGTCGACGACGACGCCCGCAACCTCTACGCCCTCAGCGGCATCCTGGAGCTGCACGGCATCACGGTGCTGCACGCCGAGAACGGCCGGAAGGGGATCGAGGCGCTCCTCGCGCACGCGGCCGTCGACCTCGTCCTGATGGACGTGATGATGCCGGAGATGGACGGCTACACGGCGACCGAGCGGATCAGGGAGATGCCGCAGTACGCGGAGCTGCCCGTCATCGCGGTCACCGCCAAGGCCATGCCGGGCGACCGGGAGAAGAGCCTCGCCGCGGGCGCCAGCGACTACGTGACCAAGCCGGTCGACGCCGACGAACTCATCGCCTGCGTCAGCCGCTGGCTGAACGACGGATAGTCCCGTGCCCCCGCCCACCGACCCGCACCGCGCCCCGCGGCGGGCCCCGCGCCTCCCCGGCGTGCCGTGGCCCCGCCCGTCCGGCGGCCCCGAGGCCGCCCTACCCGAGGAGTCGTCGACATGAGTGGTACCCACCTCCGAGGAGGAGACCCCCGCTCAGGACCCCACGGGGAAGACGTTCCGGCGCCGGTGGCGGCCGTCCCCGAGCAGGCCCCCGCCGACCCGTCGTCGGCGCAGGACCGCTTCACGGCGGGTCGGCTGGCGGCCACGGTGGAACGGCTGCGCGGCGAGGTGCGCGCCGCGCACGCGGCGGCCGAGGGGCGCGCCCTGGTCGAACTCGCCAAGGGCGTGATCGTCGAGCGCCTGGGCTGCGGCCCCGCCCAGGCGGCGCGGCAACTCGCCGAACTGGCCGACCAGGCCGGGCTCTCCCAGCTGGAACTGGCCGCGGACATCATCAACCAGGCGGCCCGCGACCGGGTCGCCGAGGCGGCCGACGATTTCCTCAGGTCCACCACCGACGGCGGGCCCGGCGCTCCCGACCGGACCGCCGGGTCCGACGCCTCGGTCGGCGTGCGCCTGCGCACGGCCGAGAGCGCGGCGCTCAGCGCGGACGACACCCAGTCCGTCGCCGAGTCGCTGCTGGCACACGCCCTCGAACCCCTCGGCGCCGTCGCCGTGGCGATCTGGACCACCGGACCGGACGCCTCGCTGAGCCTGCGCGGACACGCCGGGTTCGGCTCCGACGAGGCGGCCCGCTGGCATTACGTGCCACCGGGCGTGACCACCGCGGCCCGGCAGGCCCTGACCGGTCGCCGTACGGTCTGGTATCCCTCTCTGGCAACCTCCGGCATCCCCTCGATCGGACGCACCCGCCACCCCGACGGCGGCCGGGTCGTCGTCCCCGCCGGGACCGGCGGCCGCATCCACGGCGTCCTGGAGATCTGCTGGGCCCGCCCGCTGGACCCCCAGCCCCAGGCCGTGGAGCGCCAGATCGAGGCCCTCGCCGAGCTCTGCGCCCACACGCTGGAAGCACTTCCCGCGCACTCCGTGCCGGCGCTCCCCCCCGTCACCGGCGGGGTCGGGGCCACCGGCGGGGTCGGGCCGCTGGAGCTGGCCGAACTCGCCGACGGGCTCTACGACCCCGCCCTCGTGCTGACCCCCCACCTGGACGAGGCGGGCAGGCTGGTCGACTTCCGCATCCGGCACGCCAACGCGCACTTCCAGGACCCGGCCGGCCGGCCGCGGAGCGCCGTCGACGGGGCGCTGCTGCTGGAGGCGTACCCCGCGACGGCCGGCGGGAGCGAACTCTTCGAACAGATCGAGCGGGTCTACGCCACGGGCGAGCCCTTCCGCTCCCGGCGGACACGGCTGACCGCGCTCGTGGACCAGGTGCCGCTCTCCTCGCTCGCCGACATCAGCATCAGCCGGCACGGGGACAGCGTCTTCCTCATCTGGCGCATCGAGGACGAGTCGGCCCGCCTCGCCAGCCTGCTGCAGCACGCCCAGCGTCTCGGCCGCGTCGGCGCCTTCGAGGAGGACGTCCTCACCGGAGAGATCGCCTGGAACGACCAGCTCTCCGACCTCTTCGGCCGGCAGGAGAAGGAACCGCCCGTCTCCCTGCGCGACCTGGTGACGCACGTCCATCCCGACGACGCCGACACCATCCGACGCTTCCTCCACTCCGTCCTGCACCGGAGGCGGGCGGGCTCCACGTCCTTCCGGCTGCTGCGCCGGGACGGGGTCACGCGCCACATCCGGGTGATCGCCGAGCCCACCCTGGACGCCGACGGTCGCCTCCAGGCGGTCCGGGGCGCCTACCAGGACATCTCGGCACAGCACTGGACCGAGGTCGCCCTCACGGCCACCCGCGACCGTCTGGTCGCCACGGAGGAGGAGGCGGAGGAACGCAACCGGCTCACCCTCCAGCTCCAGCACGCCATCATGCCCCCGGCCAAACCGCCGCTCGACGCGCCGGGACTCGACGTCGCCGTGCGCTATCGCCCGGCCGAGTCCGAGTCCCTGGTCGGCGGCGACTGGTACGACGCCGTCGTGCTGCCGTCCAAGAAGGTGCTCCTGTGCGTCGGGGACGTCGCGGGCCACGGCGTGGAGGCCGCCACCGGGATGGTCGTCCTGCGCAACGCCCTGCGCGGCCTAGCCGTCACCGGCGCGGGGCCGGGACAACTGCTGGCCTGGCTGAACACCGTCGCCCACCACCTCACGGCCCACGTCACGGCCACCGCCGTCTGCGGGATCTACGACCCCGAGAGCCGCACGCTGCGCTGGGCGCGGGCGGGGCACCTCCCGCCGGTGCTCGTCCGGGAGAACGAGGCGGTCGACCTGCCGCTGCTCCGGGGGCTGCTGCTGGGGGCCCTCGCCGAGGCCGAGTACGAGGAGACGGAGATCCGGCTCGAACCCGGCGACACCGTGCTGATGTACACCGACGGCCTCGTCGAGCGGCGGGACACCTCCGTCCACGACTCCGTCGCACAGCTGCTGGCCACCGCCCAGCTGCCGGCCGACGGCCTCGAACGACGGCTGGACCTGCTGCTGTCGCGCAGCAAGTCGGACACGGACGACGACACGTGTCTGATCGGTGTCCAGGTGAGCTGATCGCCGACCGCCCCCAGTCCGTCCCCCCACCGTGAAAGCAGGGAACATGTCCGAGCGAGAACCGAACCTGAACGTCGACGTCACGATCCGCGACACCGGCACGGCGGTGCTGTCCCTGGGCGGTGAGCTCGACATGGAGACCGCTCATCTGCTCGACGACCACCTGGCGGAACAGCTCCGGCAGGGGCGGGCCCGTCTCGTCCTCGACCTGTCCGCACTGGGCTTCATGGACTCGTCCGGTCTGAACGTCCTGATCAGAGCGGTCCACAAGGCACGCGCGCTCGGGGGAGACCTGTACCTCGCCGCGCCGACGTCACCGGTGCGACGCATCCTGGAGATCACCGGGGTGACGACCACGATCCCGCCGCACGTCGGGGTGGCCGAGGCGCTGGCCGCGGCCGGCGGCGCGAGATAGACGAAGGGCGGTGCGGTCCTGGCCACGGGACCGCGCCCGGGAAGGAAGGAAACGGGAAGAACGTGGACGAGATCGCCGACGTGGAGCAGGCGCTCCGCAAGGCAGCTCCGCACCAGCTGGTGAGCGTCGTCGAGGACGCCCTGCGGAAGCACTGCGGTGCCCAGCGGGTGGAGCTCCGTCTGGCCGACTACGGACTGCGGACCCTCCAGCCCGTCGAACGCGCACCCGGGGCGGCGCCGTCCGTCCCGATCCACGACAGTCCGCAGGGGCGGGCCTTCGGCGCCCAGGAGCCGTACGTCACCCCGGGGCCGGACTCGGTCCTGGTCCACCTTCCCGTCACCGTGAGGGGGGACCGGCTGGGCGTCCTCACCGTCGGGCTGCCGTCGGGAACCGACGTCGGGGCCGTGCTGGCCGGACTCGGCCAGATCTGCGAGGGCCTCGGACACGAGATCCTGGTGGCCGAGCGCGACACGGACCTGTACGTGCTGGCGCGGCGGGCGACGCGGCTCACCCTCGCGGCCGAGATGCAGTGGCAGCTCCTTCCCGGCCGCTCCTGCTCCCGTCCCGAGTTCGCCCTCGGGGCCCATCTGGAGCCCGCCTACGCGATCTTCGGGGACAACTACGACTGGTCGGTCTCGGCCGGCCGGCTGACCCTCACCGTCACCAACGGCATGGGCGAGGGCATCGACGCCGCCCTGCTGACGAACCTGGCGATCAGCGCCCTCCGCAACGCCCGCCGGGCCGGCCTGGGCCTCGCGGACCAGGCCGCCCTGGCCGACCAGGCCGTGTACGCGCAGTACCGGGGCAGCGCCTTCGTGTCGGTGCTCCTCCTGTGCTTCGACCTCGCCACGGGCGAGGTGGAGGCCGTGGACGCCGGTTCGCCCCGTCTGTGGCGGCTGCGGGACCATTCCGTCGAGTCCGTCTCCTTCGAGGCGCAGTTGCCCCTCGGCATGTTCGAGGACTCCCCCTACGTGCCCGAGCGGTTCACCGTGCGCCCGGGGGACCGCCTGCTCTTCGGCAGCGACGGGGTGTACGCCGCCGTCTCGCCCGGCGGGGAGAGCTACGGAGAGCGGGCGCTGGCCCGTGCGCTCAGCGGGACGCGGCTGCTTCCGCCCACGCACGTGCCGCAGGCGGTGCTGCGCGAGCTCGCCGCGTACCACGGCGACACCCCGCTGGAGGACGACGCCCTGGTGGTCTGCCTCGACTGGTACGGGACCCCGTCAACAGTTGCCGTGTGACAACTGTATCCTTGGGGCAATACCTGGCTCGTGCCCGGTTGAACGCGTCGAAGGATGCCCGGAGGGTGGCAGTGGGGACATGGGGTGTGCGGCCGGCCGGAGCCGGCGGCGCGCGGGAATCAGGCCGAACTGACGTCCTTCAGCGGCGTGCCGGGGCGTGACGAGGCGGCCGGCGTGCCCTCTTCCAGGGCCTCCTGGAAACCGGTGAGCCCCAGCAGCAGCGCCTTGCGGCTCGTCGGCGACATGGCGGCGACGACCGCGAGCAGGGCCTCCTCGCGCTGGGCCCGGAGGTCCCGCAGGTACGCCTTGCCGCGGACGGTCAGGTGCAGCTCCAGCTGCCTCCGGCTCACGGGGCTGGGCAGCCGCTGGACGAAGCCCAACGCCTCCAGCCGGTCGCACATGCGGCTCACCGAGGGCGGCGCGGACCCCAGCAGGTCGCCCAGGGTGCGGAGGCTGATCCCCTCCTCGCGGTCCAGGCTGTAGAGCACGCGCAGCTGGCTCGCCGACACCGGCGTCGGCGACACCATGTCCCGGCCGCGCTCCCACAGCACCTCCAGGAGCTCGATGAGCTCCCGGGCGGCCCGGGTCGTCTGCTGGCGCTCGCGCTGGGACGGGGTGGGGTTGGTGTTCATGCCTGCCGACGCTCCTCGGGCGTCCGGGGCCGAGGACGTCGGCCTTCCGACGGACCGGTCATCTCCACATCTCTCCAGAAGGCGGTACGGATTCGGTGAAACGACACGTGACAGTGGAAACCGCACTGCGCGGGGCGGCACCACATCTCCTCCTGGACTCCCTCCGTACCAGTCTCGCGCAGCGGTACGCCGCGTCCTCCGTCGATCTGCTGCTCGTCGACTACGGGTTCACGTCTCTGCGTCCCGTACGGCCCGTGCAGACACCTGACGAGGTGGGGCACGTGCCCGTGGACACGGGACCCGTCGGACGCGTTCTCCGCACGCAGCAACCATATCTTTTCCGTGATGGCGGGCCTACGGCGACCGTTTGCCTTCCCGTCACGGTCCGCGGGGACCGGCTCGGCGTCCTCGTGGTCCTCCTGCCCCCGGACCGCGCCACCCCGGAATCCGTCGAGGGCCTCGGCCGTGTCGCCGAGACCCTCGGACACGCCCTGCGCGTCGCCGACCGCCACACCGACCTGTACCGCCGCACCCGCAGGACGCACGCCCTCACCATCGCCGGGGAGATGCAGTGGGACACCCTGCCGGGCCGGTCCTGCGCCGGTCCCGCGTTCGACCTGCACGCCCACTGGGAGCCCGCCTACGCCTCGGGAGGACACCTCCTGGACTGGAGCGTGACCGAGGACGAGCTGCTCCTCGTCGTCGCCGACGCCGCCGGCCCCGGCACCCCGGCCGCCCTGGTGAGCACCCTCGCCGTGAACGCGATCCGCAACGCCCGGCGGGCCGGACTCGACCTGGTGGGGCAGGCCAGCCTCACCGACCAGGCGCTCTACGGCCAGTACCGGGGGAGGAGCCCGCTCGCCGCCCTCCTGCTGCGCCTCGACCTGACCACCGGCGGGGTCGAGGTCGTCGACGCCGGGTCGCCGACGCTCTGGCGGACGCGCGGCACGGTGACCGAGCGCATCGAACTCGATCGCCAACTGCCCCTCGGCATGTTCGAGGACACCGTCTACGCCACGCAGCGCCTGCGCCTCCTCCCCGGTGACCGGCTCGTCTTCGTCGCCTGCGACCCCGGTGGGTCCCCGCCCGCCGGGGAGGACGAGGCGCCGGACGGTCCGGTCGCCCGGGCCCTGGCACAGGCCGACCGCCTGAGCTGCGCGGATGCCCCCAGAGCCGTCGTCCGGGCGCTGCGGGAGGCGCCCTGCGACGTACCCGACGCCGTCCTCGTCGTCCGTCTCGACTGGCACGGCCCCGAGGCCGGGAGGCCCGGTACGGTGACGGGCGGGGGTGGCGTTCCGTTCCTGCCTCCGCCCCGCTGACCCGACGGCGGCGGAAGTGATCCCCGATACGGGCGGTATGGAAACCGTGAAGAGGGGAAAGGCGGAGTACGAGGTGCCCAGCGCGCCCACCCATCCGTACGAGGGGAGTGCAAGGGCCATGACGGACGCCATCACCGCAGAGCGTGCGGTACCGGAGCCCCTGCTGTCCGCGAGTGCCGTCTTCGACGACGCCGCCGGCGGCGGGGCGATCGGGGCCGCCCGCGCCTTCACCGCCGACTTCCTCGCCGCCGCGCCGACCGTCGGGCGGGGACCGGTGACGCAGGAGCGCGTCGACCTGGCGAAGCTGGTGGTCAGCGAGCTGGTGACCAACGCGGTCCGGCACACCTCCGGCCCCTGCCGACTGCTCCTCGAGCTGCGTCGGGACGCCCTGGAGATCTCGGTGTTCGACAGCGCGGCAGCCGCCCCCGTACCCCGTGGACACGACCCGCGCCGGATCGGACAACACGGCGTCGAGATCGTCGTCGCCGTCTGCGAGAGCGTGTCCGTGGAGCCGGCACCGGGGGGCAAGCGGGTCCTGGCACGTCTCTCGCTCCTGCCGACGGGCCCCGAGACGGACGCCTGAGGCCGGTGCGCCCACGGGCGCACCGGCCTCAGGCGGAGCCGGCCCGACCGGAAGCGGCCCGCGCGGACGCGGACCGGTTCCCGGCAGCGGCCCGCGGGGGAGGCGGGCCGGCCCTCAACGCCGCTCGCCCGACGTGCGGCGCGACCGCCGCCGGAGAGAACGGCGCTCGTCCTCGGTGAGGCCGCCCCACACGCCCGTCACCTGACGGGAGTCGTCCATGGCCCAGCGCAGGCACTCCGCCCGCACCGGACAGCGTCGACAGACCTCCTTGGCCTCGTCGGCCTGGACGAGCGCGGAGGGGCCCATCCCCACCGGGAAGAACAGATCGGGATCCACCTCGCGGCAGGCCGCGACCTCCCGCCAGTCGTCCATGTGGCCCTCCCGGGTTTCCATGTGATCCTCCTGGTGAATGAGACGGAACTCGTCTTTGTCCGCCTCACCGCCCGTTCACGGTCGAAACCGCCCGGCGGGGATTCGTCCGGCACGGACAGGGCATCCGGAGGTCGACCGAGAGGAGCGAGTCGACATGACCGCAGTGAAGGCGCACGCGTCCGTGACGGGGAGAGCGGTTCGCGGCGAGGCCGTACGGGCGGGCGCCCGGGCCGGTTTCGCGGCGCGGGGCGCACTGTACCTGCTCGTCGGAGCACTGGCCGTACGCATAGGCCTGACGGGGACGGACGAACAGGCCGACCGGGGAGGGGCCGTCGCACACATCGCGGCCACCCCGTTCGGCGCCGTCCTCCTCTGGGCCCTGGGCATCGGCCTCGCCGGGATGGCGGCGTGGCGCCTGTCGGAGGCGGTCCTCGGAGCGGCCGGCCCCAAGGGCGACAAGGCCTACAAGCGGGCCCTGTCCGCCGGCCGCTGCGTCTTCTACGCCGGATCCGCCTTCCTCATCCTCTCCTTCGCGATGGGGGAGCGGGGGAGCGGCGAGGGATCGACCGACCGGCAGAGCCGGGACCTGACCGCCCGCCTGCTCGAACTCCCGGGCGGCCGCTGGTGGGTCGGCGCGGTCGCCGTCGGCGTTCTGGCGGCCGGGCTGTGGATCGCGGGCAGGGCGGTCCTGCGGAAGTACCGGGACCACCTCACATGGGGAAGCCTGTCGACGTACCAGCGCCGCTTCATGGACGTGACCGGCGTGGCCGGCGGCGTCGGGCGCGGCCTCGTCTTCGCCGCGCTCGGACTCTCCGGCGTGCGGGCGGCAGCGGCGTTCGACCCGAGCCGCGCCAAGGGCATGGACGACGCGATCCGTTCCTTCGCACAGACCCCGGCGGGACCCTGGCTGCTGCTCGCCGTGGCCGTCGGCCTCGTGCTCTACGGGGTCTTCTCCTTCGGCCAGGCGAAGTGGCGCGCCCTCTGACCCCGGCCCCTCGCACCGGCTCCGAGCCCTTCCCGCCGTGCCCCGCCCCGGCCCGGAGCGTGCTCCTTCCGTGAAGCTCCTGTGTCGGGAAGGTGGGGGTGTGGCCGAATACGGGCCCGGTGCGCACCGGAAGAGAGGGGTCCACTTGATGTACGGCGCGGACTGAGGAAAGGTGGACCGTCGAGCTGTCGTCGAGAGGGAAGGTGGCGGGCCACTACGGGCGGCCACGCATATGACTGTTTTCGAAGACGAGTCCGGCCGGGCGCGGGTCACTTCCGCGGCCGTGGACACCTCATGGCTCCGCTCGCCCCATCCGGCGTTGGTGGCCGACCGTCAGGGCGGCGTCGTGGAGTTCAACGCCGCCGCCTCCGACCTCTTCCCGGAGATGGACGTCGGCTCGTGGCTGGACGAGGTCGCCCCCGGCTGGCTGGCCGACGCGCACCGGCGACTCGCCCGTCCCCCGCGGACGTGGCCCGGGGAGACGTCCGTCCGCGGGGAACGCCCCGCTCTGCGGGGGAACCACGAGGGCCGTCTCCTGCGGGCCCACCCCACCGAGTCCGGCCACGGCGACGTCGCCTGGTGGCTGGTCGACGACTCCGACCTGACCGCCGCGGAGGAGGCCCTGAGGGCCGAGCAGGAACGCACCGCGCTCCTGGCGGACGCCTCCACGCAGTTGCTGTCCTCGCTGAACCCGGACCGGTGCCTGGAGAAGGCGGCGCTGCTCGCCGCGGCCCACTTCGCCGACGCGGCGCTCGTGATCTCCCCGCCCGTGAGGAACCGGCACGGCGTGGTCACCGCGGTGGGGGAGCGGGTCACCGGGACCCAGGTGACGATGGACCCCGCGACGGTGCCCGGCCTGGCCGAGGCCCTCCAGGGCTTCCCTCCGGTGCCCGCCCGGTGGATCGACCCGGCCGAGCTGCCGGAATGGGCCGTGCCCGAAGAGCTCGAAGGGCCACCGGGATCCGTCTCCATCACCCCGCTGCCGGGCCACGGCGTGCCCGCGGGCGCCCTGATCCTGCTGCGGCGCAGCGGCCGCACGGCCTTCGACGCCTCGGAGGAGCTCTTCGCCCGTCTGTTCGCCGCCCGCGCCGGCGCCGCGCTGTCGGCCGCGCGCATGTACGCGGAACAGGCCCGCATCACCCGCGCGCTGATCGCCGAGCTCCTCCCGCCGCAACTCCACCACGTCCACGGGGTCGACTTCGCCGGCGGCTACCGCACCTCCCAGGAGACGGAGAGGATCGGCGGCGACTTCTACGACGTGCACGCCGGGGCCGACGCCGACCAGGAGTCGCTCGCCGTCCTGGGGGACGTGTGCGGCAAGGGGTTGGACGCCGCCGTGCTCACGGGCAGGATCCGCAGCACCCTGCACGCGCTGCTGCCCCTCGCCGACGACCACCAGAACGTCCTGAAGCTGCTCAACGGAGCCCTCCTGACCTCCCGTCACACCCGGTTCGCCACGCTGGTCCTCGCCTCGGTGAGGCGGACGGGCGGACGGGTGCGACTCAGGCTGACCAGTGCCGGTCATCCCGGGCCGCTGATCCTGCGCGACACGGGAGAGGTGGAGGAGGCGGACACGAGCGGAACCCTCGTGGGGGCGCTCCCCGAGGTCGCCTCCCGGTCCGCGACCGTGCACCTGGCGCCCGGAGAGACGTGCCTGCTCTACACCGACGGGATCACCGAGGCACGGGGCGGGCCGCTCGGGTCGTCCATGTTCGGGGAGGAACGGCTCCGGACCGCACTGGCCGAGTGCGTCGGACTGCCGGCGGAGGCCGTCGTCGAACGCATGCAGATGATCGCCGGCGCATGGGTGGGCAGCGGTCCGCACGACGACATGGCGGTCGTCGCGATCACCGCACCGCACACCACCCATCTGTCCGCGGTCAACGGCCACACCCGGGGCAGGTACACCGCATGACCACACACACCACGCTCTCCTCCACCGACCTCGCCGGCGCCCGCGAACGCCTGTGGGCGGCCCTGGTGGAGAGGGACGAAGGGGCGGCCGCCGCGGCGGTCTTCGACGCCTGCGAGGCCGGGACACCGGTGGAGGACGTCCTGCTCGACGTGATCGGGTCCGTGCAGGCCCGGGTCGGCCGCGAATGGGCCGCCGACCGCATCAGCGTCGCCCAGGAGCACGCCGCGACGGCCATCCAGGACCGCGTCATCGCCGCCCTCGCCCACCGGACCCGGCCCTCTCGTGCCGCCCGGCCGGCCGGCCGGGAAGGAGACGGGGCGGCCCCGCGGCGCGTCACCGTCGCCTGCGTCGACGGGGAGTGGCACGCCCTGCCCGCCCGCCTCCTCGCCGAGGTCCTGCGCGGCCGGGGCTTCCTCGTCGACTACCTCGGAGCGCACGTCCCCACCCCGCACCTGATCGCGCACCTCCACCAGACCGGGGCGGACGTGGTCGCGCTCTCCTCGTCCCTGCCCCTCCGGCTGCCGACGGCCCACGCGGCCGTCACCGCCGTCCAGGCCATCGGGATCCCCGTCGTCGTCGGCGGGGCCGCCTTCGGTCCGGACGGCAGGTACGCCCGTCTGCTCGGCGCCGACGGGTGGGCGCCCGACGCCCGCGCCGCCGCCTCCCTCCTGGCCGACGGAGTACGGCGTCCCGAGGGAGTCCCGACCGGCCCCGACCACGGCCTGCCCCATCTGCTCGACCAGGAGTACACCCTGGTCACCCGCGCCCGGGTCCGGCTCACCCGTGACGTCCTCGCGGGGCTGGAGGCCAGGGTCCCGGCCATGGCCGCGTACACCGACGGGCAGCGGGAACGGACCGCCGAGGACATCGCCCACATCGTCGACTTCCTCGCCGCGTCCCTCTACACCGACGACGCCGAGCTGTTCACCGGCTTCCTCACCTGGACCGCGGAGGTCCTCCGGGTCCGCGGCGTCCCCAGAAGCGCCCTGCTCGCCGCACTCGACCTCCTCGCCGACGCCCAGCACGACTTCCCCCGCGCGCAGGCCCACCTGGCCGCCGGACGCCGTGCCCTCACCCACGTATCCGCACCACAGGCCTCCGGACTCCACGCATGACCGCATTCCCCGACCACACCTTCGAACTGGCGATCGTCACCGACGGGGACGGCGTCCTGTACGCGGAGCTCGTCGGCGACTTCGCCTGGGACGTCACCGACGAGCTGCTGGAGGCCGTCCGGGCCCACCTCTCCTCGGCTCCCGGACTCTCGGAAGTCCACCTCGACTGCGCCGGGATGACCCTGTGCGACTCGATGGGCCTCTCCGCCTTCCTGGCCCTTCACCGGGACACCGCTGCGGCGGGAGTACGGCTGCACATCGAGCGCAGGCCGCCCTTCCTGGACAGGCTGCTCCTGCTCACCGGCACGTACGAGCACCTGACGGGCCTGCCCGAGAAGGTCGGGACCGACGGCTCCGCCCCGGGCGACGAAGCGGACAGCCCTCAGCTGCCGCGCCCCTGACGGGCCCCGTGCCGGGCGCGAGCCCGGCGGTTCGACGGCAGCTCCACGGCGGCTCGACGGCGGCGATCCCCTCAGGAAGGCCGGCCGGCGGAGGGCGGGCGGAAACAGGCGGTGACGTCCTTGCCCCGGGGGCAGGGACGGGCCTGCCAGTCGTCGGCGAGGGCGTCGATCAGGAGCATGCCGCGTCCTCCGAGGGCGCCGTCGTCGGGGCGGCGCTGCTCGGGCACGTGGGACGACGCGTCGTGCACGGTCACGTGCAGGCACTGCTCGTCCCACGTCAGGATGAGCTGCGCGTCGCTCCGGGCGTGGACGTGGGCGTTGGTGACCAGCTCGGAGACGGCCAGGACGACGGAGTCCACCAGATCCGGTTCCGTACGGTCCCAGCCGAGTGCCGCCAGGTGCTCACGCGTCCAGTCCCGCGCCGTCTTCACGCCGCTGCTGACGGGCAGTGTCCGCGCCCATCCGACAGCCCTCAGTGAAGGGTCCTGTGCCATGTCTCTCCTCCGCTCGACCGCGTTGCACGTTCCGTCTGCCCTGCCTTCGGCGCGAGAACCCGGGCGTCGCCGGGCCGGCCGCTGATGCGCCGTCAGGACGTCCCGCACGGCCGGAGGAACGCGTCGGGGGCGCCCGCGCGCGCCTCGGAAAATTTCTTGTCGACGAGTTTGCATGGACCTCGGACTTCCGGGTAGGCGGGCTGCCATCGGGCCACGAATTCGGGGTCGGGATGAAAAGATGAGAGGGGATAGGTGTGACGGTCATCACGATGTCGGCCACGGACGTTGAGGTCGGGACGGGGGTACTTCCGGCGGTCCCGGACCCGTTGGCGGTCGCGCCGAAGGACGCCCGTGCCCTGTCGAAGGTCTTCTTCCAGCAGCTCGCGGTGCTGGAGGAGGGCACGCACGAGTACCAGTACGCGCGCAACACCCTCATCGAGATGAACATGAGCCTGGTCCGCTACGCGGCCGGGCGGTTCCGTCATCGTGCCGACGAGATGGAGGACATCGTCCAGGTCGGCATGATCGGCCTGATCAAGGCGATCGACCGCTTCGAGCTCTCCCGGGAGGTCGAGTTCACCACGTTCGCCGTCCCCTACATCGTCGGGGAGATCAAGAGGTTCTTCCGGGACACCTCCTGGGCGGTCCACGTGCCCCGCCGGCTGCAGGAGGCCCGCGTGGAACTGGCCAAGGCGACCGAGGAGCTGAGCACGCGCCTGGGTCGGATGCCGACGGTCAAGGAACTGGCCGAGCTGATGAGCCTCACGGAGCAGGAGGTCACCGAGGCGCGACTGGCCTCCAACGGCTACAACTCCTCCTCGCTCGACGCCGCGCTGAGCGGCGACGAGGAGGCCGGGGACGCGTCCCTGGCCGACTACATCGGCAGCGAGGACCCCGCCATGGAACTGGTGGAGGACTTCCACGCCCTCGCCCCGCTCCTCAGCGACCTCGACGAGCGCGACCGGAGGATCATCCACCTGCGGTTCGTCGAGGAACTCACCCAGGCGCAGATCGGGGAACGGCTGGGCTGCTCCCAGATGCACGTCTCCCGTCTGCTCTCGCGCACCCTGAACCGTCTGCGCGAGGGCATGCTCGCCGCCGACTGCTGATCCGGCGGCCCGCGGGCCCGCCGTATCCGGCGAGGACCGACGCGGCTCCAGGACACCTGAACCGGGCTTCCGCCCGGCAGACGCCCTGGAGCCGCGTCGGCGTCCTCGGCCCGCTCGTCGGCGGTCCGGGGACACGTTCACAAAGACGGCGACTCCCTGCACGATCCTCTCGCCGATCGGGCTCCGGGGCCCGGTGCGTGCTCGGATGGGACCACGCCCGTCCGGGCGGTTTCACCGAGAGCACGAAAGGGAGTCGGGAATGAGCGAAACGAGGGCTCGACGTCCGCTGCCGCACGATTTCCATCCGCCGGTGCCCGAGCTGACGGTCGGCAGCGAGGACCTGACGGACGGCGGGACCCTGCCGGACGCGCACGTGTACGCGAAGGGGAACTCCTCACCGCAGCTGAGCTGGTCGGCGGGGCCGACGGGCACCCGTGGCTACGCGGTCACCTGCTACGACCCGGACGCGCCGACCGGCAGCGGGTTCTGGCACTGGACGGTCTTCGACATCCCGGCGGACGTCACCGAGCTGCCGGCCGGGGCCGGGACCGGGGCCTTCGAGGGTCTGCCCGCGGGCGCCCTCCAGGCCCGGAACGACTACGGCAGCAGGGACTTCGGCGGGGCCGCACCGCCGCCGGGGGACGGCCCGCACCGCTATGTGTTCACGGTGTACGCCGTGGACCGGGAGGAGCTGGGGCCGGACGCGGACGCGGCGCCGGCGCTCGTCGGTTTCCACCTCCGGTTCCACACCGTCGCCCGCGGCCGGTTGATCGCCGAGTACGAGGACACCGGGGAGTAGGGGCCGCGGCGCGAGGAGCGGCCTCGTCACGGGCGTCCCGTGCCGCGCGGGGCGCCCGCACGATCTTCGCGCGTCCTTGCACGATCCTCCCTCCGGCGGCCGTAGGCGTACCGGCCCGTGATGAGATGGGAGCATGTCCCTCGACGAGCTCCGCGACCTGCTGGAACGGCATGCGCGATCCGACCGGACCACGGCCGTCGACGGCGTCCGGATCTGCCGGGCCGACCCGGGCGCCGAGCCGGAGTACGCGATGTCCGGCGTGATGCTGGCCGTCATCGCGCAGGGCGCCAAGCGGCTCGCGCTCGGCGAGCGGGTGTACGAGTACGGGGTCGGCCAGTACCTGGTCACCTCGGCCGACCTGCCGGTGACCGGACGCGTCGCACCGGGCGGTCGGGAACTCGGCTTCGGGATGACGCTGGAGCCCGCCGTCATCGCCGAGTTGATGCTCCGGGCCGGACCGGGCGACCTGCCGCGTCCGACCGGGGCGCCCCGGCCGGGGATCATGGTCAGCGAGGCCCCGGCGGAGCTGATCGACGCGATCGTCCGCCTGCTCCGCCTGTTGGACCGGCCGCGTGACCGCCGGGTGCTGGCCCCCCTGGTCAAGCGCGAGATCCTGTGGCGGCTGATGACAGGGGAGCAGGGCGAGTCGGTCCGCCAACTGGGCCTCGTGGACAGCGGACTGAGCCACATCACCCGGGCGGTCGACTGGATCCGCGACAACTACACCGAGGCCTTCCGGGTCGAGGACCTGGCACGCTCTTCCGGGATGAGCGTCTCCGCGTTCCACCGGAACTTCCAGTCGGTGACGGCGATGAGCCCGATCCAGTTCCAGAAGCAGATCCGACTGCAGGCGGCGCGGCTCCTGCTGGCCAACCGCCCGCACGACGTGACCGGCGTCGGCCACCGGGTGGGGTACGACAGCCCCTCGCAGTTCAGCCGGGAGTACAAGCGCCAGTTCGGCGTGCCACCGAGCATCGACGCGGCACGCACGCGCGAGCGCGCCGACCACACGGCCGCCGCCGTGTCCTAGGGGGCCGCCGTGCCGGTCAGGCCGTGGCGTCCTCCGCGCGGGCGGGGAGCCGGCCCGCCGCTGCGAGGCGGGTCAGCCGCCGGTGCTCCCGGTCGGCCCAGCGCCGGACCCGGTCGGGTTCCAGCGGGGTGCCGTGGCCGACGTGGAGGCCGGTGGGGTTCAGGGCGAGCATCTTCCGCAGGCTGGCGAGGTTGCGCAGCGGGTCGTCGTGGAAGGGGGGGTTGGCCGGTCGGCCCCGGACGAGCCCGAAGAGGGAGTTGGCGATCAGGTCGCCGGCGACGAGGTCTCCCCGGTCGGTGAGGACGGAGACCGATCCGGCGGTGTGTCCGGGGGTGGGCATGATGCGCGCCGCGATCCCGAAGTCCTCCAGGTCGGTCTCGCCGGTCACGAGCACGTCGGGTTCGAGGGGCTCGACCCGGCGGTGCAGGTTCTTGTTCCCGGCCATCAGGCGGCCCATCCGCCCGGTGGGCAGATAGGGCTCGCGGGCCCGGCCGGAGCGGTAGGGGCCGAGGTCGGCGACGTGGCCCGCCACCGGGGCCCCGGTCAGGCGGTGCAGTTCGGCGGCGGAGCCGAAGTGGTCGATGTGGCCGTGCGTGAGGACGATCAGCGACACGTCGGTGGGGTCCACCCCGTGGGCGGCGACCTGCTCGTAGATCCTCCGGCCGCTGCCGGGCGTTCCCGCGTCGACGATGACGGGCCGGCGGCCCAGCAACAGGTACGCGTTGATGTTGTGCCGGCCCATGACCGGGACGGGGACGACCTTGGTTCGGGACACGGTTCTCTCCTCGGGCACGACTGTCCTCCGCCGCGCGGTGCTCCGCGGACGGTCGGGGGAGTACGAAGGGGTTCAGCGGAAGCGGCGCCGGTACTGGGCGGGGGTGGTCCCGAGGCGGCGCCGGAAGGAGCGGTGCAGGCTCTCCACGGAACCGAGGCCGCTGAGGGCGGCGATCTCGGGCAGGGTGTGGGTGCTGTCCTGGAGCAGCCGGCGGGCGGCCTCCAGCCGGACGGACTCGACGTACGCGGCCGGAGGGGTGCCGACGCGCTCGCGGAACAGCCGGGAGAAGTGCCGCACGCTCAGGTGCAGCCGTGCGGCCAGGGCCTCGGCGGACAGGTCCCCGGCGAGGTGCTCACCGATCCACACGCGCAGGTCGTCCAGCCGGTCGCCGGGCGCCGCGGGAGGCGCGAGCGGGGCGCTGAACTGGCTCTGACCGCCGGCGCGCTTGACGTACATGACCATCGTCCGGGCGGTGGCCAGGGCGAGTTCGGGGCCGTGGTCCTCGGTGACCATGGCCAGCGCCATGTCCATCCCCGAGGCGATGCCGGCGCAGGTCCACAGGCGGCCCTCCCGGATGAAGATCGGGTCCGGGTCGACGGTGACGAGGGGGTGGTCGGCGGCCAGTCGTGCGGCCGTCCGCCAGTGGGTCGTGGCCGAGCGGCCGTCCAGCAGGCCCGCCGCGGCCAGCAGGTGCGCGCCCGAGCAGACGGAACCCAACCGGTGGGTTCCGGGGGCCGCTTCGCGCAGCCAGTCGACGATCCCGCGGTCGAGCACCGGCTCCACCTCGTGGTCGCGGACACGCACGGCGCCCGACACGAGCAGGGTGTCCACGTCGCCCTTCGCCTCGTCCAGGTTCAGGTCGGCCATCAGCCGGATCCCGCTGGAGGTGGTCACCGGCTCGCCCCGGGCCGTCGCGACGCGGACGGTGTAGCCGGGCCGCCCGGTGCCGGCGACCCGCGTCGCGACCGAGAACACCTCGGCCGGACCCGTGACGTTGAGCAGTTCGACGCCGGAGAAGGCCGCGACGACGACTCTGTGCGGTGGAAGCATGTGCCGATCATTTCGTCCCACCGTCGGGGCCGCAATGACCATGTTCTGTCAGATCCGGCCATGGAGCCGCCCGGGACGGGAGCGGGCGGCGCCGAGGCGGGCAGCCCCGCGTCGAAGGACGCGGGGTGCGTCGCCCCCCGTGGACCTCGGACCCCGGTGCCCTCCCGCCGCGGCCCGCCCGTGTCCTAGCCGGTGATCTCGACGGCCCCGTCGTCGGGGGCCGGGGACGGTTCCGGGAGGAGCACCGACTTCTTCCGGGTGATGTCCTGGAGGAGGGCGGTGAGGTCGACGCCGGTGGTGGAGGAGAGGAGCTCCATGCCCTGGGCGACGTTGTCGGTGACGGTGCGGGACAGCTTGCTCGCGCCGTCGGTGGAGATGACGGTCATCCTGTCGATGGCGGCGAGCGGTTCGGCGGCCTTGGCGACGACCTGCGGCAGGGCCTCGACGACCATCTGGAGGACGGCGGCGTCCCCGTACCGGGCGAACGCGTCGGCCTTCTTCCGCATGGCCTCGGCCTCGGCGGAACCCTTGGCGGCGATGGCGGCGGCCTGGGCCTCGCCCTCGACGCGTACGGCCTCGGCGAGCGCGGCACGACGGGCCTTCTCGCCCTCGCCGGTGAGACGGGAGCGCTGGGCGTCGGCCTCGGCCTGCTTGACCAGGGCGATGCGGCGGGCCTCGGCCTCCTGCTCCGCCTGGTAGCGGGCCGCGTCGGCCGGCTTGCGGATCTGCGTGTCGAGCTGACGGTCGGTCAGCGCGGCCTGTCGCTCGGCGACCTTCTCCTGCTCGCTGAGGATGTCCTGCTGCCGGGCCGCCTCGGCCAGCGGTCCGGCGGCGTTCGCCTGGGCCGCGGCCTCGTCGGTCTGGGCCTTGATCTCGGCCTGCTTCAGGTGGAGGGTCCGCTGCGCGATCGCGATCTCCTCCTCCGCCTTCAGCCGGGCCTGTTCGGCGGCGCGGCGGGCGACGGCCTCGGCGATGTCCGCCTCCTGCCTGGCACGGGCGGCCTCGGGGCGGCCGAGGTCTTCGAGGTAGGAGCCCTCGGTGGTGATGTCCTGGATCTGGAAGGCGTCCAGGACGAGGCCCTGCCCGGACAGGCTGGCCTCGGCCTCCTCGGCGACCTGCCCGGCGAAGGCGGCGCGGTCGCGGATGATGTCCTCGACCGACATGCGGCCGACGATGGAGCGCAGCGCGCCGGACAGCACTTCCTGGGTGAAGCCGACGATGCCGTTCTGCTGCATCAGGAACCGTTGCGCGGCCGCCCGGATCGAGTCCTCGGTGCCGCCGACCTTGACGATCGCGACGCCCTCGAGATGGGCCTTCACGCCGCGCAGGGTGACCGCGCCCCGGACCGCGACGGGGATGTGCCGGCTGGAGAGGTCGAGGGTGAACCTCTGCTGCACGAACGGGACGACGAACACACCGCCGCCGACCACGACCTTCTGGCCGCTGTTGTCGGTGAACACCCGCCCGGTGGCGGGATCGGTGGCCTTCTTGCCGCGCCGGCCGGTGATGATGAACGCCTCGCTGGGGCCCGCGACCTTGTAGCGCGTGACGACGGCGAGGCCGAGCAGGACGACGAGGACGACGATTCCCACCACGGCGGTGAGGACAGGGCTCATGGAGAAACCCCCTTCGATCAGAAGGAAAGAGAACTGGGCGGTGCCTGGTCAGCGCTCGACGGGGCGGACGGAGACGGAGGTCGGCGAGAGCACGGACTCCACCCACACCTCGCTGCCACGGGCGACCGGAGTCGTGGCCTTCGCCGCGTACTTCACCGGCTGGCCCGCGAGGTGCAGCAGGACCTCGCCGTAGCCGTCCGGGGGGATCGCCGTCACCACCGAACCGCTCGTACCGGTCAGGTCCTCGCCGCGCGGTGCGGGCGTGGCGCCGTCACGCAGGAGCGCGCGGCCGAACCGCCACGTCCCCCACCCGACGACGCCCCCCGCGACCACGCCCGCACCGGCGGCGACCCCCGCCCCCGCGGCGCCCGTCGTGAGCGCCCCCGTGAAACCGAGCGCGGACACGAAACCGGCGATCACCGGCAACGACAGGAACCCGTCCGGCCCCCCGCCGATCGGTTCGAGGACCCCCTCCAGCACCCCGTCGAGGGCCAGGGACGCGACGAGCAGCACGAGGCCCGCGATGCCGAGACCGAGAAACCAGCTCATGTGCGCCCCCTGCCCCGTGCCGTGTCGTCCGCGTCGATCAGGATGCTTCCACGGAACGGCGCGGGCGTTCACTGCCCGGTTCCGGCAATCTTCAGGCGTTCTTGATGCCGTTCCCGTGTGCCCCTGTCGTCGGGGAGAAGGGGTGCAGCTCGTCGACGCCCGGCCGTACGAACCTGTAACTGCCTTCCGGCACCTCGTTCCAGGCGCCGGGCAGGTTGTCGAGGGGCTCGGACACGATGAGGTGCGTCTCCGGGGAGATGTCCTGCAGGAAGGCGACGTCGGGGTGCAGTTTGCGCAGGTCCTCCACCCGCCTGCTGTAGAACAGCGAGCGCGACGCCCCCTCGCTGGAGTAGCGGAAGGCCCAGATGTTCTCCCCCTCGGTGATGGCGAGGGTCATCTGGAGCGGGAAGTCCACCCCGTGCTCGCGGCCGACGCGCTCCACCTCCCCCGCCATCCGCGCCACGGCGGCGGGCGGGTCCTCGTCCAGGCCGTAGGTGAGGGCCAGGTAGAACATCACCTCGGAGTCCGTCGTGCCCTCGAGGTCGGCGAAGAGGGAGGGGTCGATCCGCAGCACGAGGTCGCGGCGCACGAGGTGGAAGCCGGCGATGGCGCCGTTGTGCATGAACATCCAGCGGCCGTGCCGGAACGGGTGGCAGTTCGACTGCTGCACGGCCGTCCCGGTCGACGCCCGGATGTGGGCGAAGAACAGCGGGGAGCGGATGTGGTCCGCCAACTCCCGCAGGTTGCGGTTGTTCCAGGCGGGGCCGACGTCCCTCAGCAGCGCCGGGGTGTCGCTCTCGTTCGTGTACCAGCCGATGCCGAACCCGTCGCCGTTCGTCGTCTCGAGGCCGAGCTTGGCGAACCGGCTCTGGTCGATCAGGGAGTGTGTCGGTTTGTACAGGATGGTGTCGAGTAGTACGGGTGTCCCCGAATACGCGAGCCATCGGCACATGCGTGATCACCTGTGTTCCTGCGGCGCGGCGGGGAGGGGCCGTTCCCGCTCCTCCGGCGTGCCGCCGAGTCGGTGGCCGGTCCGCCGCCGTGACCGGGCGCCGGCGCTGTTCCAGGAGCTCCGGCGGGGAACGCCGGTTCTCCCGCTGCTCCGCGGGCGCTCCGTGGCGGACCCGTCCGCCTCTCATTCTCGACCCCGCCCCCGGTCGCCGCCACGTGATCCCCGGCGCCCCGTCGGTTTCGGCGGGGCGACCGGCACGCATCCGAGGTGGTCAGGGGGCGGCGGGGGCGTGGAACCGAGGCGGTCCGGGCGTGTCGAAAGCAGGGAGAATGGCGCTCGTATGAGCGCTTACATGCTCATTAGGGTGATCGTGCTTAGATCGCGATCGACAGGGAACCCGCACTTTCGAGCCGGAACAGAGCAAGGCCACAGGCAGGTGGCGACCGGCCCGAAGACCGTCGAGCTTCCCAGGAGTCACCGTGGTCGTCCGGATGGGTGTCGAAGAAGAATTCCATGTGATCGACGCCGAGAGCGGCGCGCTCACCCCCCGAGCGGACGCCGTCCTCGGACGGCTGTCCCGGCACGGGGACGGGTTCACGCGGGAACTGCCCCAGTCGGTCGTCGAGTCGAACAGCGGAGTGCACGCGTCCCTCGACGGACTGTACGCCGACCTCTCCGCGTCGCGGCGCAGCCTGGACGCGGCCGCCTCTTCCCAGGGCCTCGCTGTCATGGCGGCGGGAGCGCCCCCGATCGCACGCCTCGGAGCCGTACGGGCGACGGACGACCCCCGCTACCTCGCCATGGTGGAGGAGTACCGCCGGGTCGCCGACGAGCAGCTGATCTGCGGCGCCCAGGTGCACGTCGACATCCCCGACAAGGACACCGCCGTCCGGGCGCTCTGCTTCCTGAACCCCTGGGTCCCGTCGCTCCTGGCGCTGTCCGCGAGCTCCCCCTACTGGCTCGGGACCGACACGGGCTACGCGAGCTGGCGCAGCATGATCTGGCAGCGCTGGCCCACCGCGGGCCCCGCCGGGTGCTTCACCGGTGCCGCGGACTACGACGCCGCCGTCGGCGAGCTGGTCGGTTCCGGCGTCATCAGCGACACCGGGATGATCTACTACGACGTCCGCCCCTCCGCCCATCTGTCCACGCTCGAACTGCGCGCCTGCGACGCCTGCCCGCGCGTCGAGACGGTGGTGCTGGTCTCGGCCCTGTTCCGGGCGCTCGTCGTCGACGCCTGCGCGCGCGTGGAGGCCGCGGGCGACCGGCGCTGCACCGACAGACACGAGTGGTTGCGGGCGGCGTCGTGGCGGGCCGCCCGTTCCGGCCTCGAGGGCGACCTGGTCGACCCGATCACGCGCCGGCCGGCACCCGCTCCGGAGGTCGTACGCGCGCTGCTCCGCCACCTCCGCCCGACGCTGGAGGCGTACGGGGACTGGGAGACCGTGCGGAGCCTGGCCGAGGAGACCCTGGCCCGCGGCAGCGCCGCGGACCGCCTTCGCCGCGTCGTGTCCGAGGCCGACCTGCTGGCGGGCGTGGACCTGCTCCTGGCCGAGACGCGCGGTGAGTACGGGGGAGGCCGCAGGCGGACGGCCGCTCCCGCGACGCCCCGCTTCCGGGCGCGGGGCGTGCCGGCGGCGTGAGGCCGCCCGAGAACGTCGAGTTCCTTGTTCCTGTCCGATCGTCATGGAGGTTGTGGATGTGTGGCTTGAGCGGTGAGATCCGCTTCGACAAGAGACCGCCGGACATGGCGGCGGTGGAACGCATGACCGACAAGATGGCGCCCCGCGGTCCCGACGGCCGGGGCCTGTGGTCCCTGGGAGCCGTCGCCCTCGGGCACCGCCGTCTGAAGATCATCGACCTGTCCGAGCGGGGCGCTCAGCCGATGACCGACAGCGAGGCACTGCTGACCTGCGTCTTCAACGGCTGCATCTACAACTACCAGCAGCTCCGCGAGGAACTGCGACAGCTCGGCCACCACTTCGTCACCACCTCCGACACCGAAGTGGTGATCAAGGCCTACCGCCAGTGGGGCCACGACTTCGTCCGCCACCTCGTCGGCATGTTCGCCGTGGCGCTGGTGGAGCACGACACGGGCCGGCTCGTGCTCGCCCGCGACCGACTGGGCATCAAGCCCCTCTACCTCGCCGAACTGCCCGGACGACTGCGTTTCGCCTCGACGCTCCCGGCGCTCCTCGCCGGCGGCGGGGTGGACACGGCACTCGACCCGGTGGCGGTGCACCAGTACATGAGCTGGCACGCGACCGTGGCCTCGCCCCGCACCGTCCTGGCCGGCGTGCGCAAGCTCCCCCCGGCCACCGTGCGCGTGGTGGAGCCGGACGGCACCCAACAGGACCACTGCTACTGGCAGCCCTCCTACACGCGCCGCAGCGCGTTCGCGGGGATGGGACCGGACGACTGGCGGGACGCCGTCCTCGACGCGCTCCGCACGGCGGTGCGGCGACGGATGGTGGCCGACGTGCCCGTCGGCGTCCTGCTCTCGGGCGGCCTCGACTCCAGCCTCATCGTCGCCCTGCTGGCGGAGGAGGGCCAGAAGGACCTGGCGACGTTCAGCGTGGGCTTCGAGTCGGAGGCGGGGGAGGAGGGCGACGAGTTCGTCTACTCCGACCAGGTCGCCCGGCACTTCGGAACCGACCACCACCAGCTGATGGTGCCGTCGGACCGGGTCGCCACCGCCCTGGACGACTCCATCGCCGCCATGAGCGAACCGATGGTGAGTCACGACACCGTCGCTTTCCACCTGTTGTCGGAGCTGGTGTCCAAGGAGGTCTCCGTCGTCCAGAGCGGCCAGGGGGCGGACGAGGTCTTCGCCGGGTACCGCTGGTACCCCGACCTGGCGGCCGTCGAGCGGGAGCAGGAGCCCCGGCGCTACGAGGAGGTCTACTTCGACCGCTCGCACGCCGACCTCGCGAAGATCCTGCAGCCGCACATGCTGCCCGACCACGACGCGTCCGCGGAGTACGTCCGCAGGCACATGGCCGCCCCGGGGGCCGAGACCGCGCTGGACGCGGCGCTGCGGCTCGACACCCACGTCATGCTCGTGGACGACCCGGTCAAGCGGGTCGACAACATGACGATGGACTGGGGACTCGAAGCACGCGTGCCGTTCCTCGACCACGAACTGGTCGAACTCGCGGCCGCCTGCCCGCCGGAGCTGAAACTCGCGGAGGGGGGCAAGGGCGTCCTCAAGCAGGCCGGCCGCACCCTGCTCCCGCGCAACGTCGTGGACCGGCCCAAGGGCTACTTCCCGGTCCCGGCCGTCCGCCACATGGCGGGCCCCGTCCTCGAACGGGTACGGGACGCCCTCTCCGCCCCGGCGGCCCGGAGGCGCGGGCTGTTCCGCGACGAGTACGTCGCCTCACTGCTGGCGGCGCCCGACGAGCACCGCACGAACCGAGGGGCGAACGCCCTGTGGCAAGTGGCGTTGTTGGAGATATGGCTGCAGACGCACGGAATCCACTGAACGCGGCCCTCGTGCCGGCGGCTCCCGTGGCGGAGCCGCTGGCCGACGCCGCCGGTCCGCGGGACGCCCCGCGGCCCCGGGTGGCCCACGGCTGCTGGTACCCGTCGTCCGACCCGCGGGGCGAGCACACGGCGTTCGTCTGCGACCGCGACGGTGCGCCACAGCTCTGGACCGGCCCGGTCGGCGCCGACGACGCGCACCTCCTGGACACCGGCCCGGATCACGTCACGGAGGTCTCCTGGTCCCCGGACGGCAGATGGATCGCGTACACCGCGGCCCCCGGCGGGAGCGGCCACACGCGTGTCCTCTGCGTCCGCCCCGACGGCTCGGACCGCAGGATCCTGGCGGGCGCGGAACCGGGGAGCTCGGCCTACTTGGGGTGCTGGACCCCGGACGGCTCGGCCCTCGCGGTGACGGTCGCCGAGCCCCTCCGGGGGGACGCCGACCCGCTCGTCGACGCCGACCGGCCCGCCGGCTGGACGGAACGCGACGGGCACGCCACCCTCCTCGACGCGCCCCGCCCCGACGCGGCGGGCGACCGGACACCGGCACCGCCCCGCGACCGGCTCACGGCCTACCTCGTCGACCCCGCCGGGACGAACGCGCCCGAGCTCCTGGCCGACGAGACGGAGGCGGCCACGCTCCGCGTGTGCGACATCAGCCAGGACGGACGCCTGGCCCTGCTGCGCCGCGGACCCCGGGGAAGGCGCGAGGCCGTGGTCGTGCGCCGGGCCGACCGGACGCCGACGTGCGTCCTGCCGGTCGCGGACGGTGACCCGTGGATCGGCCGCTTCTCGTCCGACGCCCGCACGGTGTGGCTGCGCAGCGACCACGACCGGGAGTTCGCGGCACTGCTGGCGGTCCACCTGGACGGCGCCGACGAGCGGAAGGAGCTCTCCGTGGTGGCCGCGCGCGACGCGTGCGACCTCGAACTGCTCGCCCTCGTGGAGAACGGCCGACGGGCGGCCCTGTCCTGGAACGACGGAGGGGTGAGCCGGCTCGAGACCATTCCCCTGACCGGCGGGTGGACCAGCCCCCCGCCCCGCGAGGTGGACCTGGAGCACGAGGTGGTCACCCGCGTCACGCCGGCGGGCCCGGACGGGATGATGATCGCGCTGTCGGGGGCACGGCGCCGCCCCGGCGTGTGGGCCGTGACGCCCTCCGCGCCGCCCGCGCGCACACCGTGGTCGGCGCGCGACCGCGACTCCGTCCCGCAGGGGGTGGAGCCCGTACGACCCGCCCCCCTGCGCGCGACCGCCCGCGACGGGCTGCTCCTGGGCGGCTGGTACCACCGGGCCCCCGGCCGGGGGCCCGGCGAACCGGCACCCTGCGTCCTGCACCTGCACGGCGGCCCGGAGGAGCAGGAACGCCCGGTCTTCGACCCGCTCTACCAGGAACTGCTCGACCGGGGCCTGGACGTCTTCGCCCCCGACGTCCGCGGCTCCTCCGGCTGGGGCCGCTCCTTCGTCGACGCCGACCTGGGCGAGGGCCGTTTCGCCGCGATCGACGACGTCGCGGACTGCGCGATGCACGCGGTCGCGTCGGGTCTCGCCGACCCCCGTCGACTCGCCGTGATGGGCCACTCCTACGGCGGCTACCTCACGCTGGCCTCGCTCGTGTGGCACCCCGACCTCTTCCGCACGGGCATCACCGTGTGCGGCATGTCGGACTTCGCCACCTTCTTCGCCGGCACCGAACCGTGGCTCGCGGAGTCGGCCTCCCACAAGTACGGCCACCCCGAACGGGACCGCGCGCTCCTGCGCGCGCTGTCGCCCATGAGCCGCGTGGACGAACTGCGCGTCCCGCTGCTCGCGGTGCACGGGGAGCACGACACGAACGTCCCGCCGGGGGAGTCCGAGCAGATCGTCAACGCCGCGCGTGCGCGGGGACTGGTGGCGGAGCTGCTTCTGCTGCGCGGAGAGGGCCACGACTTCCGGCGCGCCGACAACCGGCGGCTGTTCCGCCGCGCCGCCGCGACGTGGATGCAACGGTGGCTGCTCGGCTGAGGCGAGGCCTCTCGAACCCGGGGCACCCTGCGCCTCGACGGCAGGACGTGCCCCGGGTCCGAGGACCTTGCCCTACCGCCCCGCCGCGGCCTTCTCCCGCAGGCGGGCCCAGGCCCGCTCGCGCACGTCCGGGCGCAGCAGGACGTCGGCCGCCGTGCAGGCCAGCGCCTCCGCCGCGGCGCTCATCACGCGCCGGGCCCTCGGCCCCGCCGCCGCCTCCGCGAACTCGGGCGTGTGATCGGAGGCCTCCGGGCCCAGGATGGCGATCCACGGGTGGATCCCGGGCACCCGCGTGCTGACGTTCCCGATGTCGGACGACCCCAGGTACACGCCCGCCGTGGGCTCCGACAGACGGATCCCGGCCCGGTCGAGGTGCCCGGCGAACAGGCCCGACAGCACCTCGTTGTCACGGAAGTGCTCGTACCGCCCTCCCACGTCGGTCACCTCCACCTCGGTGCGGGTGGCCAGAGCCACGCCCTGCGCGCACGAGCGCAACTCCTCCACCAGCTGCTCCAGGGCCGACGTGGTCTCCCCGCGCAGCCCGAACAGGCCTTCCGCGTACGCGGGGACGAGGTTCGTCGCCCGGCCGCCGTCCGTCACGATGCCCTGGATGTGGGACCCCTGGGGAAGCCGCCTGTCCAGGACGCCGAGCGTGTTGAAGAGCTGGATCAGCGCGCCCAGCGCGTCGATCCCCTCGGTCGGGCTGCCGGTGGGGTGCGCGGCGCGGCCGTGGAACCCCACCCGGACCTGGGCGCTGGCCGTCAGCGGGGCCCACGTCCAGTCGTGGACGCCCGGATGGAACATGAGCGCCGCGTCCACCCCTTCGAACAGCCCCGCCGCCACCTCGGCGACCTTGCCGCCGCCGCGTTCCTCCGCGGGCGTCCCGACGGCCAGCAGCGTCCCCTCGACCTCGCCGAGCGCGGCGCGCACGGCGAGCGCGGCACCGAGGCCCGCCGCCGCGATCAGATTGTGCCCGCAGGCGTGCCCGAGGAGCGGCAGCGCGTCGTACTCCATCAGGAGGGCCACGGAAGGCCCGCCCCGGTCCCCGGCGGCCGATCCCGTACGGGCGACGAACGCGGTCGGCAGGTCGGCCACCCCGCGCCGCACCTCGAAGCCCTCCCGTTCGAGCTCGTCCGCCAGCAGGGCGGCCGCCCGGTGCTCCTCGTACGCCGTCTCCGGTTCGCGGTGCAGCGCCAGGCTCACCTCCCACAACCGGTCGGCGCGGGCGGCCACCTCCTGTCCGATGCGGGCGTACAAGGACTCCGGGACCTGTGACACGTGCGCTCCTCAGGATGCGTTCTCGGTCGCGACCCGCGTACCCCGCGGCCACGGACGGACACCACGGCGCGGGACCGCCGTGGGAGCCCCCGCCATGGGCGCACGGCCGTGCCGCGGACCCGCGTCCGTCGAGGAGCGGGGCCGTGGCCCGGTCGTGCCGTCGTGCCCAGCGGTCACGTGCCCGTGCGCCGCCGGCCGGCCGGGGCGCCGCGGCCACCCTTGTCGGCGGCGGCCGGTCACCGAGGCGCCGTGCCGCTCGTGCTCAATGGTCGAGGGCGTTCTTGAGCTGCTGCTTCGACATCGTGGAGCGCCCCTCGATGCCGCGCTTCTTCGCCTCCCGGTACAGCTCGTCCTTGGTGCGCTCGGACGACCTGCCGCCTCCGGACCTCTCGCCGCCGCGCTGCGGGGCGGACTTCCCCCGGGTGGAGCCGCGGCTCGCCGACTTGCTCTCGCCCGACCGCGCCCGCTCCTTGTTCACGGTGCGCGAGGCCATCTCCTTGGCCCGGTCCTCGGACATGCCGCGCTTCTCGCCGGACTCCTTGACGTGCTCGTACTGACGCTCGCGCTTGGGGCTGCTTCCTTTGGGCACGGGAACGCTTCCTTTCTGAGGGATTCGAGGTTCCCGGCCATGCTGCGCGCACCCGGACCGTCGCGCATGTCACGCGCGTCCGAAGGAGAATCCGGCGGACGGCCTTTCCGCGCGGCTCGCGCCCGGCCCCCTCAGCGGCGCAGGCGGGGCACGTGCGGCGTCCTGAGGACGGCGCGGGCCGCGTTGGCGCCCGGCGCTCCGTGGACGCCGCCGCCCGGGTGGGTGGTGGCGGAGCAGAGGTAGAGGCCGCGGACCGGGGTGCGGGGGCGGCCGGTGCCGGGAAGGGGGCGGAAGACGAGCTGCTGGTGCAGGTTGGTGGTGCCCTGGTTGACGGCACCGCCCACGAGGGCGGGGTCGAGCCGCTCCAGGTCGGTCGGCGCGAGGACGCGCCGGGCGCGTATCGAGGCGCGGAACCCGGGAGCCAGGCGTTCGATCCCCGCTTCGACCCGGGTGGCGATCGCGTCCTTCTCCCGCTCGTCCCAGCGGCCGGCGATGCCCTGGTCCCCCGCGTCACCGCGGATGTGCTGAGGGACGTGGGTGTAGCCCCAGGCCGATTCGGTACCGGCCGGCGATCGGCCGCGATCGGCCGTGGTCATCTGGCCGAGCACGGTGAACGGCACGTCCGGTACCCGCTCCATGGCGAGCTGCGCCGCGAAGCGGGTGAGCGCGTCGAGGCCCTCCGCGACGTGGACGGTTCCCGCGCCCCGGGCCTCCGCGCACTCCCAGGGGATCGGGCCGGACAGGGCCCAGTCCACCTTCACCGTGGCGAAGTCCCACTGGAAGCACCGCAGGTCGGCACGGAGCCGCGCGGGCAGGTGCTGCTCGTCCACGAGGCGCCCGTACAGCAGGGGAGCGGGGATGTCGGCGAGGACCGCCCGTCGCGCGGGGATCTCGGTGCCGTCCTCGGTGCGGACGCCGACGGCCCGGCCGTTCCGGATCACGACGCGCGTCACCGTACGGTCGCACAGCAGCACGCCACCACGGTCACGCAGCCGTGCGACGAGGGCGTCGGTGAGCCGGCCGGCGCCGCCGGCGGGGACGGGGAAGCCGTGCTCCTGGCCGAGCATGCACATCAGCCAGCCCATGCCTCCGCCGAGGGCGGACTCGGGAGCCAGATCGGCGTGGAGCGCGTTGCCGGCGATCAGCAGTCTGCCTCCGGCGCCCGCGAAGTGCTCCTCGCCGAACCGCCGGGCGGGCAGCAGCATGGTGCGCAACAGCCGCAGACCTTCCTCGGGGCCGGTGCGGGCGACGAGCCGAAGGCCCGCGCGGACGGGCGGGAACGGCGTGAACAGACAGGAGACGAGGTCGTCGCTGACGCGCCGCCACAGACGGTGCAGGCGTCGCCAGGCGGCACCGTCGGCGGCCGCGAAGCCGGCCAGCGAGCCGGCGGTCCGCTCCAGATCGCGGCTGAGCACCGCGCAGCGGCCGTCGGCGAGGGGGTGGGCCACGACCGCGGGGGCGTGGCTCCAGCGCAGACCGTACCGGTCGAGCGCGAGGTCGCGGATCACGGGCGAGGCGGCGGCCAGCGGATAGAAGGCGCTGAACACGTCGTGCACGTAGTCGGGGTGGACGCCCCGGTCGCTGCGCACCGCGCCCCCCGGCTCCTCGCGGGCCTCCACCACGACGACCCGCCATCCGGCGTCCGCGAGGACGTTGGCGGCCACCAGGCCGTTGGGGCCGGCGCCGATGACCACCGCGTCAGGCATGCCCATGGGACCGGTCCCTCGTCGACTTGACGACCCGGTCCAGCCGGTCGAGCATCTTGCGGTGGCGCCAGCGCAAGAGCGTGTCGACGCCCGCGTTGTGCCAGCGTGCCGCGGCCCCGTTCAGAGGGTGTTCGTCGACGACGACGAGGGTGTCGTCGCCCCAGGGGTCCATGCGGAAGGAGATGCGCGCACTGCCCAGGTCGGTCTGCGCCTCCAGTTCGAGGCGGTGGACCGGTTCGCAGATCCGGGAGACGGTCCGTCCGCGGTACGGCCAGGGCCCGAGCTTGAGGGTGTAGCCGAGCTCCGCGCCCGGTAGGGGCCACTGCCCCTCCTCTTCCCAGGTGTCGTGCGTGCCCACCACGAACCGCGCGTACGACCGGCCGTCGCTCAGGACCGCCCAGACGGCGTCGGGAGGGGCTTCGATGAGTCGGTTCCACTGGGCCACGATCGGGTCTCCTCACAGGGAACGGGAGCGGATGCGGAGGACGCCTGCGCCCACGGCCCCGGCGGCGGCCAGGGCCGACACCCGGCGTGCCGCGGTGCGGGCCCGTGCGTGCCGGCCACCGGCCACGGCGGCCGTGGCCCCGGACGGTTCGTACAGGGCGGCGGTGGTGACCGGCGCGGTGCCCGGCGCGTCCAGGTAGCCGTGTTCGGTACGGCGGCGGATCAGGTGGTGGACCAGGCCCGGTGCCAGGGCGTGGGCCCGCGGCAGGAGCCGTGCGCCCGGTCCGACGACGACGCGCCGCCGGGGTCGGGCCGCCGTGTTCAGAACGGCGCGCGCCACTCGTTCGGGAGTCGCGACGGCGGGGAGGGACCGCAGGCGGCGGCCCGTGTGGTTGGCCGCGTGCTGGAAGAACGGGGTGTCGACCCCGGCGGGCAGCACGGTGCAGACGGCGACGCCGTGGTCACCGCTGAGCACCAGCTCCTGGCGCATCGCCTCGTCGAGCACGACCAGCGCGGCCTTGGTGGCGGCGTACGCGCCCATGTAGGGCGCCGCGACGGTGCCCCCGAGGATCGAGGCCAGGTCGATGAGCACGCCGTGGCCCTGGCGTCGCATCACGGGGAGAGCGGCCCGGGCGCCCTGGAGGACGCCCAGCACGTTGACCTCCCACGAACGACGGACGTCGGCCAGGGGCACCGTGTCGAGGCGGCCGAGGACGCCCACCCCGGCCGCGTTCACCCACACGTCGACATGGCCGTACCGGTCGACGGCCGTGTCCGCCACCCGCGCCATCGCGTCCGCGTCGGTGACGTCGGCGGGCACGGCCACCGCTTCGGCCCGCGGGTGCGCGGCCGCGCACTGCCGGGCGACACGGCTCAGAGCGTCCGTGCTGCGGGCGGTGAGGACGAGCCGTACGCCCCGGCGGGCGAAGGCCAGCCCGACGGCGCGGCCTATCCCGCTCGACGCGCCGGTGATCACGACCACGGTTCCTGGCGCAAACGCGCGGCGGGTCCTGTTCATAGCCCTACAAGTGACCGTTATCGACGGATTCATTCGCCCTTCCCGTCGAACTCGTAGGGGCCGGGGTGCGCCGTGGTCCGCCACGGATCGCCGAAGCGAAGGCTCGCCCTGCGCCGCGTCACCGTTCAGTGCGGTGGCGCATCTCATGCATTTCCTCGCGAAAGCCCTGTTCGGACCTCATCGTGCGGGCGTGGTGGCGGCCCTTTCTTCGTCACCTGTTTGACCGGTGATGTGTGTTCGTGACAGTCTGGGGCGTGTCCATCCCTTCGGCGATGGGCACCCCGGGCCGACCGGGCGGCCCCGTGAGGCCGTCCGGAGGCGACGCGACGCGCGAAGAGGACGGTGACGGACGATGGCCGGCAGCGAGGAAAGGGCCGTACTGGCGGGCGGCTGCTTCTGGGGCGTGCAGGAACTCATCCGCGCGCAGCCGGGCGTGCTGACCACGCGGGTGGGGTACAGCGGCGGCGACCTGGCCCACCCGACGTACCGTCGCCACGAGGGGCACGCGGAGGCCGTCGAGATCGTCTTCGACCGGACGGTGACCGACTACCGGACCCTGCTGGAGTTCTTCTTCCAGATCCACGACCCGAGCACGAAGGACCGCCAGGGCAACGACATCGGGGACAGCTACCGCTCCGCCGTGTTCTACCTGGACGACGAGCAGCGGCGCGTGGCCGAGGACACCATCGCCGACGTCGACGCCTCGGGCCTGTGGCCGGGACCCGTGGTCACCGAGGTCACCCCGGCGGGCCCCTTCTGGGAGGCCGAGCCCGAGCACCAGGACTACCTGCAGCGCTACCCGGACGGGTACACCTGCCACTTCCCGCGTCCCGGCTGGCGGCTGCCCCGACGAGGAGAGTCCTGACCCGGTCGGTGGGACGGGAGGCGCCGCCTCCCGTCCCACCGACCGGCTGCCCCGACCGCGGCCCGGGGAGGGCCGCACGACCTGCCGGTCGCCCGGGGGCCTGCCCCGGGGCGGACCGTGACGATCAGGCGATCGTCACACCGTCGCGGCGGTGCGGATGCGCCGGGTACACGCCGAGGACGCGCACCTCGGTGGAGAAGAAACGCAGCTCGTGCAGGGCCAGAGCCACCCGCGGCTCGTCCGGATGCCCCTCGATCTCGACGTAGAACCGGCTCGGGCTGAGGCCGGCGCCCCTCTGGTAGCTCTCGATCTTCGTGAGGTTGACCGCGCTGCTGGCGAAGCCGCCCAGAGCCTTGTAGAGGGCGCTCGGGATGTTCCGTACGGCGAAGAACAGGCTCGTCATCGTCGGCCCCTCGCCGACGGGCGCGAACGCGGGCTCGCGGGAGAGCACGACGAACCGGGTCGTGTTGTCCGGATCGTCCTCGACCTCCGGACGAAGGACCTCCAGGCCGTAGTGCCGGGCCGCGGCGGGCGGGGCCAGCGCCGCGTGCCGCACGTCGCCGAGCTCCGCCACCTCGCGGGCGGCCCCCGCCGTGTCGTCGCTGACGAGCGTGCGCCAGCCGCCCTCCCGCAGCACCTTCCGGCACTGCCCCAGCGCGTGCACGTGGCTGCGGACCCATGCGATGTCGTCCAGCGTCGCTCCGGGCACGGCCATCAGGTCGAAGCGGATGGCGAGGAAGTGCTCGCCGGTGACGAAGAGCCCCGACTCCGGCAGCAGGTGGTGCACGTCCGCGACCCGGCCGGCGGCGGAGTTGTCCACCGGGATCACCGCCAGGTCCGCGGTGCCGAGCGTCACGGCGTCCAGGGCCTGCTCGAAGCCGGTGCAGGGCAGCTCCGTGATGCCGGGGAACAGGTGTTGCGTGGCTGCCGCCGAGTTGGAACCCGGCTCACCCTGATATGCGGCGATCATTGCCCTGTCACACCTTTCGTCGCTTCATCGCGCGAGACGGCCGGACCCGGCGACCGGCAGGAGGGCCACCGTAGACCCCGGGCGGTGGATGGCCGTGCCGCTGTCCACCACCAGAGACGCCGGGGGGCGCCCGCCCCCGGCCGTCCTCGCGGTCGCGGGCCTCCCGCCCCGGACACCCCTCCCGGGCGCGCCGGGGCCCGCTGCGGACCCGGCGGCTTCCGTCAGGTCGTCCGGGCCCGCGCGGCGGGGGCCCGGCCATCCTGGGCCTCCTGGGCGCGTTCCGCCACCATCGTCGCCAGCGCCTCCAAGGTGGCGACCTCGTAGTCGGCGTTGGAGCCCTCCTCCTGCACGGCGACGACCACCGTGCCCACCTGGATGTACGCCTCCCCCTCCCCCTTCGAGAGTTCGAAGGCGGACGCCCGGTCGCCGAGGGCCGGTACGGACAGCGGCTTGACTTCGTCGTTCCCGTCCGACGACTGCCGCGCGACGTCCTCGTAGAAGCGCTGGGCGGCGTCGGCCGAGGCGCAGGCGACCACCAGGAAGGAGGCGGACTGGTCGAAGGGGTTGTGGAAGGACGACCGGGCCACCGAAAGGACCCCCTCGCACCGCCGCTCCAACGACGCGGAGCAGGCGTCGCCACCCGATTCGACGCGCGGCGAGGTCCTGACGGTCCAGCCGGTCGGCATGCTGTGCAGGTCGGGGGCGATGGCCTTCACCGCCTCGGGGTCCTCGAGCACGGTGACCCGGCGTCCGTCGGGTCCGAGCGGCACGGAGCCGCCGCCGTCCGTCGTGAGCCGGGCCAACCCGTACACGGCCAGCACCAGCACGACGACCACCGCGACGACGGCCGTGAGCGCGACCGGATCGCCCTTCCGGATCCTGGTGACGGCCTGGTCGCCGAGCACGAAGGTGCCCCGGGCCCGGCCGCCCCGGTCGACGACGACGCTGCCCGTGGTGACGGGCCGCTCGGTCGGTGCGGGCGGCGCCAGGACGCTCGCCAGGTACGCGGCGAAAGCCGGGTCCTCGGCCAGCACGGCCGCCAGCTTCTCCCGCAGCCGGGACCGCGCGTCGAAGTCGTCCGGTGTCCGCTCGACCTCCGACACGGCCTCCTCTCCCTGGTCCACGTCCCGCAGCCGGCCGCGCACCAGGCCGACGACCATGTCGCCGGCCGCTCCGCCCGCGGCGGCGACCGCGGCACGTGCCACCGCCTCCACCGCCGCCGTCGCCAGATCCACCCCGTTCAACCGTCTCCTCCATTCCCCCGGGTCCACCGGCTCCCGGACCGCAGAACTCGCCCGGGTCCGCCCGGATCCGCTCGGATCCGCTCGACCCCGCCGGGTCGCGTCCGGGTCCACCGGACCCGTTCGGACCCCTGCTTCCCCCCCCCCGCCGGACAACGCCGGGCGGGAGGAAGCCCTGCGGCCCCCGTTGCGCCCAGTGTCGAATCGGAGCGGTTGTTGCACAGGTCCTCTCGCGCGGTGAAACAATCCCCGCCGTCCCCACGGCGTGAATTCCTCTTGCGGACGGCACGCCGGGACGGTTGATTCGAAGGCCGCCACGGGGAAGGCAGGAGCGCCATGGGCCGACACGAGAATCCGCTCGACGCCTCGGCGAGCCCGGTCGCCGAGCTCGCCGACGCCCTGCGCAGGCTCCGCCGCGCCGCCGGCAGCCCCCCGTACCACCAGATGGCCCGTCACTGTTCCTACTCGGTCGCCACCCTCTCCCGGGCCGCCGCCGGGAAACAGCTCCCCACCCTCGCCGTCCTCCTCGCCTACGTCGAGGCGTGCGGCGGCGACACCGAGGGATGGGAAGCGCGCCTGCGCCACGCGTCGGAGGCCCTCGCGGCACGGCACCCCGACCGCGGGAACCCTCCGTACAAAGGGCTGGCCCGGTTCGACCACACCGACCAGGCCCTCTACTTCGGCCGGGACCGCCTCGTCGACGACCTCTGGACGCTGACCTGCGCGCAGCGGGTGTCCGCGCTGATCGGCCCGTCGGGAAGCGGGAAGTCCTCCCTCCTCCGCGCCGGGCTCGTGCCCCGGCTGCGCGCGCAGGAGGGTCCGCTGCGCCCCGCCGCGATCCGCATCGTCACCCCCGGCGAGCGCCCGCTCTCCACCCACGGCCCGCTTCTGTCGTCCACGGGCGCCCGGTCGTCCGACGTCCTCCTCATCGTGGACCAGTTCGAAGAGCTCTTCACGCTGTGTCACGACCCGGTCGAGCGGGAGGAGTTCGTCGAGGCCCTGCTCTCGGACCGGGGACCGTCCGGCGGGCTCCGCGTCGTCCTCGGAATCCGCGCGGACTTCGTCACGCGCTGCCTGGACCACCCCGAACTCGCCTCGGTCGTCCGCGACGCGGGCCTGACCGTGACCCGCATGAGCTCCGCCGAACTGCGCGAGGCCGTCGTCGGACCGGCGCGGGCGCACGGACTGGTCGTCGAACGCGCGTTGACGGCCCGGCTCACCGCCGACGTCGCCGACAACGGCTTCGCCCTGCCCCTCCTCTCCCACGCCCTCCTGGAGACCTGGAGGCGTCGGCAGGGCCGCACGCTCACCCTGGCCTCCTACGAGCAGGCTGGCGGCCTGCAAGGGGCGATCGCCCAGAGCGCCGAGGGCGTCTACGCCCGGTTCGACAGCGCGCGGGCGGACGTCATGCGGCAGATCCTGCTGCGGATGATCACCCCGGGGGCCGGCGGGGCCCCCGACACCCGGCGCTCCGTCACCCGGGCCGAACTCGAATCCCTCGGCGAGGGCCGGGAGACGCACGAGGTCCTGGAATCACTGACCCGGGCCCGGCTGATCACCTCCGACGGAGCCTCCGTCGGACTGGCCCACGAAGCCCTGATCAGCGCCTGGCCCCGGCTGGGCGGCTGGATCGAGCGGGACCGCGAGAAGCTGCGCTTCCAGCGGTGGCTGACCGAAGCCGCCGACGCCTGGGACGCGGTCGGGCGGGAACCCGGTGTACGGATCTCGCCGGTCCGCCTCGCCCAGCTCGACGCGCACGCCCCACGAGGCGCCCGGAGCGGACTCACCGCCCTCGAAGCGGAGTTCCTCGCCGCCGGACTGGCCACCCACCGCCGCACCCTCCGCGCCCGCCGCACCACACGGGCCATGGGCACCCTGCTCGTGGCCACGACCACGCTCGCCGCGACCGCCCTGTGGAGACAACGGCGCCTGCTCCGGGAGCACCGGGGACGTCGGCAACCGGGGTAGGACGCGTGTGCGCGGTCGCCCGTACGCCTCCCGCGAGTCCGACGGCAGGCTCCTGACCCGGCAGGTCGGCAGGCCGGCAGGATCAAGTCCTTCCGCCAGGAGCAGGGGTCGGCGAACAACTCCTGGAATGCCGCGCCTCGTGGTGACGTGCGGCTGCCGCGCGCCGCTCTTGAAAAGGCGTGGCTGCCGGGCGGTCGTGATGCGAAGATCAGTCCGCAACTCGATCCGCATCCGCGTCCGCATCCGCATCCGCGTCCCGGAGGTCCGCATGCACGTCGCCTCGCTGCTGCCGTTGACCACGGCCCGGTTGACGCTGCGTCTGTTCACTCCCGGCGACGCCGACGACCTGTACGCCTACCAGAGCCTGCCGAGCGTGGCGCGCTACCTGTACCGGCCGGCGCACACGCGTGAGCGCAGCGAGCAGGTTGCCGCCGAGCGCGCGGCGCAGACGGCCTGGCGCGCCGACGGGGACAAGCTGGCGCTCGCCGTCTGCCGACGCGATGAGCCCGGCGTCCTCGGCGAGGTGAGCCTCGCCCTGGCCGATGCCCGCGCCGCCCAGGCCGAGATCGGCTGGACCCTCGCCCCGGGCCACCAGGGGCACGGCTACGCGACCGAGGCGGCCGCGGCGCTGGCCGGGTTCGCCTTCGACACGCTGGGCGTGCACCGGCTCTACGCACGGCTGGATGTGGAGAACACCGGGTCCGTGCGGGTCTGTGAACGCCTCGGGATGCGCCGGGAGGCGCACCTGGTCGAGAACGACCTCGACGGGGACCGCTGGGGCAGCGAGTACATCTACGCGGCGCTGTCCGCGGATCTCGGCGGTCGATCGGGCGATTGAGCCCGGCGTCGCCTCCTGTTCGTGATCTTCCCTGGGGGAGAAGTCCGGTACGTCTGGTGGGGACGGCCTGGCGACAGACAGGCGATCCGGCCGCCGCGGCCGCGTCGCGGAAGTCGACCCGCGGAAGCCGCCCTGGGGAAGCCGACCCGCGGAAGCCGCCCCGCCACCGGTGCTCGTGAACAGAAGCGATCTGTTTTTCCACCCCGACAGCTTCATTCGGCCAACATCCGGATGTTCTCGGCTCTCCGGACAACCGGGCGACACCTCCCTCCCTCTCACCGCACGGGCGCGGCGAGTGCCTCCCGCCGCACCGGTCGGGCGTCCGTCCCGTCCCGTCGGGCGGGCCGCTCTCCGCCTCCTTCCCACAGCACCCGGAGGACGAGGGAACGATGACCACCACGCGCACCACCCGACTGCGGCGTCCGCTGCTGGCCGGCACCACGGTTGTCGCCGCCATGGCCGTGACGGCCGGCTTCATGGCCGCCGCGCCGGAGCAGGCGAACGCCGTGACGGGACCCAAGCTGGGTCTCGTCGCGGCGACCGGCTCGATCACGCTCACCTCCTGGAAGGAGGAGCCGGGCGTCTACCTGGACCTGGGCACGTACCTGACGGCGGAGGGAACCCCGTTCGAGCTCAAGGCGACCCGGAAGTCCTACAAGGAACCGGTGACCCTCACCCAGACCGTGTACGAGGGCGGCAAGGCCAGGGCGAAGACGCTGCCCCGGGGCACCGTGAAGGACTTCTCCGGGCTGCCCGGCTTCGTGGAGATCACCGTCACCGACGGGAACGGCAGGAAGGTCGTCAGCCGGACGGAGAGCTTCTGCCCGAACAACGCCAGCGGACGGGTACGCCCCGACGCGCCCTCCACCTCGAAGTATCCGGAGAGCTGTCCCACCAACCCCTTCACCCTGGGTTCCGTGTGGGGCGTCGAGAAGGGGTGGGCCGCCAACACCTACGGCGGTTCCTACAGCCAGCCGGTGAAGCTCGCCGCCGGCACGTACACGGCCCGGGTCCGGGTCGCCAAGAAGTACCGGGACCTCTTCAAGATCGCCGACAGGCCCGCGACGGTGAAGGTCACCGTCGAGGAGCGCAGCTGGGAGGAGGGCCGCGGCGCCGCCCGGGCGGCCACCGCGGGAGAGCACGCCGGACACGGCGCCGCCCACCACGCCCCGGCCGGTCACGCCGGACGCGGACCCGGGCACGCTCCGACCCCCGCCCAGGCCGGGGCACCGGAGACCAGCAGCGCGGGCCCCTCGTACAACGTGGGCCACGGGCCGCTGAAGGCCGCGCCGCCGGCCCTGCCGTGGGCGCTCAAGAAGCAGCAGGCGATGCGCGCCGACATGCGGGCCGGTGACACGGCGGGCCGGACCGACGGCTCGCGACAGGCCCCCGCCCTCGCGCCGCGGTCCGTGCGGCCCACCGGCAACCCCTCCGTCCCCGACGTCCCCAAGCCCGACCTGCGGTCGCTGCCGGCGTACGGCATCACCGTCAGCGACGGCGACCGGGACATCCCCGGCAAGGACTACCTGGCCTTCAGCGCCAACGTGTGGAACGCCGGTCCGGCCCAGCTCGTGGTGGACGGCTTCCGCTCGCCCGGCAAGGCCAGGATGGACGCCTACCAGTACTTCTACGACGCCAAGGGCAAGCAGGTCGGCTACACCCCGACCGGCACCATGGAGTGGGACCCGCGCCCCGGCCACGTGCACTGGCACTTCACGGACTTCGCCAGCTACCGGCTGCTGAAGGCCGACAAGAAGGAGGCGGTGCGCAGCGGCAAGGAGGCCTTCTGCCTCGCCAACACCGACGCCGTCGACTACACGGTGAAGAACGCCAACTGGCACCCGTTCAACACCGACCTGGCCACGGCCTGCGGCCAGGAGAACTCGATCTCCGTCCGCGAGGTGCTGGACGTCGGCTCCGGCGACACCTACACCCAGGACCTGCCGGGACAGTCGTTCGACATCACGGACGTGCCCAACGGCACCTACTACATCCAGGTCCTGGCCAATCCGGCCAAGCGGCTGAAGGAGACCCGCCTCGACAACAACAGCGCCCTGCGGAAGGTCGTCCTCGGCGGCACGCCCGGCCGGCGGACCGTGACCGTCCCCGCGCACGACCTCGTGAACGCGAACTGATCACCCCCTGTCGGCCCGGCCCCTCGCGTCGCGGGGGGCCGGCCCGGCCCGTCGGGGGACGGCAGGGGCGGCGCGATGGCACACGGGTGACGGCCGCCCGCCCACGGAGCTGAGGCCAGTTCTCAACGGGCCACTGGAAAGCATCGTTTCTGCACCTCCGCGACCCCGCGATCCGTTGTCCGGCATCGGAGTGAGATGCCGTTTCCCGGCGCTCCCCGAGGCGTTTGACCGCCCGACGGGCACTTCCCGTCACGTCATTCGGACACCTTGAGGAGTAGCTATGCGTTCTCTGGCCGCGTCTGTCCTGGCCGTGGGAATCCTGTTCGGCGGCGCCGGTGCCGCGCTCGCCCACGACGGCGTCGGAATGGGGAGGTTCGCCGAGGGCGGCGCCGGCTTCACCTCCCACTGCGCGCTGGCCGGCGTTCCGTCCGTGTACGGAACGATCTTCACCGCTTCCTGCTCGGAGAAGGGCTGGGAAGAGGGCGCGGAGTACGAGTTCCTCGGCGCCCACTGACCCGCGGCCACACCCGGCAGCGGCTGCCGCTGAAGCAGGACCCCCGCGTCCCGTGCTCGTGCACGGGACGCGGTGACGGGCCCGCCCCCGTGCACGGGGGCGGGCCCGTCCGTTCCGTACGGAGCCCGCCGCGGCCCCTCCTGCGGCATGCCGGAGCGGCGCCGCCCGACGGCCCGCGGATCCCGACGGCCCGCGGATCCCGGGGCCCGCAGATCCCGACGGCCCCGCGTCCTTCGCCCGGAGGGAGCGGGGCCGACGGCGTCCCCCGGCCCGGCGAGGGGCCGCTCCGCGTGCATCCGCCGCGCGAGGCCCGGGGGAACCGCGGACGCAGGCGCGCGAAACCAGTGGGCCGGCGCGGCGCGCCCGCGACCGGCCGCCGAGCAGGAGGACCCGATGACCGTCTCCGTCGTTCTGTACACCTCTGACCTCAGGGTTCACGACCATCCGCCCCTCAGGGCCGCGGCCGAGGGGGCCCAGGAAGTGGTTCCGCTGTTCGTCCGTGACCCCGCCGTGGACCGCGCGGGCTTCGCGGCCCCCAACCGGCTGGCCTTCCTCGCCGACTGCCTCGCGGACCTGGACCGGGGACTGCGGGACCGCGGCGGCCGCCTCGTGGTGCGGAACGGGGACGCGGTGGCCGAGGTGCGGGCCCTGGTGCGGCAGACGGACGCCGACGAGGTGCACATGGCCGCCGGCGTGACGGCGTTCGCCAGGGCGCGGGAGGCCCGACTGCGCAAGGCGCTGGAGGACGACGGCTGCCGGCTGTACGTGCACGACGGCGTCGTCACCGTCGTGCCGCCCGGCGACCTCCTTCCGCACGGATCGGACCACTTCGCCGTGTTCACGCCCTACCACAGGCGCTGGGCCGCCGAGCCGCTCCGGGTGCCGCTGTCCGCCCCCAGGACGCTGCGCGTCCCCCCGGGGGTGCGGTCCGAGCGCATCCCGCGGCGGTCCGCGGTCACCGGTGTGTCCCCGGCCCTCGCCGCGGGAGGGGAGGGCGAGGGGCGCAAGCTGCTCGGTTCGTGGCTGGCGGCCCACGTCGACACGTACGAGAAGGGCCACGACGACCTGGCGGGCGACGTCACGTCCCGCCTCTCGCCCTTTCTCCACTTCGGTGCCGTCTCCGCGACCGAGGCGGTGCACAGGGCGCGCGGACGGGGCGGCGCCGGGGCCGACGCCTTCGTACGGCAGGTGTGCTGGCGCGACTTCCACCATCAGGTCCTGGCCGCGCGGCCGGAGATCGCAGACGCGGACTACCGCCCGCGCCAGGACCGCTGGAGGCGGGGGGCCGACGCCGAGGAGGACCTCGCCGCCTGGCGGGAGGGACGAACCGGCTACCCCGTCGTCGACGCCGCCATGCGGCAACTCGCCCACGAGGGATGGATGCACAACCGCGGCCGGCTGATCACCGCTTCCTTCCTGGCGAAGACGCTCTACGTCGACTGGAGGGAGGGGGCGCGTCACTTCCTCTCCCTGCTGGTGGACGGCGACATCGCGAACAACCAGCTCAACTGGCAGTGGGTGGCGGGCACGGGCACGGCCACCAGGCCGCAGCGCGTCCTCAACCCGGTGCGGCAGGCCAGACAGTACGACCCCGACGGCAGCTACGTCCGCCGCTGGGTCCCGGAGCTCGCCGCCCTCGACGGACCGGCCGTCCACGAACCCTGGCGGCTCAGCGGAAGCGACCGGGCGTCCCTCGACTACCCGGAACCGGTGGTCGACCTCTCCGAGGCCCTGGCGCGCTTCCAGCAGGCCCGGGGCGCGGCCTGACCCGGCTCCTCCGCCCGCTCCCGTATGCGCGGCATCGATTTCGACGCGCAAACGATGCGAGTTGTGCGAGGAGGCGTGTCGGCCGGAACGTGGGGGGTGCGGGGCCGACGGGGTCCCGACGCCGCCGCTCCCGCCGGGGCACGCCCCGGTGGACGCCCGCGCCACCGCACGCAGGAGGAAGCGTCATGACCGCACACCGGAGCACCGGCTACCTCGTCGACCCGCCGGAGCCGTACCCCGGTCACACGCCGCTCGAGGACGGCGACGGCTGGATCGCCCGCGGCCTGGTCCACGGCGACGAGCACTGCCTGGCCGCGGCGTACCACCGCTGGGGCCGCCTGGTCCACACCCTGGCGGCACGGGCGCTGGGCGATCCCCGCGAGGCGGAGGACGTCACGCAGCAGGTGTTCGTCGCCGCGTGGCGCGGCCGGGCCAACTTCCGTCCCGAGCGCGGCACCCTGCCGGCGTGGCTCACCGGCATCACCCGCCGGAAGATCGCCGACGCGCTGACCGCCCGTACCCGCCGCACCGAGCTCGCGGCGAACCTCGGCGCCGCCCTGGAGCACGAGGCGCGGACGGACGGGCAGCCCGAGCGGGTCCTCGACCGGATGGTGGTCACCGAAGAACTGGCCAGGCTGCCCCGCGTCCAGCGCGACGTCCTGGAACTCGCCTACTTCGCCGACCTGACCCAAACGCAGATCGCCGACCGCACCGGCATGCCCCTGGGCACGGTCAAGAGCCACGCGCGGCGTGGCCTCCAGCGCATGCGCAACAGCCTCGCGCTCGCCGCGACCGGAGCCTGACCGGGCCGACCGGCACGCCCGGTCCGACCCGCCCGCCCGGCCCGCCCGACCCGCCCGGCCCGCCCGACCCGCCCGGCCCGGCCGACCCGCCCGGCCCGTCCCGACCAGGCCCCCCCGGGGGCCCCGGTGACCGGCAGCAGAGCACAGGCCGCCGTGTCAGCCTTCGGTGCTCCCGGCCTGCTCCCCGTACAGCCGTGAGACCACGCCGATCGCCTCGCGCAGTCCGGCGGGACGCACCGTCCCGGGAGCGGGCGTCCGGCCGAGCCAGCCGGGGCCCGCGAGGAGGACGAGGGGCGCGGTGCGCGCCCCCCGCACCCCGAAGGCCGTGGCCGCGACGTGCCGGGCCAGGGAGTGGTTCGCGGTGGATCTCGCCTGGGACCAGAGGGCGACGGCGGCCGGCCCGGACCGCCGCACCGCCGCGTCGAGGGCCTCCGCGGGCACGGCCGCGCCGAACATCCTCGTCGGCAGCCCCCTTTCGGCGAGCCCCGCGGCGAGCGCCTCCAGGGGCAGTGTGTGCTGCTCCGCGGGGACGCAGGCCAGCACGACCGGAGCGGCCGGAGGAGCGACCGTCACCGGACCGGTGACGGTGGCCAGCCGCAGCGCCGTGGAGATGTGCCAGGAGAGCAGGTGCTCCACCTCGACGTAGCGGTCGCCGGACGACTCCCACTTCCGGCCCACGGCGTGCAGCGTGGGGGCCATGACCTCCTCCCAGGCGGTGACCAGCCCGTGCTCCGCCAGCACCTCCTGGAGCAGCCGTTCCACGGCCGGACCGTCGAGGCGTACGGCGGCACGGGCGAGCCCGCGGCACTCCTGCCGCACGTCGCCCAGCGGCAGGCCGCCGCCGGGTCCGGCGCGGCCGGCCCTTCCTGCCGGAGGCGGGTCCTCCGGGGGCGCGACCGTGCCCTCCGCGCCCCCGGGGCCGACCGGAGCGGCGCCGGCGACCGCGTCGGGGACGACCGGCTCGGGGGCGGTCCGGACCCCCCGTGCCGCCCGGGCCGCCTCGGCGGGCGGGACGCCCGAGGCCGTGAGACGGCACATCTCCTCGAGCATCGCGACGTCCGCGGGGCTCCACCGCCTGTGCCGCCCGTCCGCGCGCACGGCGGGGCCGATGCCGTACCTCTGGTCCCAGGAGCGAATCGTGGTGGGGGAGACGCCCAGGCGCCGTGCCACGGCGCCCGTCGTGATCCCGTGAACCGTCTCGGACATGCGTCCACCATACGATGCGGAAACGATGCGAGGGTGAGGACCGTCCGAGCGCGGTGTGCGGAAACGCCCCCGGACGCGGGAGCGGCGCGACCGGCGGCCCGCATCCGCGTGCCCCCAGGACGACGAAGAAGCGGGGCAGGGCGTGTACGCCACGGCCATCGGTGAAACGGATCAACGCATGGACACTCCCACCCCGCCCGAGGGCGCCCGCTGCCTGGTCACCGGCGCGAGCGGCTACATCGGGGGCCGCCTCGTGCCGGACCTGCTCGACCGCGGCTACCGCGTGCGCTGTCTCGCCCGGCACCCGGGCAAACTCCGCGACTTCCCCTGGGTCGACCGGGTGGAGACCGTGCGCGGGGACGTCACCGACGCCGCGAGCCTCCGGGAGGCCCTCGCCGACGTCGACGTCGCCTACTACCTGGTGCACTCCATGAGCTCGACGGCGGACTTCGAGGACACCGACCGGACCGCCGCCCGCACCTTCGCCGACGAGGCCCGCTCCGCCGGGGTGCGGCGCATCGTCTACCTGGGCGGCCTGGCGCCGCGCGGAGTGCCGGAGGACCACCTCTCGCCCCATCTGCGCTCCCGCACCGAGGTGGGCCGCATCCTCCTCGACTCGGGCGTCCCCACCACCGTCCTGCGGGCCGCCGTCGTCATCGGCTCCGGATCGGCCTCCTTCGAGATGCTCCGGTACCTGACCGAACGGCTGCCGGTCATGGTCACGCCGAGCTGGGTCGACAGCCGGGTCCAGCCCATCGCGGTCCGGGACGTGCTGCGGTACCTGGTGGGGAGCGCCGGCATGCCTCCGGACGTCAGCCGGGCCTTCGACATCGGCGGCCCCGACGTGCTCACGTACCGGCAGATGATGGAGCGGTACGCGGAGGTCGCCGGGCTCCGCAGGCGACTGATCGTCCCCGTACCGGTCCTCACGCCCCGCCTGTCCAGTCACTGGATCGGTCTCGTCACGCCGGTCCCCGCCTCCCTGGCCCGGCCCCTCACCGAATCGCTCCGGCACGAGGTGGTCTGCGCCGAGAGCGACATCACGCGGTACGTCCCGGACGGCCCCGGAGCGCCCCTTCCCTTCGAGGAGTCCCTCCGGCTGGCCCTCCGCCGGGTGCGCGAGGCCCGGGTCACCACCCGCTGGTCCTCCGCCTCGCCGCCCGGGGCGCCCAGCGACCCGCTGCCGACCGACCCGGACTGGGCGGGCGGCAGCCTCTACACCGACGAACGGTCGCGCACCGTCGACGCGAGCCCGGAGTCGCTGTGGCGGGTCATCGAGGGGGTGGGCGGGGAGAACGGCTGGTACTCCTTTCCCCTCGCCTGGGCCGTCCGGGGGTGGGCGGACCGGCTCGTCGGGGGAGTGGGGCTGCGCCGGGGGCGTCGGGACGCGGCGCGCCTGCGGGTCGGTGACGCGCTGGACTTCTGGCGCGTCGAGGAGATCGACCGCGGACGCCTGCTGCGCCTCCGGGCCGAGATGCGGCTGCCGGGCCTCGCGTGGCTGGAGATGGCCGTCGACCGGGACGAGCGGGGCCGGGCCTCGTACCGGCAGCGGGCGCTCTTCCACCCCAGGGGCCTCGCGGGACAGGCGTACTGGTGGAGCGTGGCCCCGTTCCACGCCGTGGTCTTCGGCGGCATGGCCAGGAACATCGCCCGGACCGCCGAGACGGAGGACAGACGGCGGTCCGCGCCGTGAACGGGGGCGATCGCCGGTGCCGGACGAGGACGGTGCCCCCATGCCCGCTCCGTGCATCCGGACACCGCCGCGAACGGGAACACCAGGGGGGCGACAGAAGCCGCGTGCCGGACGCACGGGCCGGACGAGTGGACCGGTCGAGGAGGTCCGGGAGCGGCTGTGCGCCCCACGGACGAACGTCCCGTCGACCACCACCTCGCCGCGGTGCACCGAGTGGATGCCACCACCCGCCGCGCCCGGCCCCTCACGGAGGCATCATGAACCGTTCACGGGAGCTGCGGGGGCGCACCGCCGTCATCACGGGGGCCGCCCGCGGACTGGGCGCCGGTCTGGCCCACCGGCTCGCCGAGCGGGGGATGAACATCGCCCTGCTCGGCCGGGAGGCCGCCACCCTGGAGGCGGTCGCCACGACCCTCCCCACGAAGAGCCACGTCGTCGAGGTCGACGTCACCGACGACGCCGCCATGCGCTGGGCCGCGGACGACGTGGCCCGGCACCTCGGGGCCCCGTCGGTCGTCGTCGCCAACGCCGGTGTGGCCGAAGGCGGCCCGTTCGAAAGCTCCGACCCGGGGACCTGGCGCCGCGTCATCGAGGTCAACCTCGTCGGAAGCGCCGTCACCGCGCGTTCCTTCCTTCCCGGGCTGCGCGCCACGCGCGGTTACTTCCTCCAGATCGCCTCGACGGCGGCCTTCGGCGCGGCCCCCATGATGAGCGCCTACTGCGCCTCCAAGGCCGGAGTCGAGGCCTTCGCGCGCTCCCTCCGCGCCGAAGTGGCCCCCGTGGGCGTCGCCGTGGGCGTGGCCTACCTGCACTGGACCGACACCGACATGATCCGCGACGCCGACCGCCACACCGTCCTCCGGGAGCTGCGCGGGCACATGCCCGCGCCTGCCCGCCGGGTGTACCCGGTGGACCGGGTCTCGGCCTGGATCGCCCGCGGGGTCGACCGCCGCTCCCCTTCCGTCTACGCGCCGCCGTGGCTCAGGCTCGCCCAGGCCGGACGCCCGTTCTTCCCCCTCGCCGTCGACCTCGTGTCACGGCGGGAACTGCCGCGCCTCATGCGCGAGTCCACGTTCGACCAGACCGGCCTGCTCGGCCCCGGCGGTCGCATCGAGACGGCGACGCTCGACTTCTCCGCCACCGGCCCGACCGGAGACGCGCCGGAGCGTGGATGAGCCCTCCCCCGCCCGGCTCGCCCACACCGGCGCGGGGTACCGGCGGCGTCGTCCGCAGACGGGCCGCCTCCGCGCCGCCGCTCGACGACCGGAGGACGGGAGGACACGCCCCGGGCGGCCCGCGCGGACGAGCGGGCCGGAGAGCGGCCGGAGGGGGGGCCGGGGAGCGGCTGGAGGGCGGCTGGTTCCGTGTTCCCCCCGAGGTCCGCATAGGCTGGCCGCGTGGACGACGGGCATGTGGGGGCGATCGTGACGGACGACGGGAGCAGGGTCGGTCCGCAGAAGTTCGCGGTCGCCCTGCGCCGGACCATCGGTGAGGTGAACCGTCTGGTCCATGGCTTCGCCTCCGCCGAGGACCTGCACCCCACCGACGTCCACGCGCTCTCGTTCGTGCTCGACCACCCCGACACGGCCACGCCCGGACTGCTGAGGGAGCACCTCGGCCTGACCTCCGGCGCGGTGACCGCCTGCCTCGACCGTCTCGAGAAGGCCGGCCACATCCGTCGCGGCAGGGCCGACGACGACCGGCGCGTGGTGCGCATCCACTACGTCCAGGGAGCCCGGGCGGCGGCGCGGGCCCATTTCATGCCGCTCGCGCAGGCGGCGGACCGTGCGCGCGACCGGTTCACGGAGGACGAACTCGCGGTCGTCCTGCGCTATCTGGACGCCCTGAACGAGGAGCTCGGCGAACTGCGGGCCCCCCGCCGCTGACGCCGGCGGCGTCCGGAGCGGTCCCCCCGCCGGGCACCCGCCCGGGCGCGGCGAGCGCGGATTCCCCGGCGCCGCATCCGCACCGGACCGCTGCGCGGAAGGCATGCTGTCGATCGGGATGCGGCGCCCGTACGTCGTCCCCGTCAGTGACCGGATCAGTCCGTGCTTCAATTCATCTCGATCATTGAGATAATCAACTGTCGAGAGATGTTCGGGGAGTCCTCATGTCCTCATCCCTGCGGTGGGCGGGCAGACTGCTGCCGCTGCTGGTGCTCGTCGTCTGGCTCGCCGTCGGAGGAGGGCTCGGCCCCTACGCCGGCAGGCTCGGCGAGGTGGCGACCAACGACCAGGCCGCCTTCCTGCCCCGCACCGCGGAGTCCACGCTGGTCCTGCGGCAGCAGGAGGCGTTCCGCCAGGAGGAGACCCTGCCGGCCCTGGTCGTCTGGACGGCAGAGGGCGGAGGACGGCTCGCGCCGTCGGCCCGGGCCGCCGCCACGAAGGCCCTGGCCTCACTCGAAGGCACGGCGGGAGTGGTCGGCACGCCCTCCCCGGCGTTCCCGTCCGAGGACGGCGAGGCCCTGCGGGGCATCGTCCAGCTCCGCCCCGACCTCGGCGACGAGCTGCCCGGGACGCTGGACGAGGTCGAGGCCGCGGCAGCCGCCGTACCGGGGACCGAGGCGTGGCTGACCGGCCCCGCCGCCACGCAGGAGGACCTCCGTGACGCCTTCGCCGGCATCGACGGCATCCTCCTGGTCGTCGCGCTGGTGACCGTCCTGGTGATCCTGCTCCTGGTCTACCGGAGCGTCCTGCTGCCGCTGCTGATCATCGTCGGCGCCGTCTTCGCCCTCGGTCTGGCCTGCGCCGTCGTCTACGCCCTGGCCGACCGGGACGTCGTGCGGGTCGACGGCCAGGTGCAGGGCATCCTGTCCATCCTCGTCATCGGCGCCGCGACGGACTACGCCCTCCTGCTGGCCGCCCGCTACCGGGAAGAGCTCGGCGCCCGCGACGGGGACAGGGTCCCGGCCATGCGCGCCGCCCTGAAGCAGTCCCTCGGCCCGATCGTGGCCAGCGCCGCCACGGTCGCGCTCGGCCTGCTCGCCCTGCTCCTCAGCGATCTCACCAACAACCGGGCGCTCGGCCCCGTCGGCGCCATCGGCATCGTCTGCGCCGTCCTCAGCGCGGTGACGTTCCTCCCCGCCGCCCTGGTCCTCCTCGGGCGCGCCGCGTACTGGCCGGCCCGCCCCAAGGCGACCTCCGGGGACGACGCGCACCCCGTCTGGCGCAAGGTCGCCGCCCTCGTCGACCGCATGCCGCGCAGGGTCTGGGCCGGCGCACTCGCCGCCCTGCTCGTCTGCGCCGCCTTCGCTCCCGCGCTCGACTCGAAGGGCGTCCCGCTCGACGAGATCTTCGTCAAGGACGCGCCTTCCGTCGCCGCCCAGGCGCGTCTGGGCGAGCACTTCCCCGGCGGTGCGGGCAACCCCGCCGTCGTCATCGCCGACGACGCGGCCGCCGAGGAGGTGCGCACCGCCGCCCGGGGGGTCGAGGGAGTCGACTCCGCGGTCCTCTTCGCCGTCCCCGGCGCCGCACGGCCGCTCGTCGCGGACGGGCGCGTCCGGATCGACGTCACCCTCGCGGACGCCGCCGACTCCGACGCCGCCAAGGCCACCGTCGAGCGCCTCCGTACCGCCCTGCACGCCGTACCGGGAGCCGACGCCCTCGTCGGCGGCTACACCGCCCAGCAGTACGACACCCGGGTCACCGCCGAACGGGACCGGGCGCTCATCGTCCCGGTCGTGCTGGCGATCATCCTGGTGATCCTCGTCGGCCTCCTGCGCTCCCTGCTGCTGCCCCTCCTGCTGGTGGCGACGGTCGGGCTCAACTTCCTGGCCACGCTGGGCGTCTCCGCCCTCGTGTTCGAGCACGTCCTCGGGTTCACCGGGACCGACTCGGCCGTCCCCTTGTACGGATTCGTCTTCCTGGTCGCCCTCGGCGTCGACTACAACATCTTCCTCATGTCACGGGTGCGCGAGGAGACGGCGGCGCACGGCACGCGCGAGGGCATGCGCCGCGGCCTGATCGCCACGGGCGGGGTCATCACCTCGGCCGGCGTCGTCCTCGCCGCCACGTTCGCCGCGCTGGGCGTCATCCCGCTGGCGTTCCTGGTCCAGATCGCCTTCATCGTGGCCTTCGGCGTCCTGCTCGACACCCTGGTGGTCCGGTCGCTCCTGGTTCCGGCCCTCGTCCGGGACATCGGCCCCGCGGTCTGGTGGCCGGGCCCGCTCCGGCACCGTCCCTGACCTTCGGCGGCCCGCGGTCCGGCCGGCTCACCGGCCGGACCGCGGCCCACCGGCCGAGGGCCCCGACGGTACGGCGTGGACGGGGCCCGGGAAGCCGGTCCCCACGGGGCTCGTACGGGGGCAGGAGGTGGATGACCGGATCCTCGTACGGATGCGCGTCACGGACGGCCTGCCGAACGGCCCCGGCCTGCTCCGCGTCACAGACCGATTCGATCCGGCGCTCCTCGCTGCGCTGCACGACGCCCACGTCGCCGAGGAACGGCCGCGAGCCGGGCAGGGCCTGCCGACTGCCGCCCACCGTCCAGACGCTGTGGCACCGCGCGTACGCGCCGCCCCGACCCGCACCAGCCGAGTGGAGAGCCTCGACCACGGCCTCCACATGACTTTCGGGGACGGACATCTCGATCTTCAGCCGTGTCATGCCCGGACCCTCGCCACGCGCGCGACCAGGACCTCCCGGTCGGCCCCTCCACGTGGTGCGGGAACTCGCCTCGATTCGGACGGTTCCTGGCGGGTCGCGGGGCCGCGGAGGGGCCGACCGTCGATCATGGGCGCGGTGGCTGGGAAGGTCCCTCACGGGACGCCGGCCGCAGCCGTACCACCCACCCGCCCGAAGCACGACAGGCGGCGTGACGCGCGTGAACGCCCCGGCGTGCTTCGTGGCCGCCGGAGCGTTCACGCGGCCGGACGCCACGAAGAGCCCGGTCCGCCGCCCGGCCGCTCCTCACCCCGACCGAAAGAAGATCCGACATGGCACTGCCGCGAACCGAGCTCCGGACCGCACAGGTCGACCCCACGGCGCCCAAGGCCCGTATCTACGCGATGCTGGACACGGACGGAGACGGAGTCGCCTCCAGGCAGGACTACTTCGTCCGCATCGATCGGGCCCAGCGGGCGACCGGACGCGGCGGCGACGACCCCCTGGTCGTCGCCGCCCGCACCACCGGCGAACGGGCCTGGGCCGCGATGGACGCCAACGGCGACGGCGTGATGACCTACGAGGAGTACATCGCCTGGGTGGACGCCGACAAGTTCGACAACATCTGCCAGTACGCCCTGGGCGCGCTGTTCGACCTCGCCGACGCGGACCAGGACGGCGCCCTGGATCGCGCCCAGTTCACGATGCTGCGCCGGGCGCTGGGCAACCGGGCCGACAACGCCGACGCGGCGTTCGACGCGCTGGACGGCGACGGAGACGAACTCGTCAGCCGTGCCGAGTACTTGGCGTCGATCCGCGCGTACGTCACGGGTGGAGACTCTCCCATGGGCGCCGCCCTGTACTGAACCCCCCGTCGAGCGGCTGCCCAGGGCACGGTTCGCCGTGCCCGCGGGCGTGGTGCCCGGCCCCCGAGCTCGGGCAGCCCTTCACCCGCCGGTCCGTCCGCAAACTGCTCGCCTGCCCGCACCAGGTCCACGGCCGGGTGATCCGCATCGGTCGCGAGGCCCTGCGCCGCCCACTGATCCGACGTGGTGTCACCTTCCAGCGCACCAGGACGTGGAACGAGTCCAACGTCCCCGATTCCGGTCGACACGCCGCCAGGGTTGGGCCGCCGGAGCCCGCTTCGCCTTCGCCGTCCTGGCGGACGACGGCACGGGATTCGGCCCCCCCGGTCGGCCACGTGAGCGTGAAACCCAAGGGCGACGGCGCCGCGGAAGCGGGCTACTGGACCGCGGCCGAGGCACGTGGCCGGGGCCTGGCCTCCCGCGCTCTGGAAGCGGCCGTCCGGTGGGTCATGACCGGGGAGCCCGCACCGCGGGTGGTGCGGCTGGAGCTCTTCCGCGCGGTGGACGACTCCGCGTCGTGCCGCGTGGCCGACCGATGCGGTTTCGGCCTCGAAGCGGTCCCGCCCGCCCGGCCGCCCCTGTTTCCGACCGAGGGCCACCTGCACGTCCGGGGCGAGGAACCGGTCCTCATGTGACCCCGGCACCGGACCGCCGCCCCGTCACCCCAGGAACGCCGGCGCCAGCGCCGCCGTCATCAGGCGCTTCGGAGCGCCCGAGCCGTCGGCCGGGACGGTGTAGAGGTCGGCGCCGTAGTCGCCCGGCAGGGAGTAGGACACCGTGCGGTCGTCGAGCCAGACGGCCTGGTCGTCGACGCTGCGGGACTCGGCGAGCGCGGTCTCCCGCAGGGTGGCGAGGTCGAGGACGTACTCGTGCCAGGGCGCGTCGGCCGGGGCGCCCGCGACGCGCTTCTTGTAGACGACCCGGGTCTCGTCGGGGGAGAGCGACGGGCACTCGACGTTCTCGTGGAGCGTGGTGACGGTACGGGCCGCCAGGTCGCCGCGCACCAGGTAGGTCCGGCCGGCGGTCGCCATGGTCGCGTAGAAGTGCCGGTCGTCGCGGGAGAAGGTGACGCCCCAGAAGTTGGTGTCGGCGGCGTGGTGGTCCTTGCCGTCCTTCACCACCCGGAACTCCTCCAGGGACGCGGTGAGCCGCCCCGTCGACGTGTCCAGGACGGCGGTACGGGTGGAGAAGCCCGCGCTCGCGTACGAGTCGCCCCCGACGAACACCGTCCACGCCACCAGCCGCCTCGACGGCGAGACCCGGGCGCGGGTCGGGATGCCGGGCAGCGGATAGCGGGCCCGCTCCCCGAGGGCCGAGTCGACGACGACCGCGCGGTAGCCGTCCTCCACCGCGCCGCGTACGGCCTGCAGGCAGATCCCGGTGCCGCCGGCCGCGTGGAACCGCAGGCACTTCGTCCCCGACGCGGTCCGCGGACCGGTGGGGGCGCCGGCCGGCACGGTGACCAGCTCGTCGCGGTGCGGGCCCCATGCCATGTTGCGGAAGACGATCCGGCGACCGGCACCGCTCGCGAGCGAGACCCGTCCGGACGTGATCGCGGGGCCGCCCGCCTGGGGGCGGTCCTTCTCGGCGGCCCGGTCGGCCGCGTGCAGCAGCGACGTGGCGGCCACACCGCCGAGCAGGGCGATCGCCGCGAGCAGGACGAACAGTTTGCCGCGCAGGGTCATACGGGTGATTCCTCCGAAACCGTGCCGTTGGCCGGGGGCGTGGCGGCGCCCGGGCCCGTGTTCACGGCCGTGGGCCGCAGGGCGAACGCCGCCGTCGCGCACACCGCGAGCGCGGCCGTCGCCGCTCCGATCGCCCAGCGGTCGCCCCACGCGGTCCAGGCCGCGCCGAACGCGATCGAGCAGCCGAACCGGGCGAGCGCCTGCCCCGTCTGGACCAGCGCGAGCCCCGACGAGCGGAGTTCGGGCGGTACGCAGCCGGCCGCCGCCGCCATCAGGACGCCGTCGGTCGCCGCGTAGAACCCGCCGTGCAGGGCCAGGACCAGCCAGGGGAGTGCCGGGCTCTGCCAGCCGCTGAGCAGCGTCCCGTACACGAGCAGCAGGGCGGCGTGGCCGCCGAGGAACACCCGACGGCGGCCGACCCGGTCGGCGAGCCGGCCCAGGGGGACGGCGAGCAGGAGGAAGGCGGCGGCGGTGCCGAGCGGCAGCAGCGCGAACCAGTGGTCGGTGACGCCGAGCCGGCGCTGCAACAACAGGTAGACGAACGAGTCGCTGACCGTGGCGAGCCCCAACAACAGCGCGGACAAGGCGAGTCGGCGCACATCGGGGACCCGGAGCAGACCGAGCGCGGCCTTGAGCGAGGCGCGCGGCGCTCCGCCGGACGCCGGGCCCGTCACGGGCCGGGGGAGCGGCGGCCGAGACGGTACGAAGAGCAGCAGGACGAGCACGCCGACCGCGGCCACGCTGAAGCTGACCGTGAACACGGCGTCGTAACCGTCCGCCGCCTGTCGGAGGATCAGGAAGGCGACCAGCGGGCCGATCAGGGCGCCCGCGGTGTCCATCGCCCGGTGCACCCCGAACGCCCGGCCGCGCGACTCCTCCGGCGACGCGAGCGAGATCAGCGCGTCGCGCGGCGCGGTCCGCAGGCCCTTGCCGGTGCGGTCGGCGGCCAGCACGGCGCCGATCAGCGGCAGCGAACCCGCCACCAGGAGAAGGGGCTTGCACAGCGCGGAGAGGCCGTAGCCGAGCGCCGCCACCGTCTTGTGCCGGCCGCCGCGGTCGGCGAGATGGCCGCCGACGAGCCGTACGAGCGCGCTGAAACCGTTGTACACGCCGTCGAGCAGGCCGAAACCGAGCGGCGAGAGGCCGAGCCCGGTGACCAGGTAGAGCGGCAGCACGGCCGTGACCATCTCCGAGGACACGTCCGTGACGAGGCTGACCGTGCCGAGCGCGAGCACGGTCGGTGCGACGGCGGCGCGCCGCCCGGGACCGAGGTCCCGGGCGGCGGCCGTCGCGGCCGTCGCGGGGTTGCTGCGACTGTCCGCCACGTACACGTCAGGGCGTCCAGATGCCGGTGATCGGGGCGGCGTTGGCTGCCTGGCCCGCGTGCGTGGTGCCGTACATGTCCTCGACGGTGCGCAGCAGGTTGTAGTGGTTGTACGTGGTCGAGGACGTCGAGCCCGGGACCACCCGCTGGCCGTAGAGGACGGTCGCGATCTTGTTCCCGGCGAGCCGGTTGTCCTCGTCGAAGGTGACGACGAGGAGGCTGTTGTGGGTCTTCGCCCAGGTCGCGTAGGCGCCCAGGTTGTTCTTCAGCCAGGTGTCACCGGTGCCGACGGAGCAGTCGTGCATGTCGTTGCACAGGTTCGGGACGACGAAGGACACCTGCGGCAGCGTGGTGTAGTCGGTCGGGAACTGGGCCATGGTGTACGCCGACGAGGTCGGGACGTTCGAGAAGCCGAACCACGGGTTGTGCTTCCGCGCGTACTTGCCGCTGCTGCAGGTGGTCGACCCCTGGCTGGGCAGCGTCTCGTTGTAGCTCTTCCAGGTCTTGCCCGCGGCGATCAGCTCGGAGGCCAGGTTCGGCGCGGACGAGAAGCCCGGCGTGTAACAGGAGTCGTCCGTGATGCCCTGGGTGGAGCCCGAGAACATCGCGAAGTAGTTGGGCTGGCTGGGGTGGGTCTCGGCGTACGACTGGGTGAGGTTGGCTCCGCCGCTCTTCAACGAGTTGATGTACGGGGCGCTGGAGCTGCCGATGACCTGGCTGTAGGCGTGGTTCTCGAAGACCACGACGACCACGTGGTCGGGGGTGGGGACGGTCGCCGCCGCCTGGGCCTGCGACGTGCCGCCGAAACCGGCCCACAGGCCGATCGACGCGGCCGCGAGACCGAGGGCGGAAAGAAGGGCGGTGCGGCGTTTTCTGGGCGCGCCGGACACGGCTACCTCCGGTTGAGGGTGATGACTACGGGAGCGGTGCAACCGGCAGGCTAGGAGTGAGCATGTCAATCTGGAAGGCGTTCCGTGTGAAGACCCGGGAAACGTCTCGTGCCGCCGCCCGTCCCTCCGTCCTCCAGTCTCCGTCCGAAGGCCGCGGGCCGCAGGCTGCGGAGCGCAGCAGGCGCCCGGCCCTCCACCTGGGCCTTCCGTCCCGGCCGGGGGCCGGGGCGGCCCGCACCGGGCGCGGCCCGCCTCCTGGTGGCACGCTGAGGAGAGGAGGATCCGCGCCGCCGAGCCCCGGGAGGATCCGATGGGTCGCGACGTCCCGGCACTGACGTTCACACGTGACGACCGTCGCCGTTTCCGTGACAGGACGCACGCCTCCCTCGACGTCCTCGCCCGGATGCTGCGCGAGGCGCGCTTCGACGCGGACTGGCCGCGGGTCGGCCTCGAGATCGAGCTGAACCTCGTCGACGAGAACGCCAGACCCGCCATGCGCGGCTCGGAGGTCCTGGGGGCCATCGCCGACCCCGCCTGGTCGAGCGAGCTGGGCCGGTTCAACCTGGAGATCAACATCCCGCCCCGCCGCCTCGCCGAGGGCGGCCCCGACACATGGGAGGAGGAGATCCGCGGCGCCCTGAACCACGCCGAGGAGAAGGCCGCCGCCATCGGCGCGCACCTGGTCATGATCGGCACCCTCCCGACCCTCGAACGCGAGGACGTGAACCGCGGCGCGCTGTCCGAGAACCCGCGCTACCACCTCCTCAACGACCAGATCTTTGCGGCACGCGGCGAGGACCTCCTCATCGAGATCGACGGGGTGGAACGGCTGCGGACCTACGCGGACACGATCACGCCCGAAGCGGCCTGTACCAGCACCCAGTTCCACCTCCAGGTCGCACCCGAGCTGTTCGCCGCGTACTGGAACGCCGCCCAGGCCATCGCCGGCGTCCAGGTCGCGCTGGCCGCGAACTCGCCCTTCCTCTTCGGCAAGGAACTGTGGAGCGAGACCCGCGTCCCGCTGTTCGAGCAGACCACGGACACCCGGCCGGACGAGATCAAGGTCCAGGGGGTGCGGCCCCGCGTGTGGTTCGGCGAACGCTGGATCACCAGCGTCTTCGACCTCTTCGAGGAGAACACCCGGTACTTCCCGGCACTCCTGCCGCTCTGCGACGACGAGGACCCCGAGGAGACCCTCGACCGCGGCGAGACGCCCCACCTGGCCGAACTCACCCTCCACAACGGCACGGTCTACCGCTGGAACCGCCCCGTCTACGCGGTCGTCGACGGGATTCCGCACCTCCGCGTCGAGAACCGGGTGCTGCCCGCCGGACCGTCCGTGGCCGACGTGATGTCGAACGGCGCCTTCTACTACGGCCTCGTCCGCGCCCTGGTCGACGAGGACCGTCCGGTGTGGACCCGGATGTCGTTCGCGGCCGCCGAGGAGAACCTGCACACGGCGGCACGGCGCGGCATCGACGCGGAACTCTTCTGGCCCGGCACGGGCCAGGTGCCCGCGACCGAACTGGTCCTGCGCCGACTCCTCCCGCTCGCCCACCGGGGCCTGGAGGCCCTGGGACTGGACGCGCGGTGGCGTGAACCGCTGCTCGGCATCGTCGAGCAGCGCTGCGTCTCCGCCCGCAACGGAGCGGTGTGGCAGACGGAGATGTTCCACCACCTCCACGACGTCGTCCACCTCGACCGGCCCGCTGCCCTGCGCCGCATGACCAGCCAGTACATCGACTTCATGCACCTCAACGCCCCGGCCCACACCTGGCCGGTGGAGTGACCGGCCGGGCGCACCACTCCGCCCACGGTCTTCGACCACCGGGCCGCGCACCGCCTGGGAGCGCTGCTCGAACGGCCGGTCCTCGCGTTCCCCGGCGGGCACAACGGCAACACCACGCACCCGAGGGCCTGGGCGGCACGGCTCCGCACCACCCTGCGCGCACACCACCGGTGACGGCCGCTCGGGGCGGGGCGCGCGAGGAAGGGCGGGCGCGGGCGGCCTTCGGCGCGCGCCCTTCCGTGTCACCGGGCGCCGTTGGGGCGCGGCTGCTCGCGGGCAGGATCGTCGGGAACCTCCCGACGGAAGGGCCGACCGTGGCAAGTGAGTTCCAGCGCGACAAACTGGTCAACATGTTCCGCGCGTTCGACGCCGACGACAACGGCCGTCTCGACCGGAGCGACTTCCAGGCCCTCGCGGAGCGCTGGAAGCGCCTGCCCCGCGTGCGGCAGGGGCCCGAACTGGCCGCGCGCGTGGACACGGTCATGCTGGGCTGGTGGGACCTGCTCGCGGCGCACGTGGACACGAACGGGGACGGCAGGGTCGACCTGGACGAGATCCTCGCGATGGTGGACCGGCTGCCCACGATGGGTGAGGTCGTCGCCGCGACCACCGAGACCGTCTTCGACGCCGTCGACGAGAACGGCGACGGCCGTATCTCCCCCGCCGAGCACCGGCGGCTGGTCGACACGTGGCACGGCGAGAGCGTCGACGTCGGCGACGTCTTCGACCGCCTCGACCGGGACGGGGACGGCTGTCTCGGCCGCACCGAGTTCATCGATCTGTGGATCCAGTTCTGGATCAGCGACGACCCGACCGAACCCGGCAACCAGCTGTGCGGCCCCGTACCGCCCCGCTCCTGAGACGACACCGACCGGAGGTCCCGGCGCCGGGCGGGCGCCCGTCGCCCCGCGAAGGCGCAGGGGCCCTCGTCCGTACGGGAGGAGCCGGCTCTCAGAGGTGGCCCTCCAGGACCCCGCGGACCTCGACGCTGCTCGCAGGTCCCGTGCCGTGCGCCACCACCTCCCCCTCCGCCAGCAGGACGTAGGACGGGGCTCCGGTGATCCCGTACCGCTCGGTCGCGGCCGGACAGCGCGTGATGTCGATGCGGACGGTCGTCAGGCGCCCCGCGTACTCGTCGGCGACGGCACCGACGACGAGGTCCATCGCCCGGCTGGGCTCGACCGCCTTGGGCCAGGTCCCGACGAAGTACGCGAGGACCGGAACCTCACTCATCCTGAGGACGAAGTCGACCTCCGCGTCCTCGCGGGGGCGGTGAACCCGATGCGCCATGGAAGCTCCCGATCTCGCGCTGTGTCCTTCCACCCCATCATCTCCCGCGCGGGGCGGCGCCCGGTCACGGAGCGCACGCCCCCGCGCGGGTCAGGCCCGCGGAGCGAGACGGTAGTGACGCGTACGGGCGGGGAACCGCGGCGAGGTGAGCTGCAGGACACGGGTGTCCCGCCCGGCGGCCATGTGATCGAGCCACTGCTCGTACCGGGCGGGGAAGTCCCGGGCCGAGGAGACGTTCGGGCTCCAGAAGCCGTCGGCGTTGCCGGTGAGCACGCGCCCGGCGAGGGGACCCGTCACGCCGATGAGGACGAGATCGCCGCAGCCGGGCTCGATGACGTGCAGGAAGAGGTCCCCGTCGCGCGTGGCGCGGTGGGCCCGGCTGAACCCCCTCGTCCCGGGTGCTGCCCCGAGGGTCCCCTCGACCCGGTGGAGGGGACCCTCGGGGCAGTGGAGCACGGGCGGCGTGGAGGACCCGGAAGAGCGCCGCGTACCGTCAGCGCATGCGCGATCAGCGAGACCGCGACGAGAGCGGCCCGGCCGGGGCCGCCGCAGACGCCGGGCCGAGGGTGTTCGTGTGCGCGGCATGCGGAGTCGCCCTGACCGGACCGCTCACACGGCTGCCCGCCGTTCCGGACGCTCCCCCCTACGCGTGGTGGGATGCCGACGAGCCGGGTCCGTCGCCGGCGACCGTGCCGTCGGGCTGCTACGCGATCGAGACGGAGCCGTACGGCGCACCCCTGGTCGTCACGGACACGCCCGGGCCCGTGATGCCCCGTCAGGGGGAGCGCCGGAACTCGGAGGGGAAGCCGTTGGCGTCACGGGGCCCGCGAGGCGACATCGTCGTCAACCCGGACGATGCGCACGGCCTGGAGCTGCGGCACGCGACCGCCGCCTGCTGCGGAGCGTCCCCGGACGGCGGAATGAACCAGCTGTGCGCCTGCGGCACCCTCGTCGCGACCCCCAGCTCCGACTGCTGTCTGCCGTACGAACTCCATCTCTCCGCCGACCGGGTCCGCGCGGTCCACCCCTGAGCCGCGCGGGGACCGCTCCTGCGTCCCGCCCCCGCACCCCGCGTCCCCCCCTCGCGGCGACGGTCCCGGCAGGTCGACCGGCCCGACGCCCCGATCACGGCCAGATCGACGAGACCCCCCTCAGTCCCTGGCGGGGGACGTCACCGAAGGCAGGTACCGCGGCGCACGCCAGGCGTCGAGCCGCCGCTCGACCGAGGCCCCCAGCGCCAGGAGCGCGTCGTCCTGGTGGTCACCCGCCATCAGGAGCAGGCCGACCGGCAACGCGCCGACGAACCCGGCGGGTACGGACAGCGAGGGGTAACCGGCGACAGCGGCCGGGGTGGAGGACGGGATCACGTCGTTGTCGCCCCGCGCGCAGTCGGTCGTCCAGGCGGGCGGGTTCGTCGGAGAGGCGATGGCGTCCAGGTGGTGGGCGGCCATGGTCTCGTCGATGGAACGCCGGGAGAGGTCCTTCAGCTCCGCGCGCACGGCCCGGTGGCGCGGGTCCGTGGTCGACGGCGCGACGAGGGCCTGCTCGAACAGTTCCTGACCGGCGAAACAGGTCCGTTCGGCCGGGTGCGCGCGGTTGAACTCGACGAGGCCGGCCAGATCGCGAGGCCCGTTGCGGGAGGCGAGGTAGGCGTCGACGTCCCGGTGGAACTCGCTCAGCAGGGCAGGGAACTCGAGTGCGGCGAGCCTGTCCTGGTACGGCGGTGTCACCTCGACGACCCGGGCCCCGGCGGCGCGGAGCCGTACCGCGGTCCGGGTCATCAAGGCGTCCACGTCGGCGCCGAGCGAGGGGAGCCGCCACAGGCCGATCCGCTTGCCGCGCAGGGAGTCGGGACGCGGAAACGCCCCGGCGAGCCCGAGGGAACCATCGGTGGTGGTGGCGGTGCCGGTACTGGTGCGCGTGCCGGTGACACCGGCGGCGTCATGACCGCTGAGCACCGAGAAGGCGATCGCCGCGTCGACGACGTTGCGGGCCAGGGGGCCAGCCGTGTCCTGCTCGGCGGAGATCGGGACGACGCCCGACCGGCTGACCAGCCCGAGGCTGGGCTTGTGGCCGACGACCCCGTTCATCCCGGCCGGACACACGATGGAGCCGTCCGTCTCGGTGCCGACGGCCACCTGCGCCAACGAGGCGGCGACGGCGACGGCCGAACCGGAGGACGACCCGCACGGATTGCGGTCCAGGACGTAGGGGTTGTGCGTCTGCCCGCCGACCGCCGACCAGCCCGATGTCGGTTTCGCCGCACGGAAGTTGGCCCATTCGGACAGGTTGGTCTTGCCGAGGACCACCGCCCCCGCCGCACGCAGTTTCCGGACCAGCTCCGCGTCCGTGGCGGGCGGACTTCCGGCCAGGGCCAGCGACCCGGCCGTCGTCGGCATGTCCCGGGTGTTCACGTTGTCCTTCAACAGGACGGGAATGCCGTCGAGCGGGCCGCGGACCTTTCCGGCGCGATGCCTGGCATCACTGGCGGCCGCCTGGCTCAGGGCCGTCGGACTGGTGCGCAGCACCGCGTTGACCTTCGGGTCGACGGTCTCGATCCGGCGGAGGTACGCCCGGGTCAGCTCCGACGGGGTCAGGTGTCCGCGCCTCATGCGCGCCTGCAGCTCGGGGATCGTCACCGTATCCAGGTCCACCCCGCGCGAGAACACCGCCTCGACGCGGGACGGGGAACGACCGGCACCGGGCTCGGCGGCCACCGCGTGCTGCTCCGGCGCACCCGCCGACAGAAGGGCCGCCGCGGTCAGGGCGGCGGTCAGTGACGCGACGCTTCTCTTCTTCACGGGGGACAGCCCACTGCAGGGCAGCACCGGGCACAAGCGACTTCTGCGCCGTGGCCGTTTCCGCGACGGGCGCGGGCGGAATGGAGACACCGCCCGGGTTCCGGCGTCAGGGACACACGGGCGGGCTCCTCCGCCAGGCGCCGGCCGGCACGACGGACAGGGGGCGTCGCCTTCCTGGCGGACAGGGGGGACGTCGCCTTCGTGTCCGACGGCATTCAGGACGTGCACGAGCGGTTCGGCTGGACCGGTGCCGGGCGGTGCACCGGCGATGGGGCAGGAGGGTCCGGCGCGGGCGGGCCGCGAAGCGAGGACAGGGAGAGCCGACGAGGGACGACGGCCGGACAGCCGGGCCGGTGGACAGCCGGACCGATGAGCCGGGGGCCGCGGTCGGGCATCACCTGACGCTCAGGGGGCACCTGCGGGGACGGGGGAGGTCCGACGACGGGAGGCGCACGCCATGACGGGCTCGGGCGGTCCGCGGGACGCCATGACCACGACCCTGGACAGTCTCGGCTCGGGCGCCTACCTGGCGGACGAGCGGGGCCTGATCATCGCCGTGAACAGGCACGCGGAGGACCTGCTCGGCCGCCCCGCCGCCGATCTGCTCGGCCGGGACGCCCATGACCTGCTGCACCGCACCGGGTCGGGGGAGAGCGTGCCGCGGTCCCGGTGCCGGATGCGGGAGAGCAGCCTCGACGGGCGCACGGAGCAGGGCGAGGGCGAGTGGCTCGAGCGCGGCGACGGCACCCTGCTGCCGGTGTCGTGGCTGGCCACCCCGTGCCGGATCGGCGCCCGGCCTGCCGCCACGCTCGTCCTCTTCCACTCCGCCCGGCCCGTGGGCCGGGCCGGGCGACGGCCCCTCGCCGGCGCGCAGCTCTCCGAACTGGAACGGCTCGCCCTGCTCGCCGAGACGACCACCCTGCTCACCTCCACCCTCGACGTCCACGAAGCGCTGCGCCACCTGATCGACCTCGTCGTGCCCCGTCTCGCCGACTGGGCGGTCATCGACCTGATCGGCGAGCGGGACGAGGTGTGGCGCTTCGCCGTCGCCCACGCCGAGGACGGCGGCGTGACGTTCCGGGAGGACCTCCAGGGGCCGATGCCACCGGTGCCGCAGGAGTCCTCGATGCCCCTGTCCCGTGCCCTGCGCGGCGTGGCCTCCTCCTTCGCCGGCCCCGAGACCTACCAGGGACCGCCCGACTCCGGCATCGCCGTCGAGCAGCGACGCCTGTTCGAGGCGACCGGCATGCACTCGGCGATCATGGTCCCGCTCCGCAGCCTGCACGACGTGCTGGGCGCCCTCACCCTCGGCCGCGCCGACGAACCGCAGCGGTTCACCGCGACCGACACCGTCCTCCTGGAGGACATCGCCCGTCGCGCCGGCTTCGCCCTGGAGAACGCCCGCCTCTACCAGCGGCAGCGCAAGGTCGCCGAGACCATGCAGCGCCACCTGCTGCCGAAACTGCCGTACACCCCGGACCACACCATGACCGCCCGCTACCTGCCCGCGCCGGACGCCTCCCAGGTGGGCGGCGACTGGTACGACGCGTTCACCCTGGCGGACGGCGCGACCGCCCTCGCCATCGGCGACGTCGTCGGCCACGACCTGGACGCAGCGGCCGGCATGGCCCAGCTGCGCAACATGCTGCGCGCCTACGCCCTGTCCCAGGAGAAGCCGCCGAGCAAGATCGTCGAATGGCTCGACCGGGCCACCGTGGACGTCGCCGAAGTCTCCCTGGCGACCATGGTCTTCGCCCGCATGGCACAGCGGGAAGGCCGCTGGGAGCTGTCCTGGACCAACGCCGGCCACCCCCCGCCGCTCCTGGTCACCCACGAGGGCGTCACCCGTTACCTGACCGAGGGCCACGGGGTCCTCCTCGGCGTCGCCCCCGACCAGAACCGCCCCGACGCGACGACCGAACTCCCGCCCGGCGCGACCCTGCTGCTCTACACCGACGGCCTGATCGAATCCCCGGCCCGCAGCCTCACCGACGGCCTGGACCGCCTCCGCCGTCACGCCGCCTCCCTGGCCCACCGCTCCCTGGAGTCCTTCACGGACCAGGTCCTCGCCCGCGTACGCCCCCCGGACAACGACGACGACGTCGCCCTCCTGGCCGTCCGCCACACGGCAGGCACCTGACCGGCGCGTGGGCACGGAGCGGGAAGCGGCGCGACGCGCACCGCCCTCCCGGTCCGCGGGCGCGCTCTCGTCCCTGGACGTCAACTCCGCAGGTGAGAGGCGCCGTTGAGGTCGAGGATCGTGCCGGAGGACCATTCGGCGGCGGGGGAGGCGAGCCAGAACACCGCCGCCGCGATCTCCTCGGCCGATCCCACCCGGCCGAACGGGCTCTGCCGCCGGATCGACTCCCCCTCGGGGCCTTCCAGGCGCGGCGCGACGCGCTCGGTCGCGAAGAAGCCGGGGGCGACCGAGGCGACGGCGATCCCGTAGGGGGCGAGCGAGACCGCGAGCGACTGGCCCAGCGCGTGCACGGCGGCCTTCGTCGCCCCGTACGCCGGATGATCGGGCTCGCCCCGGAAGGCGCCCCGGGAGCCGATGTTCACGATCCGTCCTCCCGTGCCCTGCTCGATCATGAGCCGGGCGGCGAGATGACTCAGGTTCGCGGTGGCGAGCAGGTTGACCGCCACGTGTCGCTGCCACACCGCCACCCACTCCTCGTACGAGGTCTCCGCCAGCGGGTGGCGGACGTTCACCGCCGCGTTGTTGACCAGCACGTCGATCCCGCCGAGCCCCTCCGCGGCCATGTCCATCACGGCGGCCGCCTGCACCGGATTCGCGAGGTCTCCGCCGACCAGCACGTGCCCCGTGCCGGCGAGGGACTCCAGGCTCACGCGCGCGTCCTCGGCGCGTGAGCCGAAATGGACGGCGACCCGGTCGCCGTTGGCCGCGAACGCCTGGGCCACCGCGCGCCCGAGGCCGCGCGACGCGCCACTGACGAGGACGCGCCTGCCCGATGCAGGCAGATTCATGAGGATTCCTTTCGAACCGCGACGAAGGAGGAGGCCGTGGCTCCCCTGTCGCCCCCTGGGTGCTCGGTCAGACCTTCCGTAGGGCGGCAGCGGTGCAGCCCGGTCGGGCACGGAGGTCGTCGGTCCCCCAAAGCGTAGGAGATCCGTCGGTCGTGCCCGTCGCCGTCGGTGCCGAAGGCGGCGCCCGGGGCGACGGCGACGCGCTGTTCCCCGTCGCACCGCTCCCCGCGCACAGAGGGACGGCCCCGAGAGCGCGGAGCGGACCGGCGACCGACGTGACGGCCGGCTCCTCGCCCACCACCCGGCGGCGTCGTGCACATCACCGGAACGAGTGATGCCGGGCGATCGGTCGTCAGCGGGCTGCTCGAGGACGCCGGCGCCGGGACCAGCGGCGTCCTGGTGGTCCCGGGGCGAACCGTGCCGGCGAGACGGCCCCGCACCTGCTGTTGCGCCCGCTCCCGGCGAACCGGCCGATGCGGCCTTGGCCGATGCGGTAACAGCCGTTACCATGCTGGCATGGCGAAGACACAGCTGGGTGCGCGTGTGGACGAGGACGTGGCGGAACTCGCGAAGAAGCGCGCCGCCGACCTGGGGCTGAGCGTGGGGGACTACCTCGCCCGGCTCGTGCAGGACGACGCCAGCGGCCTGCGCGCCCGAGCGGTGGAGGCGGCCACCCGCTTCCTGGCCGAACACCAGGCGCTCTTCGACGAGGCCGAGCAAGCCCAGCAGACGTCCCGGGGAGCGCACGCGGCCTGATGGAACTGCACATCGACGTCCCCTGGATCCTGCAGGTCGCCGAGGCCGCCGGAGCGGACGACCCGTCCCCCGACGACTACGGCGTCCCGGTGTCGGCCGTCGCCCGCCACCGGGCCGAGGTGCTCGAACAGCCGGTGTACGACGGCCCCTACGCCAAAGCCGCCGCCCTGATCCACACCCTGGGCCGGTGCCGCTGGCTGGAGCGCTCCAACCTGGCCGTCGCCGCCGCGACCGGCGTCATGTACCTCGAAGCCGCCGGGGTCCCCGTCAGGCCGGTCCGCCGGGACGCCATCGCCCTGAAGGACCTGCTCCTCGATCCCACCTGCACCGCCGGAAGGATCGCCGCCCTCCTGAAGACGTGGCCCACGGCCACCTGACGCGCGTGCGCCCGACCGGGCCGGGCACGCCGGCCGCCGCCGCGACGGCCGTGACCCGCCCCGACAGGAGCCGTCGGGCCCGGAGTCCGGCTCAGAACATGGTGTTGTCGTTCCTGGAGGTGGGCGGGAGGACCTGGAGGACGTCCCAGTGCTCGACGATCCTGCCGTCGGCGTCGAAGCGGAAGATGTCGATGCCGGCGTACTCCTCGTCGGGCCAGATCTGGTGGCAGTGCAGGACGACGTGGTCGCCTTCCGCGAAGGCGCGTTTGAACGCGACGCGTTTGCCCGGGTACTCGGCGGCCATGCGCTCGAAGTAGTCGACGAACGCCTGCTTGCCGTCGCCGACGTGCGGGTTGTGCTGGGTGTAGGTGGCGCCGACGTACCGGTCGACGGCCTCGGCGGGTCGGCACTGGTTGAACATCAGCTCGTAGAACGCTTTGGCCGTGGCCTTGTTCTTCTCCGGGTCGCTCATGACGCCACCGTAGGTCCGCCGCCCGGACGCGCGCGGTAAGCGCGTCGAGCGGGCGACGAACACCGGGACGCCGTACGCACGGTGTGGTGCCGGGCGTCCGGGAACGCCTCCACCCCGTACGTACGGGCGTCAGAGCCGCGACACGTCGGCCGCCGGGGCGGTGACGATGCGGGGGAGGGCCGCCGGATGGTTCCGCGTGAGCCAGCGGACGAGCTCCTCCCGGACGGCGCAGCGGGTCGTCCACAGGTCGTCGGCGTCCTTGGCGGTCACGAGGGCGCGCACGGTGATGCCGGTCGGGGAGGTGTCGGTGACGGCGAGGTCCCAGGCCCGGCCGTCCCAGCCGGGACAGAGCTTGAGGAACTCCCGCAGATGGGCGCGCATCAGCGCGACAGGTGTGGAGTGGTCGCAGTAGAGGAAGATCGTCCCGGTCAGTTCGTTGCCGCCGCGCGACCAGTTCTCGAAGGGGCGGGAGGTGAAGTACGAGACGGGCAGGGTGACCCGGCGTTCGTCCCAGGTCCGGACGGTGAGGAAGGTGAGGGTCACTTCCTCCACGGTGCCCCACTCCCCGTCGACGACCACCGTGTCGCCGATGCGCACCATGTCGCCGAAGGCGATCTGGAAGCCCGCGAAGAGGTTCCCGAGCGTCGACTGCGCGGCGACGCCGGCGACGATGCCTATGATCCCGGCCGAGGCGAGCAGCGAGGCGCCGAGGCCCCGGAACGAGGGGAACGTGACGAGCGCGAAGGCGGCGGCGATCACGCCGATGGCCACCGACACCACCCGGGTGATCAGCGTGACCTGCGTACGGACGCGGCGCAGCCGTGCCGCGTCACGCGTACGTCCGGCGTAGCGCGCGTACGAGGACTCGACGACGGCCGAGACGAAGCGGACCGTCAGCCAGGCGCCGCCGCCGATCAGGCACAGCAGGAGAACGTGGTCCAGGTCTCCGGAGCGCTTCAGCAACGGGGGCCATTCCGTCACTCGGTACGACCACCGGAAGACGGCGCACAGCAGGACGACGTACAACGGTGTGCGGCAGCGCCTCAGCAACCCCCAGAGGGGGGTGTCGGGACGGTGTGCGTCCGCGTACCGCGCAAGAAGGTCCGCCGCCCGACCGACGGCCAGAGCCGCCAGTACCGAGCCGCTGAGGACGATCGCCAGTCGAACAACGCTTTCCATGGCTCCCCAGTAGTCGACGAATGGAATCCGGTCGTCCTTCTCGCCTCACCGCCGGTCCGCTCGGCAAACACACCCCCTCGCCGCGGCGCCGATGCCCCGGGGCGCGACCGCCGTCGCGATTCGGGGGATGAGACGGGCGGGGCGGGGTACCCGGGACCCGTCCGATCCGACAAGGGAGGAACAGTGGGTCTGGGAGTCTGCATCATCCTGATCGCCGTGGGAGCCATCCTCACGTTCGCGACCGACTGGCAAGCCGACGGGGTCAATCTCGACCTGGTGGGTCTGATCTTCATGGCCGTCGGCATCATCGGCACGGCCGTGTACACGAGCATCCTGCGCCGTCGCCGGATGGTCGTTCCGCCGGTCGCCCCGACGGTGACCGAGGACGACCGCCGGGACCTTCTCTGAGGTGGCGGCGGTACGAACGGTCCGCGGGGCCGCCGCGTCGGCCCGTGCGGACCGCCGTCGTACGGGCCGAGGCATCGGCGCACCCCCGCCGCGACCACGCGACCGCATCGAAGGCGCCGGCCGGGGCGGTGTGCTTCAGCCGTTTTCCGAGGCGTCGACGCCGGACGCGGCGTCGTGCGGCGGTCGATGCCCCGCCCGTCCCGCCCGCAGCGCGGCCCTCGCCGCGGCGGTTTCCCGTTCGAGCCGCTCGGTCAGCAGGCGTATGCGAGCTTCCCGTTCCGCTCCGGTCAAGCCTGTGAGGCCCAGCCTGGCGTCACGTTCCTCCTGGGACATCGCTCCTCCTCCGCCGCCCCGTGGCCGCCCCTGCGCCCACCCGGCGATCGTACGAACACGTGGGACCCACCGACCTGGCTCCGACATCGTCGGACGAGCCCCCGGGACGTCGTCGACGCCCCGGGGGCTCGTCCGCCATCGGACCTCAGCCACCGGACCTCAGTCATCGGCCGGCAACTCCGGTCGACGGCCCCGTGCTCGGGCCGCCCGGGTCAGCTGGGCGTTCCGTAGGCCTGGATGACGGTGGCGTTCAGGTCGCACCAGACGGTCGACGTGCCGCCCGACGGGACGCGGTTGCCGAAGTGCCGGTACACGTAGCCGTTGTCGGTGCGCTTGCAGTCGATGACACCGGTGAAGGAAGACCCGGTGCACCTGATCTCGGCTCCCCGGTGACCACCGCTGCCGGTGATCAGACGGGAGGAACAGCTGAGGGCGGCCGGGGCGGACGCGGACGCGGATGCCGTGGGCGCGGCGGCCAGCAGGCCACTCGCCGCGAGGGCGAGAGCGGCGACGGTCCCCGCGACGCGCTGACGAACATGCATGAGCACTCCTACCTTGTGAGGTGAGCACTGACGGTCACTCAGGAAGAATCTATGGCGAGCGGGCGGCGGATCATTCGGGATGCGGAGGACTTGGCGAAGAATCGCCAACCGCAACGACACCCGCTCCCGGCCCCCGCAGGAGCCGTACGGGCGCCCCGCACCTCGGACGGCCACCTGCCGAAGTCCCCGTCGCTGCTGCCAGACTGAGCCGCATGGCCGCTGCCCCGAACGCCCCGAGACCGTCGATGCGCGAGCTGATCCAGCGGCGCAGGCGCGCCGAATTCCTGGGGCGGGGGGCCGAACTCGACGCCTACCGCAGGAACTTCGCCCTGGGCATCGAGGACCCGGCGTACCGCTTCCTCTTCCACGTCCGGGGCAACGCCGGCATCGGCAAGTCGTCCCTGGTCCGCGAGCTGGAGCGGATCGCCGGCGAGCACGGGGCGGTGACCGCGCGCATCGACGACTCGGTGGGCGGCGCCGTGGAGGTCATGGCGGCGGTCAGCGTCCGGGCCGGCGAGCTCGGGCACCCGTTGAAGGCGGTCGACCGGCTGCTCCACACCTACCGGCAGCGTCGGCACGAGGCCGAGTCCGCCCTCGGCGCCCCCGGCGGCGACCCGGCAGGCCCGAGCGCGCCGTCCCCGGCCGCGCGCGTCACCGCACAGGCGGCGCTCACCGGTCTGGGCATGCTGCCGGTCGTCGGGACGCTCGCCGGCGCGCTCGATCCCGGCCGGATCGCGGAGGGCGCCGACCGGCTGCGGACCGTGCTCAGCACCCGGCTGCGCAGCCACGACGACGTCCAGCTCGTGCTCGACCCGCTGTCGGTCCTCACCCCGGTGTTCGTGGCGGAGGTCGGCCGGATCGCGGCGGAGGTCCCCTGGGTGGCGCTGTTCCTCGACACGTACGAACGGACCGCGCCGTTCCTGGACCGCTGGCTGTGCGACCTGCTGGCCGGCGAACGGCACGGGGCGCTGCCCGGCAACGTCGTCGTGACCCTCGCCGGCCAGCGCTCCCTCGATCCGGTGTACTGGGCGGACTGGGCCGACCTCGTCGTCGACCTCCCGCTGGCCCCGTTCTCCGAGTCGGAGACCCGCAGCCTCCTGAGCGGTCGGGGGGTGCTGTCCGAGTCCGTGGTGCAGGACGTGCTGAGGCTCTCCCACGGCCTGCCCGTCCTGGTGTCCACCCTGGCGGAGACCGCCGCGCAGGCCGGCGCCGTCGACGACCCGAGCACGACGGCGGTCGAGCGGTTCCTGAAGTGGGAGGCCGATCCGGTGCGTCGGGCGGCGGCCCTCGCCGGGGCGCTGCCGCGCCGCCTGGACGAGGACGTCTTCCGGGCGGCGGCCGACGGGCCCGGCGCGGACCTCTTCGGCTGGCTGCGGGCCCTGCCGTTCGTGGACGTCCTCGGCGGCCGGGTGCGGTACCACGACGTCGTACGGGCTCCGATGCTGCGGCTGCAGCGGACCACGTCCGCCGACCGCTGGCGGGCCGCGCACGAGCGGCTCGCGGAGTGCTGCGCGGGCCGCCGGGAGGCCGAGGAGCGGGGCCTCGTCCCGCACCTGCGCTGGGCCGAGGAAGGCTGGCGGGCGGCGCGTCTCGAGGAGGCGTACCACCTGTTGTGCGCCCGCCCGCGCGAGGCGCTGCCCGCCGTCCTGTGCGACGGCATCGACGCCTGCGAAGAGGGGCCCGAGGTGGCCCGCCGCTGGGCGGGCACCGTCGCGGAGGCGGGAGAGGACGGCGACGTGCCGGTGCTGCGCGAGTGGGGGACCGGGCTGCTCGGCGCGCTGCGGGACGAGGAGCGCGGCACGATCGCGGTGCTCGGCATGCTCCTCGGCCGGGCCGGACTCACCGACTCCGAGCGGACCAGGGCGCTGTCGGTCCGGGGGCAGGCGCACCGCCGGGGCAGAGAGTACGCGGAGGCCTTCGCCGACTTCGACCGGGCGATCGCTCTGACGCCCGGCGCCCCCCGGCCGTACACGGAGCGGGCGGTGGCCCACCGCGACCTGGGGGCCTTCGACAGGGCCCTCGAGGACCACGACCGGGCTTGTGACCTGGCACCCGACGGAGAGCGGGCCCTGGGGCACCGCGGAGAGACGTACAGGCTGGCGGGCCGGCTGGACGAGGCCCTGGCGGACTTCGACCGGGCCCTCGCCATCGCCCCCGCGACGACCTGGGCCCTGGCGAGCCGCGCGGACGTGCTGCGCCGGCTCGGCCGCCCGCGGGAGGCACTGACCGACCTCGACCGGGCACTGGTCCTGGAGCCGGACTACGTGTGGGCTCTGGTACGGCGCTCACGGCTCAGGCGCGCGCTGGGCGACGTCGCCGGCGGGCTCGTGGACCTGGACCGGGCGCAGGACCTGTCCCCGAACGACCCGTGGCTGGTGGGCGAGCGGGGCGAGACGCTGCGGGAGCGGGGGCGGCACGCGGAGGCCGTCGCCCAGTACGACCGGGCCCTGGAGCTCGACCCCGACTACGCCTGGGCGCTCGGCAGCCGCGCCCTCGCGCAGCACGCCCTGGGCCGGAGCGATCTGGCGCTCGCGGACCTGGACCGGGCGCTCGCCATGGACCCGGAGTACGCCTGGGCCAGGGCGCGGCGGGCCGAGATCGTGGCGGCGGGCGCCGGGCAGGACGGGCCCGCCCCGCCCGGCGCCCGCTCGGCCGCGGGCACGGGGCCGCGCCCCGGGACCTGATCAGACGCTCGCGATCCCCGAGGAAACCGGCCGGACACTCTGACCGTCATCCCGGCAGCGGCCGCTGCTCCTGCCCCTGCCCCTGCCCCTGCGCACGGGCCCCTTGCGACCCGGCTTCCGTGACGCGTACGGCCGGACCCGAAGCGACCGTTCGCGACACGGCTCCGGTCGCGACGAGCCGTCCCTCACCACGACGCCGGTCGACGACGCGGAACGTCCACCGACGTCCGTTCGGGTGGCCGTCGGACCCCGCTTTCCGGATCCTGTCGGACTCGCGCCCCCGGCGCGGCCGGGAGGACGACAACTCGCCCCGTCTGCAAGGGAGCTGAGCGGGCATACGGGGTCCATGACCGTTTCCAAGACCAGCGTCCTCGTCCTCGACAGCACCGATCCCGAACCCCTCGCCCGCTTCTACGCCGAGCTGCTCGACGGCACCGTCGAGCCGAGCGGTGGCGACCACGACCTGCTGTTGATCTCCGGCGCCTCCGGGGTCGCCCTGGGCATCCATCGCGATCCCGGCCACGCGCCGCCGAGCTGGCCGCGGCCGGACGACTCCCAGCAGTCCCACCTGTGGATCATCGTGGCCCCCGAGGCGCTCGACGAGGCCGAGCGCGAAGCGGTCTCCCTGGGCGCGCGCCCGGTGACCGCCGAGCAGAACGGGACCCGGACGGACCGGCGCACCGATGTGCGCCGCTTCATGGACCCGGCCGGGCACACCTTCGTGCTGGCCCCCGCGCTCGGTGTTTGACCGTGGGACCGGGGGGCAGCCGCTCCCCGTGCCGGCCCGCCCGCACAAGGCGGCCGGCACGGGGACATTCCCGCGAGACAGGAGGAGACCATGGGACATCACGAGCGCCGACGCACACTGCCCGCGGACACGCCGCCACGGACCACCCCCTCCGAGGCCGTCGGCGAGAGCGGCGACGTCGAAGCGCGACGGGAGGCCGAGGAGGCGGAGCGGAGCCGGCGGGGCGAGGCCACGGACGGCGAGCGCGACGAGGGCGGCATGAGCGCCAAGCGTCAGGCCCCGGGCCTGGGCCGCGAGGAGCAGCGCCGTCCGCTCGGCCGGAGGGGCGACGCCGAGGGGAACTGAGACCCGCCTGTCGGTCGGGCCTGCCGGTCGGGCCTGCCGGTCGGGCCTGTCGGTCGGGTGGGAGCCGGCTGACGAGGGCCGCGGCGGTTGCGCTGCCGAGGCGGGCGCAGCCGCTTCCGTCCTGGCGGGTGACAGCGGCGCGGACGCCAGGGCCGCACCGGCCCCCGACCGACGGTTCCCGGACCGACGCCTCTTCGCCCGGGCTCCTGCGGCGTCTCGCCTCGCCGAGAGCGAACATCCTTGGATCCGGGTGGTGTTGGGTGAAGGGTGGGAGGAAGCAACCCGATCCCGGAGGGCCTCCATGAGCGCCGAGCACACGAACACCCTGTACGAGGCCGTGGGCGGCGCCGACGCGCTGCGCCGGCTCTCCGAGACGTTCTACGAGGAGGTCCTGGCCGACCCGCTCCTGGCCCCCGTCTTCGCCGACTTCACCGCCGCCCACGTGGAGCACGTGGCTGTGTGGCTGGCGGAGGTCTTCTCGGGACCGGCCGCGTTCACGGCGGAGCACGGAGGGCACCAGGCCCTGCTCCGCGCCCACCTCGGACTCGGCATCACGGAGGAGCAGCGGTTGCGCTGGATGGAGTTGATGACGGAGGCCGTGGAGAAGGAACTGCCGGACGACGCCCTGCTGCGTCGCCGGGTGGTGGAGTACTTCGACTGGGGCACGCGGATCGCCAAGGACGTCTCGGCCTCCGCCCCGGGCACCGACCTCGGCGCCCCCGGCCCCACCCCGCGCTGGGGCTGGGACGGCCTCGCCTGACCCCGCCGCCACGCCAGGACCGAGGCCGCCGGACCGGGAGCCCGGGGGCCCGCCTCCGGGCTCCGTGGCCTTCAGGAAGCTCCCTCAGGACGACATCCCGGAGCAAGGCGTGGCGAGACCTCGACGTGCTGCAACCGGCGCTCGCTCGTGCCCGGCCTCCCGCAGGTGATCCGGTGTCGACTCCGGCTCAGTGTTTGAAGGCGTCCTTGCCCCGCTCCTTCGCTTCGCGCGCCTTGCCACGGGTCTCCAGGGCCGCGCCCTTCACCCTGAGACTCTGGTTGCCCACCGCGCGTGCGGTCTTCCTCACGGCCTTGCCGACCACCTGCTCGGCCTTGGCTTTGATCTTCTCGCTGGCACTCATGTCTCTTCCTCCCTCCCTTCCCCTACCCGTGTACGGAAAGAAAAAGAGGCGCCCGAGTCGCGTGATGCTTCCCACCGCACGCGGAATCCGATCTGAACCGGCGGCCGGACGTCGATCGCCGAGGGGGCGGCGGCTTCTTCGGCAGCGAGGAGGCCGCCGGGGTACCCGCCAGCGGCGTGCCGGGCCGTTTCCGGGCGGACCTATGCCCCGAACGGCTGTCGCAACCATGAGGCGAGGGCCGCGTAGTCGCCGTCGGTGAGACCGAGGCGGGCATCGACCCGGTGGACCAGGGCGTGTCCCTCGTGACGGGCTGCGATCCAGGCCCGATCCGTGTCGGTGACCTCGTCGTCGACCCATACGAACGGCCGCCCCGCCGCCCAGTCGACAAGGGGACGGGTCTTCCAGTGCAACCCGTCGCGTTCGTCCTGATCGTCGACGTCTGACGGCTCCGGCCAGACGACCGCGGCGAGATGCCGGAGACCGAGCAGCGGGGCGATGCACTCGTTCGCCTCGTCCCCCCACGTCGTGGCCCAGACCAGCTCACGGCCAAGTGCGACCAGCCTGGCCCCGTGCCGGGGATCGACCCTGGTCAGGAGCGGGTTCGAGGCAGCTTCACGCAGATCGGGTCCGAGCGCGTGGGTCGCGTACTCCTGCGGCTCCGCCCCGAACGGGATGAGCGGTCCGTCGACGTCGAGGAACAGCAGGGGAAGCCGCACGGAGCCAGTCACAACAGCAGCCGATCGACGAGTACATGCCTTCCTGTACCGCGCCGCCCGCCAGTCACCGACCCTGGCACTCGCGGCGGCGTAGCGACCGATCCCGTGCTCCCGGCGCCACCGGTGCCGGGAGCACGGGAGGACCTGACGGCCCTACGGCACCTTTCCCGCGAAGGCGCGCGGGGGCCGTCCTCCAGCCGGCGCACCAAGCACCCCCGCGCGAGGGGCGCTCCGCACCGCCGGACGTGGCCGTCCGACCGCACGGGGGAAGCCCATCAGCGGAACAGGCGAACACCTCCGTCGAGGATCAGGCGGGAGCCGCTGTTGTCCCTGGTCGGCGCGGAGCGCGCCGACCAGGACGGCGACGCCGTGCAGGAGCCGCCGGAGGTCCGCCCCCGCGGACGAGCCGGCGGCCGAACGGCCCTGCCCCCGTTTTCCGGCCCGACGATGCGGAAGTCCCTTCCAACGGGACCGCGTCCACCGGTGAACGGCGCGGATCGGGGTACACGGGCGGGCATGGCACCGAAGACCGAACAGTTCCTGCGGGCCGTGCGGCAGCTGCGCCGGGTCCGTGCCCTCTACGCGTCAGGCGTCCTGTTGTGGGCGGCTGCCGCGGCCTGGACGGGCGGGTCCCGTCCGGGGAGCCCGCAGATGTGGGTCTCCCTGCTCCTCCTGGTGGTTTTCGCCGGTCTGCTGTGCACGGCCTGTGTGTGGCTGCGGCGGCTCCAGGCGGCCCCGGGGCACCGGCCCGCGCATCACGCCGCACCTCGACGGGCCCTCGCCTCCCACCATGCGAGCGTGTGAACCCGACCCCGCACGGACCTGGAACTCCGGAGCGCGCAGGGGTGGCCGCGTCCTTCCCCGCCCGGAGGCGGCAGTGGCGCGGACCGGGGCGAAAACGGCGCCGCCCCGCGGCGGCGGACGCCGGGTCCGAGGCCGTTCAGGACGGGTTCACCACGCGGGACGACACGACACTCACCCCCGACTCATGCGAGGAGACGCCATGAGCACCTTCGTCATCACCGTTCCCGGCACCTTCACCTCCGACATCACCGACTCCGCCCGATCGACTTTCGAACGCAGGCTGGCCCCCCAGCACACGGACGTCAGCGAGAGCGAAGGCCTGAACCTCCTCACCCTGAACGAGGACAACACCTTCTCCGTCCGGCTGGAAGTCGATGCCGCAGACCCGTACGAGGCCAAACTGGACGCCACGAGGCTCGTTTCGGCCGCGCTGGAAAAGGCGGGAATCGCGAAGTCCGACGCCCCGCTCGGCCCCCCGGCCGTCACCGGTCTCAACAGCGATCTCTAGCCCTGCGCACCGTGCAACAGCCGCGGCGCAAGGCCCCCGAGATCCTCAACGAGCCTCGAGCGGCATCGAGTTCCGCCCGGCGCGGGCGCCGAACCACCGAGTCCGGCCTGACGAGCCGGGGAAGGTCGAGGGCCGTCCCGCCGGCTTGTGACGACGATGCGAGGGCATACGAGCAGCAACCTTCGAAAGGAGCTCTCTCATGCTCGGCATAGTCGCGGCGGTGCTGTTCTTCTTCGCGTTCCTGATCAACGCGGCGGACATCGCCACCAACGATGTGTTCACCTCGACGAACCTGATGCTGCTCGGGCTGACCGCCCTCGCCCTCCAGGTGGCGGGCATCGGTGCCAACCGCGGCGCCAGACGGCGGCCCTGGTCCCGTTCGTGAGGCCCCGCCGCCTCCCGTGGCCATGAAGCGGCCGAGGAAGTGAGCGTCCAGGAACGGCCGGCCTCGTCCGGATCGTCCTGGCGGTGCGCGGCGGCGAGCCCTCTGCGTCCAGCCCTGTGTCCGCTCCGCCGTCGACCGCTTTGGACGGGCCTGGAGTGAGACGGAGAATCGGGGGCAGGCGATCGCCGAGCGCATAGGACCGCTCTCGCCGCCCGTGCACCTGTTGTCTCCCCCTTCCGGCAGGTGCACGGGCGGCTCTGAACGGCCCGCACCAGGCAGGGGTGCGGGCCGTTCGGCATGAGGAGGCCGGGAGGGAACGCCTGCTGGGAGGGCGGATCTGGGGCGTAAGGCCTCGCCGACCGGGCTTCCCGTACGACCGGGCTTACCGGGCTTCCCGTACGACCGGGCTTACCGGGCTTCCCGTACGTCCGAGGTTCCCGTACGCCCACGTGGAACCGCCGGCCGACGCCGGGGCCGGCGGCACCGCCCCCGCCCCCGGCATCGTTCTCCGCACCGGCCGAAGGGCCCTTCGGCCCCCACGACTCCGCTCCTGCTGACGAAAACGTCCGCCTGAGCGGTCCGGGGGGCCGGGAGGAAGGTGGGGGACCGCCTTCGGAAGCTACCCCTCCTGAGTACCGTCCTCCGTGGTGATCCGGGCGCAGGCGCGGACGACCTCGCCGAGTTCCATCCCACCGGCGAGGAGGTCGCGCTGGCGCCGGGCCCCTCCGCCGCGTACCAGGAGGTCCTTGAGGGCGGCGCGCGCCCGGTCGAGGTCACCGGTCTCCCGCAGGGCGTCCTCGGTGTGCGCGATGAAGGCGTCGAAGGCCGCCTCCGGCGGGATCGGCCGCAGCGTCTGGGGGTCGAGCAGGGGGCCCTCCGGTCCCGACCGGGCGGCCTGCCAGGCCGCGAGCCGGAGCAGTTCGATCGGGACGCGGGGCACGGGCTCTCCCGACCGCCAGGCCCGCGCCTCGGTCTCGACCAGGGCCCGGGCGAGGGTGGCCACCAGCACCGTGGTGTCGGGTTCGAGACAGACGTCGGCGACGCGGATCTCGACGGTGGGGAAGTTGTGGGAGAGGCGGGCGTCGAAGTAGATCATGCCCTGGTCGCGCAGGACCCCGGTGCCCAGCATGTCGCGCACGCGGGCGTGGTAGCCGGCCGCGCTGCCGAACGGCTCGTACGGGCCCGCGGAGGGGAGGCGGTACCAGACCCGGCTGCGGTAGCTGGCGTATCCCGTGTCCTTCCCCTGCCAGTAGGGCGAATTGGCGCTGATCGCGGTCAGGAGCGGCAGCCACGTACGGATCCGGTCGAGGACCGCGACGCCCTCCTCGTCCGACTCGACGGAGACGTGCACGTGACATCCGCCGGTGAGCTGCTCCTCCGTGGTCAGGGCGAACTGGTCGGCCATCCAGCGGTACCGCCTCCCGAGGTTCCGGGAGGGCTGCACGGCGAGCGGCGAGGTCGCCAGCGCGGCGACCTGGGCGCCGACGCCTTCGGCGTGGCGCCCGGCCTCGCCGCGCCACCGGACGATCTCCTCGCGCAGCGCGCCCATGTCGCTGACGGGACGGGTGGCGAATTCCAGCTGCTCCTGGTGCAGCTCCTTCTCGAAGACGTCCCCCGCCTCTTCCCCGGCGGCCGCGGCGAGTACGGCGGACGACAGGGCGAGCGGTTCGCCGGTCCGGGCGCTGACGAGCAGCAGCTCCTCCTCCACGCCTACCGTGCGGGTCCTGTGCTGCGTCGGGGTCTGGGTCACGCGGTTCTTCCTTCCGGGGTGGAGCATCGCTGATCTTCGGTGCGCCTCAGGCGCTTACCCCGGATCGGGCGGATCAGCCGAGCGGACACGGACGCTCCTCGCGCCCGCTCGTCCGCCGGATCTCTTGACGGCCCCGGCGCGTCCTCACATACTGGCGGCCAAATCGATTTGGCCAAATCGATTTGGCTCCCCGTCCGGGGCCGGATCGCGGCTGAACCACGACGTATCGAACGCCGAACGGAGCTCGAACGTGTCCAGTCCCCGCCCCCGCCCGTCGCTGCCCCCGTCCTCGTCCTCAGTCCCGTCCTCGTCCTCCCCTCCGCTCCCGACCCCGGCCGCGTCGCCGGACGGGGCGCCGGACACCCCCCTCGCCGACGGCCCTCCGGTGCCGCCGGCGGTGCACCCCGTCGACGAGCGCCGTCCGCTCGGCCGGATCCTGCTGTTCGGGATCCAGCACGTGCTCGTGATGGCGGCCACGCCGATCTCCGCGATCTTCCTGATGAGCGCCACCCTGCGGCTCGACGCCGGGTTGACCGTCGACCTGCTGTCCGCGGCCTTCGTGCTGTCCGGCATCGGTTCGCTCGTCCAGTCGCTCGGCCCCTGGAAGTTCGGGCCCCGGCTGCCGTTCGTGATGCTGCCGGGCGGCGCCCCGCTCGTGCTCTTCCTGGCCATCGCCGGCCAGCACGGCCTGCCGACGGCGTGCGGCGCGGTCATCCTCACCGCGCTGTTCTCCTTCGTCGTGCTGCCCCTCTTCTCCCGGCTGCTCGCGTTCTTCCCCGGCCTGGTGATCGGCACGATGATCGTCATCGTCGGCGTGAACCTGGTGAAGGTGGGCGCCGTCCTGGTCACCGGCCGCCCCGGCGAACCGGGCTTCGCCCAGCCGCAGAACCTCCTGCTCGGCATCGCGACGATCGGCTTCACCGTCGCGTTCTACCTGCTGTTCTCCGGCATCGTGCGTCAACTCGCCGTCATGCTCGGCCTGCTGGCCGGCACCGCGCTCGCCGCCGCGCTCGGCCGCGTCCCCCTCGGCCACGCCGCCGACGGCGGGCTGCTCGGCCTGCCGCACCTGATGCCCTTCGGCACCCCGCGCTTCGACCTGCTCGCCGCACTGCCCCTGATGCTCTACAGCCTCGCCTCGATGGCCGAGGCCACCGGCCAGACCGTCATCAACGCACAGGCCGTCGGCAAGGAGATCGACCCGCGCCTCCACGTGCCCAGGACCGTCCGCGGCGACGCCCTCACCTCCCTGTTCGGCGGCTTCTTCGGACTGCCGCTCATGGTGACCAGCGGCGAGAACATCGGCATCGTCCGGGTCACCGGCGTCCGCAGCCGCTTCGTCACCGCGACCGCCGGCGTCGCCCTCGTCGTCATCGGCTTCCTCGCCCCGGTCACCCGGGCGATCAGCGTCATCCCGTCCGCCGTCGTCGGCGGCACCGCGATGGTCGTGTTCGCCGTGATCACCGTGCTCGGCGTCCAGATGCTCGGCCGCTCCGACCTCGACCGGCACACCAGCACCTTCGTCTGCGCCGTCGCCCTCGCCCTCGGCCTGCTGCCGATCCTCGTCCCCGGCGTGTACGGCGGCTTCCCGCCCAACCTCCGCATCCTCCTCGAAAGCGGCGTCGCCGTCGGCGCGTTCGTCGCCGCCGTCCTCAACATCCTCTTCCACCACGTCCGGCCCGGCGTCGTCGCCCGGCTGGCCGGCCCCCGCACGGAAAGCGACCGATGAACCAGCACACCCCCCTGCGAGACCTGCTCGACCCGCCCGACCCGCTCCTCCTCGTCCCGGACGCCGTCCTCCTGCCCGAAGGCCCCGCCACCGGCCACGCCGTGGTCGTCACCGGCGGCGTCTTCACCGCGGTGGGACCGACCGGGGAGCTGGTCGGCCGCCACCCGGACACCACCCCCGTACGCCTCCCGGGCCACCTCCTCATGCCCGGCTTCGTCGACGCCCACCACCACCTCACCCAGAGCTTCGGCGCCGCCCTCGCCTTCGGCGAGCCCTCGGAGATCTTCCGCCGGGTGTGGGTGCCGCTGGAAGGCGCACTGGACGAGGAATCGGCCTACGTGGCCGCCAAGTTGGCCGCGCTCGAAGCACTGCGCGGCGGCTTCACCACCGTCACGGACGCCGGGACCCGCGCGGACGTCGACGTGGACGTGATCGCGACCGCCACCCGTGACGCCGGCCTCCGCTGCGTCCTGGGCCTCGTCTGCAACGACCGGGACGGCGCCGCCCCCACCGGCCCCGGCGTCCTGGAGCGCGCCGAGAAGCACCTCGCACGGTACGAGGGCGATCCCCTGGTCCACGCCTCCCTCGCCGTCTCCATCCCCGAGGCGGCCACCGAGGAGACGCTGCGCCGGACCGCCGCGCTCGCCGCGGCGGCCGGGGCCGTCGTCCAGATCCACGTCAACGAACACCTGGCCGCCGTCGAGCGGTCCCTCCTGACCCACGGCCTGCGGCCGCTGGAGCACCTGCACGCCATCGGCGCGCTCGGACCCCAGCTGCTCGCCGCGCACGCCACCCTGCTCACCCCGCGCGAACTCACCCTGCTCGCCACCACCGGAACCGCCGTGAGCTACAACCCCGTGGCCAGCGCCTGGAAGGGCAACGCCGTCGCGCCCGCCACCGCCATGGCCGAACGCGGCATCCGGTTCGGCCTCGGCACCGACGGCACCCGCGGGGACGGCTTCCGGCTCGCCGAGGCGGCCGAGTTCGCCCAACGGATCGCCTACGGGCTCGCCGGCGGGGACTCCTCGTGCGGCGCGGGCTGGACCTGGCTGGAGCACGCCACCCGCGGCGGCGCCGACGCCGTGGGCCTGGGCGTGCGCACCGGCACGATCGCCCCGGGCCTGGCGGCCGACTTCCTCCTCGTCGACGTCACCACCCCCGAACTCGCGCTCTCCCACGACCTGCCCTGGGAGCTGGTCCGGCGCGGCAACAGGGACCAGATCACGGCCGTCTTCGTCGCGGGACGCCTCAGAATGTGGTGCGGCGGACCGGTCGGCTGGGACGGGCCGGCACTGGTCCGGCGCGCCGCCGCACTGGCCGAGGCGACCGTGGCCCGGGCGGCGGTCACCCGCGTGCACCCGACGTCCACCCGGGCCCGCGCGGTCGTGGCCGACCGGGAACGGAGCACGGCGCGATGACCGGTGAGACCCTGACGGTGCTCGCGCTGACCGTGACCGCCGCCGCCTTCGTCCAGGGCAGCAGCGGCCTGGGCTTCGCGCTGATCGTCGCCCCGGTGGCCGGGATCATCGACCCCGGACTGCTTCCGGTGTTCGTCCTGGCGTCGATGCTGCCGCTCAACCTGTACGTCGCCTGGCGCGAGCGGGCCTCGCTCGATCTGCGCGGCGCGGGCTGGATCACCGCCGCGCGGCTCGCGGCGACCCCCGCCGGCCTGGCGCTGCTGTGGGTGATCCCGGACCGCCGACTCGGTCTGTACGTGGGCCTCGCGACCGTCCTGGCGGCCGTGGTGAGCCTGGCGGCACCGGCCTTCACACCGGGCAGGGCGGCCTATGTCGGCGCGGGCGCGGTGACCGGCCTGACGGAGACGGCGACGGGCGTCGGCGGCCCGCCGCTGGCCCTGGTCTACCAGCACCGGCCACCGGCCGAACTGCGCTCGACCGTGGCGTCCTGCTTCCTCGTCGGCGAAGTCGCCTCGCTGGCACTGCTGTTCGCGACCGGCCGGGGCGACACGGCGGACCTCGGCCTCGCCCTGGCGCTGGCACCCGCGATCGCCGTGGGCGCGTGGCTGAGCCGGCTGGTGCACCACCGGATCGACGCCCGCAGGATGCGCCTGTTCGTGCTGGTCTTCGCGCTGGTGTCGGGCGTGGTGCTCATGGTGGGCGTCTGATCCGGCCCGCCCGGCTGTCGGCTGCCGGCCGACAGCCGGGGGCGGCGGGCGCTACGGCGGCTCAGCGGCCCGTCGCCGGCGGGGGCGTCCGCAACGACGACCCGCGCGGGATCACCGTCGGAGGCGGCACCGTCACCACGGCCCCGGCCGGGGTGTCCCCCCGCAACCGTCCGAGCAACAGGTCCACGGCGGCCGCCGCCGCCCGGTCCAGGTGCAGGTCGACGGCGGTCAGCGGCGGCTGCGCGGTGCGGGCGCGCAGACCGTCGTAACGGGTGACGACCATGACGTCGTCGGGGACGGTGCGTCCGCTGTCCCGGACGGCCCGCAGCGCGCCCACGGCGAAGGCGTCGACCAGGGCGCACACCGCGTCGAGGTCGGGGTGCTCGGCGAGCAGGGCGGCGCACCGCTCGTAACCGGCCTGCTCACCACCGGCCTCCGGGGCGCTCGCCACGACCGGCTGCCAGCCGTGCTCGGCGGCCAGCCGCTCGTAGGCCGCGCGCGCGTCCACCGACGAGTGCCGGTCCCCGGAACCGACGATCAGGGCGGGCCGCCTCGCGCCCTGCTCGTGCAGATGGGTCAGGAGCGCCTCGGCGACGGCCGCCCCGTGCAGGTCGACGTACGGGACGGCCTCGTCCGGCGAGACGGGCCGGCCGAGCGCCACGTACGGCAGTCCGCGCTGCCGCAGCCGGGCCGCGGCGGCGTCGTCCACGTCGGGTTCCACGACGATGGCGCCGTCGATGTCGACCGAGTCCAGGGCGGCGCCCGACTGCACGGGCGGTACGAGCACGAGCGCGTAGTCGTGCAGGAGCGCGCTCTCGGCGGCCGCGGCGGCGACCTCCATGTAGAAGCCGAGCCGGGACGGGCCGCCCGCCACCGCGAAGGGCATCGACGAGGCGAGCGCGATCGCCCGGGCCTCGCCGCGCCGCAGCCGCTGGGCCCGCAGGTTGGGGCGGTAACCCAACTCGGCCGCCACCTGCTTGATGCGTTCACGGGTCCGGGGGTCGACCTTGCCGAGCCCGTTGAGGGCGTGCGAGACGGTGGTCCGCGACACCCCCGCCGTACGGGCCACGTCGGCGATCGTCGGCGGTCGCGGGCTCGCTCCGGACCCGGAAGGGGGCATCTGCCGTCGCTCCTCTGGTCGTGCCGCACGGCACGGGGTGGGCTGGTGGGACGTCCTATCTTCGCCGACGTCCGGAGCCGGCGGTACAGGACGTGCAGGCCGACCGGGCCGCGCCTGCCGTGCCCGCCCCGCCCGCCCCCGCGCCCTGCCGTCCGTACGGTCACTCGTCCCGACCCCCGTCCGTGATCACCCTCATGATCCGGCGTACGGCCCGCCCGGCGCCGGACCGCTCCCGGCCCCGCTCCCGACCGGTGCGTCCCGCCGTGTGCTCGCCGGCCGGGCCCCGGGACGGCGCGCGCCTGAGATCATCGGGACGGGGGACGGCGGACGAGACACGGGAGAGGCGGCGGACATGACGGACGAGCGCGTGTACCTGGTGACCGGAGGCGGGACGGGGATCGGGGCCGCGACCGCACGGTCGTTGACCCGGGCCGGACACAAGGTGGCGGTGTCCGGGCGCCGCCCCGAGCCGCTGCGGCTGGTCGCCGAGGAGACCGGCGCCCTGCCCGTGCCGTCGGACATCGGCGACCCCGCCGCGGTGGCCTCGCTCGTCGAGACGGTGGTCGGCACGTACGGACGGCTCGACGGCCTGGTGCTCAACGCCGGCATCGGACGGGGCGGCGGAGTGGGCGAGGTGACCCCGGAGGACTGGGACGAGGTCATGCGGACCAACCTCACCGGCCCGTTCCTGCTGCTGCGCGCCGCGCTCCCGCACCTGCTCGACGCCCGCGGCGCGGTGGTCGCGGTGGCCTCGGTGTCCGCCCTGCGCAACGGCGTCGGGAACGCCGCCTACGCCACCTCCAAGGCGGCGCTGCTCCAGCTGTGCCGCTCGCTCGCGGTCGACTACGGGGGCGCGGGGCTGCGCGCCAACACCGTGTGCCCGAGCTGGGTGCGCACCGACATGGCGGACCGCCGGATGAACCGGTTCGCCCAGGAGGCGGACCTGGGTGGGGACGGTCTGGAGGCGGCGTACGAGGAGGTGACCCGGGTCCTGCCCGCCGGGCGTCCCGGTGAGCCGCAGGAGGTCGCGGAGGCGGTCGCCTGGCTGCTGTCGCCCGCCGCCTCCTTCGTGAACGGTGCGGTGCTCACCGTCGACGGCGGCGCGACCGCGCTCGACCCGGGCACCCTCGGCTTCGAGTTCCGACTGGAACCACGCGCCCCGCGGACCTGACCGACGGTCACGGCCGGGGCAGCCCCCGCCGACCGCGGCACACGGGCCCGGTCCGCGGGGCACACGTCGTGCGTGCACGCCGTTCGTGTGCCGTGTGCGCCGTTCGTACGTCCTCAGCCGGGACCGGGCATGTGGTCCGGATGGCCCGGGGTGCGCCGTGCCTCCTTGAGCCGTGCTTCGTACAGATGGTTCCGCCCCCCGGCGAGCCGGGAGACGGCGAGCCGTTCCAGGGCCTTGAACGGCTCGTAGTACGTCCGGTCGTAGGAATCGACGATCTGGAACGTCCAGTGCCCGGGAATGACGTTGCGCCCGAGGACCTCGGTCTCCACCCGGTCGGCCCAGTCGCCGTGGCCGGCGTCCCGCAGCAGGCGCACCGCGCGGTCGAGCTCGAAGTCGGCGGTGCCCGTCAGCTGATGGAAGCCGTAGAGGGCGCCGCGGGCCCGCTCGACCGTCTCCAGCGCCTTGGACAGGGACCCCAGCGCCTCGACCGTGGCGTCACTGACGTCCGGGGCCGGCCGGTGGGCGGACTCGTCACTGGGGCACATGGAACACCTCTCCTTCCGCGGGGTCGGGCACCATCCTGTGCCCCCCGAGCCCCTTTCGCCGCTCGGCCGTCCTCCGGATGCACCGATGGGCGACGGGGACGGTGAGGGTGCGGGCCACGGAGTCCCCCCGCATGGTGGAGACCGGTCCCGTACGAAGGCCGTGCGGGCCGGAAAGGAGCGGACCATGGCGAAGGGGAAGAAGCCCTCGGGGGAGCGGGAGCCGTCCAGGGGCGACGAGGTCACGTGGCGCAGCCACGGCAGCGAGACCGAGGGCACGGTGGAGCGGAAGATCACCGAACGGACCCGCGCGGCCGGACGCACGGTCGACGCCTCGCCGGACGACCCCCAGTACGAGGTGCGCAGCGACAGGTCGGGGCGGACGGCCGTGCACAAGCCCGGCGCGCTGAAGAAGAAGCGCCGGGGAGGGCGTTCGTGACGGGCGGGGACGACCGGCGCGACACCTGGGAGACCTTTCGCGAACTGGTGAACATGCGGCCGTCGACCCTGGAGGAGTGGCTCGCCACCGACACCTCGAAGCAGGCGGGCGAGCACAGGGACGGCGGTGAGTCGACCGGGCACGCGTCGGGCCGCGCGATCGTCCGGATCCTGCGCAAGAAGAAGGACGAACTGACCGACGCGGACTACCGGCACATGGCGAAGGTGAACGGCTACATCCGCCGCCACGTGACCCAGCGGCCCGCCGGCGACGTCAGCGACACCCGGTGGCGCCACTCGCTCATGAACTGGGGGCACGACCCCCTGGCCGACGGCTCGGACTGAACGTCCCGCGCCCTCAGGCCCGGGTGGCCACGAAGGTGTGCGTGATGCCGGTCTGCCAGCCCGGCTGGGGCAGTACGCGGACACCGGTGAACCCGGCGCGGCGGAGCCGACGGGCGAACGCGTCGGCCGTGTCGAAGCCGAGCACGCTGCGCCACAGATGGCGGTAGAGCGCCCCGTCGCCGTGGCTCCGTCCCCAGGGCAGCACCACGGCGGCCATGACCGCCGACCACAGCGCGCGGTCGACGGCCCGACCGCTCAGGGCGTACTCGTGGACGGCGAGCCGTCCGCCGGGACGCAGCACGTCCCGGACCCGTCCCAGGACGGCGTCGGGATCCACGACGTTGCGGAAGAGGTAGGCGGCGAAGACCGCGTCGTACGGGCCGGTGACGCCCGCCCCGGCCATGCCCTCGACGGGAGCGTGGACGAACGTCACCCGGCCGGGCCAGGCCTTGCCCCGGGCCTCGGCCAGCATGCCGGCCGAGGCGTCGACCCCGGTGACGGAAGCGAGCGGCGCGGCGCGCAGGAGGGCGGCTGTCGAGGCACCGGTGCCGCAGCCGAGGTCGAGCACGGACCAGCCCGCGCCGAGGCCCGGCAGGGCGAGGCGGCGCGCCGAGCGGCGCAGGTGCCGGTGGTAGCCGGGGCTGGCGGAGGTCATGCGGTCGTAGGTGCCGGCCGCGCGGTCGAAGGCACCCGCGAGCTCGGTGTCTCTCAGCAGGGCCATGGCGGTGCCTCCGGGGAACGTGCGGGACCCCTCCAGTGTCACGGTCGGCGCACCGGCGGAGCCCGTACGGCACGCCGTTCGTGGCCGGGTGTGGTCCGCATGGCCCAAGGAACGGTGCATCCGCTCGCGGAAGCGGTACGGAAACACCGGTGAGCCAGTGAGACCAGTGAGCCACACAGGCCAGGCCGCCGCCCAGGGGAGTTGCGATGCGCGTGCTCGATCCGTCCGACGTCGACCAGAACGTGCCCGAGGCCGTGAGGGAGCGCCTCGGGGTAATGCTGGAGCGGCGCCTGGAGGAGGCCGAGGCCGCGGATCCGGTCTTCGCGGCCGACATCGCCGACCGCGTGGCGCGTTTCGCGCTGGACGGCGGCAGGCGGCTGCGCTCCGCGTTCCTGTGGTGGGCGATGCGCGGCTGCGGGGGAGGCGCCCGCGAGGCCCCTCGGGCCCTGGGGGCCGCCGCGGCGCTCGAACTGATCCAGACCTGCGCGCTGATCCACGACGACGTCATGGACGGTTCCGCGGTGCGGCGCGGACGCCCCACCGTGCACGTCGCCGTGGACGGGCAGTACGGGACCGCCGGGCGCGCGTCGCCGTGCGGCACGTTCGGCGGGGCGGCCGCGGTGCTCGCCGGGGACCTGGCCCTCGCCTGGGCCGACGACGCCTTCGCCGAGGCCCTTCGGGGAGCACCGGCGGAGGAACGGGCGGCAGCCGCGTGGCGGGTGATGCGCACGCAGATGGTGGCCGGTCAGTACCTCGACCTGCACGGCCAGGTCACGCGCGCCACGTCGGCGAACCGGGCGGTGCGCACCGCCGTGCTCAAGACGGCGCTGTACACGGTGGGGCATCCCCTGGCGCTGGGCGCGGTGCTCGCGGGCGCGCCCGAGCACACGGTGGGGCGACTGCGCGCGGCCGGATGGTCGGCCGGGCTGGCGTTCCAGCTCCACGACGACGTGCAGGGGGCCTTCGGAGACCCGGCGACGACCGGGAAGCCGACCGGCGAGGACATCCGCGAGGGCAGGGCGACCTATCTGCTGGCCGTCGCGCGGGAGCTGTGCCTGCGCGACGGGGACCACGTCGGACTGCGGCTCCTGGACGAGGCGGCGGGGGCTCCCGCCGCCGGGGCGGGGGACGCCGACGGCAGGGCTCCCGCGGCCCGGCCGGTGGACGTCGACCGCGTGCTGGAACTCCTCGAGACGTGCGGGGCGCGCGACCTGGTCACCCGGCGCGTCGAGGAGCTGTGCGCCCGCGGGGTCGAGGCGGTCGCCGACGCCGGCCTGTCACGGGAGGCGGCGGACCGGCTCGGCGACCTGCTGCGCGACGCCTGCGGACGGGGCCCCGCCTCCGGACGACCGGCCCGGCCCGGAGCCGTACGCGATGCCGCCGACACAGCCGACGCCATGGCCTCCGCCACCACCGACATCACGAGCCCCACCGTCATCGCCGCCACCGTGGACCCCGCCGTCATCGCCGCCACCGTCGACGGCGTCGACACCGTTCTGATCGGAGAAGCCCGTTGAAGACCCTGCCCGGTCCGACGGACCATGTCGTCGTCGTGGGAGCGGGCCTGGCCGGCCTGGCCGCCGCGCTGCACCTGTCGGGCGCGGGCCGCCGGGTGACCGTGGTGGAACGGGACGAAGGACCCGGCGGTCGGGCCGGACGCCTCCACCTCGGCGGCTACCGGATGGACACGGGCCCGACCGTCCTCACCATGCCGGACGTCCTCGACGAGGCCTTCCACGCCGTGGGCGACTCGCTGCGCGACCACGTCGACCTCGTCCCCCTGCACCCCGCGTACCGGGCGCTCTTCGCCGACGGCACCCGCCTCGACGTGCACACCGACGCCGAGGCCATGGAGGCCGGGATCGCCGCCTTCGCCGGTGCACGGGAGGCCCTGGGCTACCGCAGGCTGCGCCGATGGCTCGAAAAGCTCTACGCCGTGCAGATGCGGCGCTTCATCGACGCCAACTTCGACTCCCCCGTGCGGCTGCTCCATCCGGACCTGGCACGGCTCGCGGCGCTCGGCGGCTTCGGGCGCCTCGACCGGGCCGTCGGCCGCTTCCTGTCGGACGAGCGGCTGCGCCGCGTGTTCTCCTTCCAGGCCCTGTACGCCGGGGTCGCCCCGTCCCGTGCGCTGGCCGCCTACGCCGTGATCGCCTACATGGACACCGTCGCAGGCGTCTACTTCCCGCGCGGAGGCATGCACACCGTGCCGGTGGCCATGGCCGAGGCGGCGGCCCGGGCGGGTGTCGCGTTCCGGTTCGGAGAGCGGGTCGCCCGCCTCGAGCGCACCGGCCGGCGCGTCACCGCCGTGGTCACCGAGCACGACCGGATCCCCTGCGACGCGGTCGTCCTGACACCGGACCTGCCGGTCTCCTACCGGCTCCTGGGACGGGTCCCGAGGCGTCCCGTCCGGCTGCGGCACGCCCCGAGTGCGGTGGTCCTGCACGTCGGGACGGACCGGACCTGGCCCCAACTCGCCCACCACACGCTGTCGTTCGGGCACGCCTGGGACACCGTGTTCGGCGAGCTGATCGGTTCCGGACAGCTGATGAGCGACCCCTCGCTGCTGATCACCCGACCCACCGCGACCGACCCGTCGCTGGCGCCGCCCGGGCGTCATCTGCACTACGTCCTGGCACCCTGTCCCAACACGGAGACCGGCTTCGGGGCCACCCACTGGGGCGAACTCGGGCCGCGCTACCGGGACGAACTGGTGCGGGAGCTGGAGCGCCGGGGGCTGGCCGGCCTGGGGGAGTCCGTCGACGAGGAGAGCCTCGTCACGCCGGCGGACTGGACGGCGCTGGGGCACGCGGCCGGAACCCCCTTCTCCGTGGCCCACACCCTCGCGCAGACCGGCCCCTTCCGGCCGAGGAACCTCGTGGCCGGCACGGAGAACGCCGTCCTGGCCGGGTGCGGCACGACCCCGGGCGTCGGGGTGCCCACGGTGCTGATCTCCGGGAAGCTCGCCGCGGCCCGCGTGACCGGAAAGGGGCAGACCGGATGACGGCGCGTGAGCTGGACGCCGCGGGCATCACCGATCCGTCGCTGCGGGCGGCCTACGCCGCCTGCCGCCTGCTCAACGCCCGGCACGGCAAGACGTACTTCCTCGCCACCCGCCTGCTCCCGGTGGACCGCCGCGCCGCCGTGCACGCCCTCTACGGCTTCGCGCGGTACGCCGACGACATCGTCGACGACCTGGGCGCGGGAGCCTCCACCGACGAACGGCGCCGCGCCCTCGACGCACTGGAACGACAGTGGCTGCGGGCCGTCCGGGGCGGGGAGGCCGACGAACCGGTGGTGCGGGCGGCGGCCGACACGAGGGTCCGGTACGGCATCCCGGCCCGCCACTTCACCGACTTCCTCGCGTCGATGCGCAGCGACCTGTCGGTCGAGGAGTACCCCACCTACGCCGACCTGAGGTCCTACATGCACGGGTCGGCCGCCGTCATCGGGCTGCAGATGACCCCGGTGCTCGGCACGGTCGTCCCCCGTGCGGAGGCGGAGCCGTACGCCGCTGCGCTCGGGGTGGCCTTCCAACTGACGAACTTCCTCCGGGACGTGGGCGAGGACCTCGACCGGGGACGGATCTACCTGCCCCTGGACCTGCTGGCGGCCCACGGCGTGGACCGCCGGCTGCTGACGTGGAGCAGGCGCACCGGGCGCCGGGACGCACGGATCACCTCGGCGCTGCGCGCGGCCGCGGCCCTCACCCGGGACGCCTACCGCGAGGCCGAGCCGGGGATCGAGCGCCTGGACCCCGTGTCGGCGCCGTGCGTGCGCACGGCCTTCGTGCTGTACCGCGACATCCTGGGGGCGATCGAGAAGGACGGGTACGCGGTGGTGCACCGCAGGGCCGTGGTGGGCCGGCGGCGGAGGGCGGCCGTGGCGCTGCGCGGTCTGGCCGGCGCCCTCGCCGCGCGTACCGTCGCCCGCCCCGCGCCGACCCGGCCGGACTCCGGCCCGGGAGCGGAGGGCGGGAGCGAGAGCGGTGTCGGGAGGGCGCACGACGGGGCAGCCGTCGCGGCGGCGAGCGGGGGAGCGGTGACGGAGCGTCGGGGAGAGGACAGGCCGTGAGCGCGGAGAACGGGACGGACGGCGGACGGATCGGGCGAACGGACGGTGGACCGGCCGGGGGGACGGACACGGGAACTGACCGGCGGGGGGACACCGGATCCGAGCGGCGGACGGATGTGGGACCCGCCCGCCGGAAGGGCACTGGATCCGACCGCGGGACAGATACGGGATCCGACCGGCAGACGGACACGGGAACTGACCGACAGACGGACACGGGAACTGACCGGCAGACGGACACGGGAACTGACCGACGGACGGACACGGGGACCGACCGGCAGACGGACACGGGGACCGACCGACGGACGGAACGCCGGGCGCCGCTGCCGCTGCGGCTGCGCCGGAACGCCGTCGCCTGGGAGCGCCAGCGCCCCACGTGGCGGGACGCCAAACCCGCGCGGATCGCGGAGGCCCTCGACCGGGCTCGGGCACGTCCCTCGGGGAACTGGTTCGTCGTCGGCGCCGCCTCGGACCTGACGGCCCGTCGGCCGCTCGGCCGGACGGTCGCCGGCACCGAGATCGTGCTGTGGCGCGACGAGAACGGCGCACCCCACGCCGGGCCCGGGGCCTGCCCGCACCTCGGCGCTCCGCTCAAGGACAGCGCGGTGCGGTGCGGCCGGCTGATCTGCCACTGGCACGGCCTCGCCCTCGACGGAGCGCCCTTCGCCGGGTGGTCGCCGTGGCCGGTGCACGACGACGGGGTCCTGCTGTGGGTACGGCTCGACCGGGCCGGCGGTGAAGCGCCGACCGAACGCCCCGCCGTACCGACCCGGCCGCCCGGGGACGGGACGGTCGCCGCGGTGTACACCGGGGTCGGCCGGTGCGAACCGGAGGACGTCGTCGCGAACCGCCTCGATCCCTGGCACGGCGCCTGGCTGCACCCGTACTCGTTCGTGGACCTGACCGTGCTGGACGGTCCCGCAGGCGACGCCGAGACGGACGACGTCCTGTTGGTGGACGTGTCGTTCAAGGTGGCCGGCCGGGCGGTGGTCCCGGTGCGCGCGACGTTCGACGCACCGGACGCGCGCACGGTCGTCATGCGCATCGTGGCCGGCGAGGGAACCGGTTCGGTGGTGGAGACGCACGCGACGCCGCTGACGTCCCCCGGCGCCCGGCACCCGAGGACCGCCGTGGTGGAGGCGGTCGTGGCCGGATCGGACCGGCGCGGGTTCGCGCTGGCCCGCGCGCTGGCTCCGCTGCTGCGACCCGCGATGCGGGCCACGGCACGCCGGTTGTGGCGGGACGACCTCGCCTACGCCGAACGGCGCTTCACCCTGCGCAGGGACGGCCGTTTCCCCGGCTGAGCGGCCGCGCAGTCGAACGGCTCGGGGCCGAGTGGGCCGCGCGGGCCGAGTGGGTCGAGCGGCTCGACGGCCGGGTCGGCACGGTCGGCCGGGCGCCGGGGCGCGGCGGGCGGGCACCTCCTCCGTCGACGAGGAGGCACCCGCCCACCCGGCTCCGTCGTGCCGGTTCCGTCGTGCCGGCGTCGGGCGGTCGGCGTGCGCGGGGCGTCCGTCCGTCAGCGCTCGCCGAAACGGCGGGCCAGGACCCGCAGGGGCGCGGACCGGCCCCGGTCGGGCACGGTCCACAACGTCTGCCCGCGCAGGCCCCAGCGCCGCAGATGGGCGTTGGCCGCGAGGAAGCCGGTGGTCGCGGCCCGTTCCATGAGCGCCACCGGAAGGCCCGTGCGGACCAGGTCCCCGGCGACGGTGACGGTCGGATCGGGCGTCTCGACGGTGGGCCGGTCCGCGTCGCCGCCCACGGCGAAGAGCGGGCAGTCCTGTCGCCACTCGTCCCGCCGGTCGACGATGCGCGCCGCGGACGTCTCCGGATACACGCGGTGCAGTTGTTCGGTCAGGGCGCGGGCGAGGGTCTCCGGGGCCGCGGCCGGATCCGCGGCGTACGCGTGGAGTTCGAGAACGGCCCCACCGGTCTTCGCGGCCCAGCGCGCGGCCTCGCCCTCCCAGGCGTCGAGCACGCTGATGTTGTCCAGGGGCCCGTAGCCACTGGTGCCGAGGAAGCCGGGGCGGTGGGCGGCGACGGGCCGGTCGAGCCAGAGCCGGGAGACGAGGAAGGGCGGTGCGGTGCGGAGCCTGCCGACCCGGGCGCGCCACGTCTCGTCGCCCAAATGGGGAGAGGCGGCCGTGAGGGCCCGCAGCCCCGCGGTGTCCAGGGCCAGGACGACCGCGTCCGCGTGCTCGGTGGCCCCGGCGGCGCGGACCAGGTGGCCGCCGTGCGGAGCGGGTCGAAGGCCGGTCACGGCGGTGCCCGTACGGATGTCGACGCCGTGGCCTTCGAGATAGCGGCCGAGGGGGTCCCACAGCGCCTGCGGGTAGGGCTCGTCCGGCACGTCGAAGAGGAGCCCCTCCGACGAGCCGAGGAAGTAGACGTGGAACATGAGGGCGAGTTCGGCGGCGGACAGCTCGGCCGGGTCGGCGAAGAAGCTCCGGGAGAAGACCTCGAAGGCGAGGTGCCGGGCGGCCTCCGGGAAACGGATGCGGTCGAGCAGTTCGAGCGCGCTGACGCCGTCGTAACGCCGGTGGATCTCGGACGCGCGCACGTCGAGCAGGGGGAGCGCGGCGCGGGGGTTCATCCGGGCCAGGTCCCGCACACCGAAGCTGGGACTGAGGACGGTGAAGCCGACGGCGCTCCAGGGCGGTGTCCTCGGCACCCGGGCGAAACTGTCGTGCAGCCCCGAGGCGTGCCGCAACGGGTAGTCGGGCAGCGGGCGGAGCCGGTCGAGCCCGGGGTCGGTCCGCCGCAGGAGTCCCCGCAGGTTGTAGTACTGGCGGAAGAACGCGTGGAACCCGCGGCTCATGGTGACGGCGGAGCCGTCCGCGAGCTCGGTGGGCCAGCCGGCCAGACGGCCGCCGAGCGCCGTCTCCCGCTCGTAGAGGGTGACGCGGACGCCCCGCTCGGCCAGCGCCGTGGCGGCGGCGATCCCCGCGATGCCGCCGCCGACGACCGCGCACCGGGGCCGTGGGCCGTCGGCGACGGGCCGCCCCGGGTGGGCGGGAAGGACGACGGCCTTGCGGTCGCGGCCGCGACGGACGGACGGAGCGCGGTCGTGGGCGCTCATAGGGCTCTCCTCGGAGGTCTCGGTCAGGTTCGGCGGGCGAGCAGGGGCAGTTCGGCGACGGTGCGGAGCATGGCGAGCACGGGGGTGCGCAGGCCGATGGCGAACTCCTCGGCCGGGCGGGTCGTGCCGTCGAGGAACCGCAGCAGGCGGGCGGCGGGCACGTGGTCGAAGAGCCGGGTGAAGAAGGCGGGCCCGTCGATGCGACCGGCGTCGAGCCCACGCAGCAGAACGGCGTCCATGGCGAGGGCCCTGGCCGGGTGGGCGGGCGGCGGAACGGGCGTGCCGCCCGCGTGCACGGCGTCCGCCACCGCGCGGGACTGCCGCTGGATGGCGGCGAAGGCGTATCCGGTGGAGGGCCGTACGGCCCCGCCGGCCGCGCCGATGCGGAAGACGTGCCGACCGGGTCGGCGGTCGTGCCTGCCGTCGGTCATGGGAATGACCCCCTGCTCCGTGGCCGCCACCCGGTACGGCCCGATTCCCAGCACCCGCTCCGTGTAGTGGCGCAGCGCCTCGTCGTAGGCGGCCCGGGCGAGGGGCGTCCGGCTGAACTCGGTGTACTCCACGAGCGCTTCACGGCGGCTGAGGGGCAGGACGTACCCGAAGGAGAGCCCGTGCCGGGGCTGGGGCGTGCGGAAGTCCATCAGTTCGACGGTGTCGGGATCGAACACGGGGCGCTCGCAGCGGACGAACCAACCGCGGAAGTGCTGGAGGAGCGCCACCCGCGCGGGCGGCGGCGCGGCGGGAGGGCGTGAGTCGTACACCCAGCGGGCGTGCAGGACGCGTACGGCGCCGTCGGGGGTGCGGCAGACCAGCTCGGCGCCGTACGGCCGGTCGATGACGCGCTCGACGACGGCCTCGATCCTGCGCAGCCCGGCCAGGCGCGGCTCCAGCCCCCGCTCGAAGGCGGCGGAGCGCAGCATCTTGTAGCGCAGCCCGCCGAGATCCCGGGTTGGGCCGCTGCCGTCGGGGGCGCGGACGCGGAGGCGGCGCCAGCTCGCGGTGAGCAGCGGCTCGTAGTCGCCCGGTCCGGCCTCCCAGTAGCACCAGGTGCGTTCGGGGGGCCGGAGCGGGCCGGGGGGCGCGTCGACGAGGACGACGTCCGGGGCCCGGACACCGGGCGGCGGGTCGAGGAGCCGCCAGGCCAGCGAGAGGCCGGCGGCTCCCGCGCCGACGATGACGATGTCGCCGCTGTGGGTCATGGTCCCCGGCCCGCTCCGTTCTCGACGTCGGACGCCCCGACTGCTTGGGAGGCCCGGACGGCCCGCCCGCCCGGGGAGGACCGTCCGGACCAGGCTTCCCCCACCCCGCCCTCCGCGGATGCAGCCGCGCCGTGACGCCGCGCCGATTTCCCCGCCCGGCGCCGCCCACGCCGACCGCGTCCGAAGGCCAGGAACCCGATCCGCCTCGTCACGGGCGTGGGGCAGGATGGCGCCATGCCACAGCAGGTCTTGACCCCGTCGGACGCCTGGAGCCGGATCGACGCCTGGCCGGCGACCCACGCGACGTCCGATCTCGCCCTGCTCAACCCACCTGCGACACGGGACGACATCGAGCGGGCGGAGCGGCTTCTCGGCATCCCCCTGCCCGGTGATCTCGCCGAGTCCCTGCGGTGCCACGACGGGGTGGGCGCCTGGGCGACCTTCCTGCCGGAACGGTCACCGCTCACGGTGGGCGGCGTCGTGGACCACTGGCGGATCCGCATGGACGTCGCGGCGGAGAACGACGGCCTGACCCGTCGCCCGGGGGACGACGAGCCCTGGTGGCACCCCCTCTGGGTCCCCTGGGCCGAGAGCGCCGACGGCGGGGCACAGGTGATCGACCGACGTCCCGGCCCGGGCACGGGCCGCCTCGGCTGGGCAGGCCACGGCGGCGGCGACTTCACCGATTCCTGGCCCGATCTCGCGAGTCTTCTGCACGCCGTCGCGCATGCGCTCCACGAAGGCGGTGGCGTACGCGGGCTGCATCCCCACCTCACCACCCGGGGTCGGCTGGGGTGGGACGGAGACGGCTGCGAGGAACTCGACGGCCGACCGCTGAGGGCGGCACCCATCGGACTGCGCTGACCGTCAGCCCCGTCGACCCGCAGCGGAGGGCGGGCGGACGGCTCGAAGGCGTCCGGCCGGGGTCACCGGGGAGGGCGGGGCAGAGCGCAGGCCGGTGTTCCTCCCGGCAGCCGGTGGCGGTGGGCCGCGACGAGCCGGTAGACGCGCCGGGCGGCCCACCGCACGCCGGGCAGCAGGAGCACCGCCCCCAGCGGCGCCCAGACCCCGCCCGCGCTCAGGAGTGCCTTCGCGACGGCGCGGGCCCCTCCCTCCACCGCTCCGGCCGGTGTCACCCACAGCACCTCGTACTGGGCACGCTCCCGGGTGACGCCGAGGGCGTCGAGGTCCGCGAACTGCCACGGGACGATGTCGCAGCGGGGCCGTACACGTCGTTCGGCGAAACGCGCCGACGTCGTGCAGAAGCCGCAGTCTCCGTCGTAGACGAGCACAGGCCGAGAACGCATACCCCCCATCATGCTGCACCGCGGCGCCGGAGCGACCGCCCACCCCCCCCGGCACCGTCGGCCGAAGTCGCGTGCCGCCGCCCGTCTGCCAGGCTTGGACAGATGACGGCTGATGCGCGGAGGCCCGCCCGCACCCCCGACGGACGGTACGTGATCGTCGACGGCAGACGCTGGCGGGCCATGGACCCCGATCTGCCCCCGGACGTCGCCGCACGGCTGCGTTCCCACCTCATGGCCGCACGCCGCGCCGTGGCCGCGGCCCGGCGCGCCCGGGACGCGGAGGCCGAACGCGTCGCCCGGACCCGGGTGCACACGGCGAAGGTCGCCCTCGGGGAGCGCGGCACACCGTGGTGGGACCAGCAGGAGACGGAGCGCCGAGCCCGCTGGAGCGAGGGGCTGGCGGCCCTCGACGAGGGCACCGGCGCGGAGGACGCCGCCGGAGGATGAGCCGAACCCTCCGGCCGGCGTGCGGGGGTGCTCGAAGCGGTGACCGAGCGCTCGGAGCCCCCGCTCCGCAGAGCCTGCCGGGTTCCGGAGCGTTCGGGACCCGTGCGCTGGGAGGTGAAGGAGCCGACGCACCGCACCGCCATGCGGCTTCCCGCCCTGCACCCGGCCGTCTTCCACGGCCTTCGGGCGAGTTTCCACGCGGTCCCGGCGCCCGGGGCGGCGCGGTTCGCCAGGAGCGCGCGAACGGCCGTGCGCCCGTGGGGTGGTGGCTCAGCCCGCCCAGCGTCCGGAGAAGAAGGTGACGGCGAGAACGACGGAGAGGGGTCCCGAGACGCAGAGCCAGGCGACGAGCCACCGGGGCCTGTGCAGCGTCCAGCAGGCGATCCCGATCCACAGGGGCCACCACAGGAGGGTGGCGCGGGGAACGGACGTGTACCAGTACGAGGTGCCGAGGGCCCACAGGTTGAGCGCGACGTAGCAGGTCTCCGGCCAGCGCCGGGCGCGGGCCAGGAGGAACACCGTCACGAGGCCGACGGCCATGGCGACCAGCTCCGCCTGCCACACGAGGGCGTACGGCGTGGTGTAGCCGTGCCCGAACGCGGCGTCCCACGTGGTGCCCCAGGCCTCCCACGGCGGATGGAACGCGCGGTACCAGCCGCGTTCCTGGGCGTGCTTCCAGGCCATCCAGTCGCCGGTGCGCGCGTACAGGTAGCAGGAGTAGAGCAGCGGTGGGAGCACGGGCACGGCCAGCCACGGCAGGCGGCGCAGCGCGCCGTGAGCGCGGGCCGTCAGGGCGAAGTGGACGAGGAGCGCGGCGACGAGGAAGAGGCCGCTGACACGCACGGTGGCGGCACCGGCCGAGAGGAGCGCGGCGGACCGCCAGTCGTGGCGCCCGGCGGCGAGCCAGGCGGGGAGGGCGAGGGCGAGGAAGAGCGACTCGGTGTAGCCGACGGCGAGGAAGACGGCGCAGGGCGAGACGAGCAGCAGGAGGACGGCGCGCCGGGCATCGGCGGCGCGGGGCAGATGGAGGCGGGCTGTGCGGGCGAGCGCCAGGACGGCGACGGCACCGGCGACGAGCGAGACGAGGAGGCCCGCTGCGGTCCACTCCGGTACGACGAGGTGCACCGCCCGCAGGACGAGCGGGAAACCGGGGAAGAAGGCCTCCCGGTTGTCCCACTCCTCGGGCCGGGCGGCGGGATCGTCGGGGAAGTAACCGTCACGGGCGATGTGCAGGTAGTGGTTCCAGTCCCACTGCCCGACCACGTCCGCGAGCGGACCGGGGGAGTGGGCCTCGGGGTCGCGGGGGAAGAGCCACGCCGTGCAGTACGCGACGAGCGCGAGCGCGACGCGGGTGAGCAGGTACAGCGCCAGGACGTCGCGGTCGACCGCGTCGAGGCGCGGGAGACGGCGCCGGAGGGGCGGAGGCGCAGAGCCGCCGGAGGGGTCGTCCGGCGCAGCGGGACGTATGGAGGCGGAGGCGGAGGCGGGGTCGGTCAAGGTCATCGGGCGTCCGAGTTCTCGTTCAGGGCGTGGCGGAGCGCGGGGCGGCCGGTGGTGGGGTGGCGGTCCCGGGTGCGGAGGGCGGCGGTTCAGCGGGCGGAGCCGCCCGGCGGCGACGTCGTCACCGACGTGCTGGTGGCCGTTCCCGACGGCGGTACGGAAGAGGTACGGGTGCCGGCGGGCGGAGAGGTCCGGGTGCCGACGGGGGGCGCCTCGGACGTGGGCGGCAGGGTGGTGCGCGTACGCATCGGTGCGGGTCCGCTCATCGAGGGGGAGGTGGCGGGCATGACGGGCTGTGACGGGCCGGGCAGCAGGGTGGCGAGCGCGGCGCCCGCGCCGCCCACGACGAGGCAGGCGCTCGCGGCGAGCACGGCGAGGCGCCGCCGGTGCAGACGTCGGCCGCGCGCGCCGATCTCGGCGGCCGACGCGTAGCGCGCGCGGGCGCGGGCCGCTGCGGCGGCCTCCTCGAAGAGCGGCTTCAGCGGGTCGTGGAACTCATTCACCGGGTGCCTCCTCGCCGGTCTGACGGTCGGTACGGGGCCGGTCGGCGCGACCGCGCGCAGGGGGCCGGCCTGCGCGCGGGCCCCCGGGGCGGGGGCGTGGAGCGGGCGGGTCCGCATCCCGGTCCGTCTCCGCGCCGGGCGCGCGAGGGTCCTCGATGCGGTGGGCGAGGGCCGAGCGGCCCCGGGAGAGGTGGGTCTTGACCGTGCCGGTCGAGAGACCGGTCTCGGCGGCGACCTGGTCGACGCTCAGATCGCACAGGTAGTGGAGGGCGAGGGTGCGCCGCTGCTGCGGCGGGAGTCCGCGCAGCGCCTCGACGAGCACGAGGTGGTCCGGCTCCGGTCCTTCGACCACCGGGGGCGCCCCGCCACGCCGCCACGCCTCGGAGGTGCGCCGGCGAAACCGCCACCGGCTCACGGCGAGCCGCCAGGCGACGGTACGGATCCACGCCTCCGGCTGCCCGTCGCGGTCCAGCTGCCGCCGTCGGTTCCAGCCCTTGACGAAGGCTTCCTGCACGACGTCCTGCGCCTCGTGCAGGTCGCCGAGCATGACGTACAGCTGGCCCGTGAGCCGCGCCACCGCATGGGCGTAGAACTCTTCGAACTCGTCGACGGTCAACGAACACACTCCCGGATCTCCGACTACACCCCGCATACGCCTGCCGCAGGTCTCCCGGTTGACACGGGATCCCGCGAACCAAGGTGATCGTGATCACGCAACCGCGCGACGACGACACGCGTCCGCGCGGGGACGCGCGCTCGACCGTCAGGCGAGTGCCGCGGCCCGCGGGATTCGGCGCGCTCCGGCGGACCGCGCCGACCCGCCCGGAAGGAAACGGCGTGGCCCGGGGGGTCCCGCGCGCCGCGACGAGTCCTGCGGCGTCCGGCGGTCGTACCGTCGGAACCGGTACCGAGGAGGATCGCTGAGGCGCAAGGTGACCTGTTCGATGAGCGGCTCGCTCGACGGCTACGCCGTCGGGCCGAACGGCGGCTTCGACTGGGCGGTGCCCGAAGGGGAGGTCTTCCGCTTCTGGATCGACGAGATCCGGGAGGTCGGCGTCCACCTGCTGGGACGACGGCTGTACGAGACGATGACGTACTGGGAGACCGCCGACCGGGATCCCTCGCTCGACGACGCGGAGCGCGAAGGGGGTCTCCTGGTTCCAGTCGCGATCCGGCCCGTGACACGGCCCTCCACGCCGAGCCCGACATCCGGGCCCGGGCCCGGGCCCGGATCCGCAGAACCTCTGACGGACCGGCGTCCCCGGTCGTAGATCGCCCGCGGCCACGGCCCCTGACGGTGGACATCCGCGCGAGCGCGTACCGGAACGCCTTCACGGACGCCCGGAACGGACACCACGGGTGCGGCGGGAAGCAAGACTCGGCTCAGGACCGCACCGAAGCACGCGCCCCTCCGGGCGGGGCACGGCCCCTCCCGCGCGACCTCGGAATCCGGCTCCGGAACCCCGGACGCCGTCGGATATGGTCCTGATCGCCGATGAGCCGACCGAGGAGTACCGGTATGTCTGACAGAGAACCGCCGCTCGGCGGTGAAACGACCGCGATCGCCGACAGCGCCCTGGCGGACGAACGGATCCACCGCATACGCCGGCGCCTGGAGAGACTCATCGGCGTCGCGGCGACCGAGGGAAACTCCCTACGTCCCCTGCGCAACGGGGACGAGATCTTCGCCGCGATGCTGGACGCGATCGACGGCGCCCGTCACACCGTCGACATGATGACCTTCGTCTACTGGCGGGGCGACATCGCGCGGCGTTTCGCCGTGGCCCTGGCCGACCGGGCGCGTGCGGGCGTACGGGTGAGGCTGCTGCTGGACGGCTTCGGCAGCCGCCTGATAGAGCGGGACCTGCTGGACCGGATGAGCGGGGCCGGAGTCGAGATCGCCTGGTTCCGCAGGCCCCTCTACCTCTCGCCGCTCAAGCAGAACCACCGCTGCCACCGCAAGGTCCTCGTGGTCGACGAACAGACCGCTTTCACCGGAGGCGTCGGGATCGCCGAGGAGTGGTGCGGCGACGCGCGCAACCCCGACGAGTGGCGGGACACGCACGTCGAGGTCCAGGGCCCCGCCGTGGACGGCATCGCCGCCGCCTTCGCCCAGAACTGGGCCGAGTGCCACGAGGAACTCTTCGACGAACGCGACCGGTTCGTGAGCCACCGCCCGAGCGGGAACGCCATCGTGCAGGTGGTCCGCGGCTCGGCCAGCTTCGGCTGGCAGGACATGCAGACCCTGATGCGCGTGATCCTCGAATCGGCCGAGGAACGGGTCCGTCTGGCGACCGCCTACTTCGCCCCCGACGACTACTTCATCGACCTGCTCTGCGCCACGGCCCGCCGCGGCGTGGAGGTCGAGATCCTGCTGCCCGGCCCCTACACGGACAAACGGGTGTGCCAGCTGGCGGGACAGCACCGCTACGAGGCGCTGACCGCCTGCGGCGTGCGCATCCACCAGTACCAGCCGACCATGATGCACGCGAAGGTCATCACCATGGACGGCGTCGTGTCCCTCATCGGTTCCACGAACTTCAACCGCCGCTCCCTCGACCACGACGAGGAGGTCATGCTCGCCGTCATGGACGCCGAGTTCACCGCCGCCCTCGACGCGCACTACGACGAGGACCTGGAGGTCAGCGAACTGATCCACCCGGACCGCTGGAAGCGGCGCTCACTGCTGCAGCGCGCCCGGGAGACCGCGGTGCTCCCCATCCGCCGCTACCTGTAGGAGCCCGCCACCGCCCGGGGGAGTCCTCCGCTACCTGGAGGAGGAGGCGGCGGTCCCGGCGTCCGCCGGCGCCTCGCCGGTTCGTTCACCGGTCCCTGCGAGCACCGCGTTGAACTGCGCGCCGGCGAGCAGGGCCAGGTTGCTGAACCACAGCCACACCAGGAAGACGACGACCCCCGCCAGCGAACCGTAGAGGCGGCTGTAGGTCCCGAACTGCGTGTAGAGGGTGAAGAGCGCCGAAGCGCCGAGCCACAGCAACGCCGCCAGGACGCCGCCCGGGAACCCGCGCCGCGCGCCGCGGGCTTGGGCGGGCCCGGTCCGGTAGAGGATCAGGATCAGTGCCGTGACGATCACCAGGAGCACCGGCCACCGCAGGGCGGCCATGGCGCCCGTGCCCGAGTGGCCGAGGGCCGCCGCGAGCCGACGGGCCACGGGGCCGGTCGCGACGAGGCTCGCGGCGCCCGTGACGAGCAGGGCCAGCAGGACGCCCGCGGTGAGGACGAGGACGTGCGCCGCACGCAGCGGCGGCCGGGTGTCGGGCAGCCGGTGCATCGTGTGCAGGGCGCGACGGAAGACCGCCAGGTAGCTGGAGGCCGACCACAGTGCGCTCAGGACGCCGCTGACGAGCAGCGCCCACAGGGAGGAGGGCGCCGAGGTGAGGCCCTCCAGGGCCTCTCGGAGCACCTGGGCCGACTGGGGAGGGGCGTACGAGGTGAGGTCGCGGATCAGGCGCTCGCGGATGCCGGCCCCGGCCAGACCCACCAGGGAGACCGAGACGAGCAGGGCGGGCACGAGCGCCAGCACCGCGTAGTAGGTGAGGGCCGCCGCGTAATCGGCGATGTTGTCGTCCCAGAGGCGTACGGCGGTGTTCCGCAGGTTCGCGCGGGCGCGTCTCACCAACTCGGCGGCCCGGTTCTCCGGAGTGCTCCGGTGCGTGCGGAGAGTGTTCGAGGTCACGGTGCCCTCCTGCCCGGCGTCCCCGCTCTCACCCCCGCACTCTCCCCCTCCCTTCGACCGCCGTCGGCGGCGTTCGCCCCACCCGGCCGAGCCCACCCGGCCGACGCCGGGGCACCGGGGATGAATCAGGACCGCGGGGAGGGGCAGCCGACATGCAGAACCCCTGTGGAACCGAACGAGGAGAACCCGATGCAGAGCACCCCCGAGCCGGAGCTTCCCGACCCCGTCCCGGCGACGCGCGACGCCGTCACGCCGGACCTGCCCGCGCCGGGACCGGGCGCACCGGACATCCGCAGCGTCGGAGGCGAACGCCCCCGGACCGACGAGGCCGACGAGGACGGCGAGCGGCAGGACACCACCGAACAGGGCGGGGACCGCCCGGCCGCCGGCCCGGGCACTCCGGCCCCCCAGGAACAGACCGACTAGGACCCGACCGGCCGGACGGAGGGAGGACGGCCGCGACCGTGACCAGGGCTCCACGACGGCGTGGAGCCCTGGTCACGGTCGGAACGGCCCGCCGGGCGCATGACCCGCGCCCGGCAGGTAACACGGCCCCAATGACGAACTCACACGAGGCGGGAGGCGGGCCGGGCCGCCCGCTCCTGTTGCTGCCCGTGCAGACGGCCGTGATCGCCGTGCTGGGGCTGCTGGTGACCGGGCCCCTCGCGCACCGCTGGCCGCTGTCGGCGGAGGACGGCGTCAACCGTGTCCTCGCCGCCCACCGCACCTCTTTCGCCACCGCGCTCACCGACGGGGCGTCCCTGCTGGCCAGCACCGGGAGCGTGATCACCCTCACCTTCCTGTGCACGATCGCCCTGCTCCTGGTGCCCCACGCACCCCGGTGGCGGGAAGCGGCGTTCCTCGCCGTGGCGGTGGCAGCGCAGTCCACCGTCTTCCTGCTCGTCACCCTCGTCGTGAACCGCGAACGCCCCGACGTGCCCCACCTGGACCCGGCACCGCCGACGTCCAGCTTCCCCTCCGGCCACGTCGGGGCCTCCGTCGCCCTCTTCGGGGGACTGGCCGTCCTCGCGTCCCGGCGTCTGCACGGCGTTCGGCGACACCTCGCGGTGGGGCTGCTCCTCGTGATCCCGCTGCTGGTGGCGGTCTCCCGGGTGTACCGCGGCATGCACCACACCTCCGACGTGGTGGTGGGGCTGCTGAACGGCGCCTGCACCCTGGCCCTCGTGGCGGCCGCCCTGCTGCCGCGCCCCCGGGAGGAGGAGGCACCGCCCGCCCCGGCCCCGGCCGCCCACGGCGCGCGGCGGGCCGTGGTGGTGCGCCACCCGCGCGCGTGCGGCGACGGGACCGCCGCCCGGGTACGGGCCCTGCTGCGCGACCACGGTTACGCGGAGCAGCAGTGGACGGAGACGACGGCCGGGGACCCGTCCGGCGCCCTCGCCCCGTGCCTCGACGGGAAGGACACCGACCTGGTCGTCGTCTGCGGCGGGGACGGCACCGTCCGGGCCTGCGCGGACGTGGTGGCCGGGACCGGGGTCCCCCTGGCCGTCGTGCCCTGCGGCACCGGGAACCTCCTCGCCCGCAACCTGGGGCTGCCGACCGATCCCGTGGCCGCTCTGCGGGAGGCCGTCCGCGGACAGGCCGTCGGACTCGACGTGGGGCGGATACGGGGCGACGGGATCGCGCCGACCCGGTTCGCGGTCATGGCGGGCGCCGGGTTCGACGCCGCCATGGTCCGGGACGCCCCGGCACGGCTCAAGGAGCGCCTGGGCTGGGCCGCGTACGTGATCTCGGCCGTACGGCATCTGGGGGACGACCGGATGCGGCTGTCGATCCGGCTGGACGGGGGCGCCCCGTTGGAGCGGCGGGCCCGCATGGTCGTCATCGGCAACGTCGGAACCCTCCAGGGCGGGCTGCCGCTGCTGCCGGAGGCCCGGCCCGACAGCGGCAGACTGGAGGTCGTCCTGCTCGACCCGCGCGGGGTGACCGGCTGGCTCGCCGCCGCCGGGTACCTCGCCTCGCGCGTACCGGGCGGACGGCGGCAGCGCGCTTCCGGCACGGGGGAACGGCCCCTCGCGCACGGCGCACTGGAGTACTTCGGAGCGACTCGGATCGACCTCCGCTTCACCCGACCCCAGCCGCGCGAGCTCGACGGCGACGTCTTCCCCGCGGGCACCTGGCTGACCGCGGAGGTCGAGCCGGGAGCACTGAGGATGTGCCTGCCGGCCCCGACGCGGGCGGACGCCCCGGCACGGGCCGGCGTCCCGACACGGGCCGGCGTCCCGGCACAAGCGAGCCCCCCGGCAGGAGCAGACACCCCGGCAGGAGCAGACACCCCGGCAGGAGCAGACACCCCGGCAGGAGCAGACACCCCGGCGCGGGCGGACACCCCGGGCCGGACGGTCGCTCCGACACGGACGTACACCCCGGTCCGGGCAGGCACCCCGACACGGACGGGCACCCCGACGGGGTCGGACGTCCCGGCACCGGCCGAAGAGGAAGGAGGAGCCCATGGGCACCGCGACGCGCGTACCGCAGCGCAGTGAGGTCGAGGCCGTGGAGGCCGAACTGCGCCTGCGGGGGGACACCCTGTCGGGCGAGGAGGCATGGGCCGCGCTCCGCCACTACGGAGGCTGGGACCTCGTACGCGACTCCTTCGTGCGGTTCCGCTACGCCGACGGGTTCAGCCACTCCCGGGCCCTCGCCCTGCAGACCGTCCTGGCGATCCTTCCCCTGGGCATCGCCGTCATCGGACTGTCCGGAGTGCTGCACACCGAGGACATCGGACGGATCGCCGAACTGACGATCCGCCGGATCAGCGGCCCGAGCCAGGACGTCGTGGACGACGCCCTGCGGGAGAGCCGACGCCACGCCGGAGAGGGCGGCGCGGCGGCCCTCTGGCTCGGCCTGCTGTTCTCCATAGCGAACGTCACCACGGGCATGTGCCAGGTGGAGCGCGGCGCGAACCGCATCTACGGCGTGGAACGCGACCGGCCGTTCCTCCACAAGTACGCCCGCGGACTGGTGATGGCGGTGCTGGCCGGGATACCCCTCGGACTGAGCTTCTGCGTCACCGTCCTCGGATCCGACCTGAACCGGGCCCTGATCGAGGTCTACCACCTGGAGCCGGCCACGTCCCGCGCGTGGGACGTCCTGCGCTGGCCCGTGGGGATCCTGCTGGCGGTGATCGCCACCAGCGCCGTCTTCCGCCGCTCGCCCCGGCGCGCCCAACCGGGCTACACCTGGCTCGCCTTCGGGGCAACCGTCCATCTGCTGCTGTGGCTGGGCGCGACATGGGCCCTGAGCCTGTACGTCGGCTCCGAAGGCTCCTTCACCACCGTGTACGGACCGCTGAGCGCGTTCGTGGCGCTGCTGCTGTGGTCGTACCTCACCTCGCTCGCGCTGTTCCTGGGCCTTTCCTTCGCCGCCCAGCTGGAGGCCGTACGGGCGGGGGTGGCGACGCCGATCACCGAGGACCCCGGAGTCTGAACCGACCGACACCCCGACCTCCCCGACGGAAAGGAACCGTACCGACCATGACCGAGCGTTCCCCCCGGACCCTGCGGCACCGTCTCGGACGGCTCGCCACCGGCCACGGCGGGCCCGACACGCGGTTCGGCGCGCGGTTGGTGGCGGGCGCGGCCCTCACCGCCCTGGCGGCCGTCCCGTTCTCCCTCACCCTGGTGCTGGTGGAGTCGCACTGGGTTCCGCTGCACCGTCTCGACCAGGACGTGGCCGAGCGGCTGCACCGTTCCGCACTCGGCAGCCCGGCCTGGGTGCGGGTGCTCGACTTCCTCACGCACGTCGCGTGGGGGCCGCTGACCATGCGGCTCCTGGTGACCGGCGTCGTGGTGTGGCTCCTGCGACGGCGGGCGTTCCGCCTCGCCGCCTGGGCGGCCGTCACCGCGACGACCGGCGGACTCGTGGGGCTCCTGGTCAAGAACGTGGTGGAGCGCGCCCGGCCGCACCTGCCGGACCCCGTCGCCCACGCGCCCGGCTTCTCCTTCCCCTCCGGGCACGCCATGACGGCCACCACCTCCTGCGCCGTCCTGCTGCTGGTCCTGCTCCCCCTGGTCCCGCGCGCCTGGAGGCCGCTGCCGTGGGTCCTGGCGGTGGTGACGGTGCTCGGCGTGAGCTACACACGGGTCGCGCTCGGGGTGCACTGGGTGAGCGACGTGGTCGGGGGCTGGCTGCTGGGACTGGCGGTGGTGACCGCGACCACGCTCGCCTTCGAGGCGTGGCGCGGCGACATCGGCCGCTCCCGCACCACCCCCGCCGAGGGCCTGGAGCCCGAGATCGTGACGGACTCCCCGGAGCCGGTGAGCGGACCCGGCCCCCGATGACACGGGACCGGCCCACCGGACGGACGCATGGGAAGGGCGCGAGTGGAAAGCAGCCGGTCATGACACGTACGCCGAAACCAGAGCACGGTGACGACCGCGGGCCCACCACGAGCGGGCCCGCGGGCGTGGGTCCCGACGAGCAGGTCGAGGAGCGGGCCCCGGACCGGCTCTCGGAGATGCCGAAGCAGTCGTGGAAGGCGGTCCTGCGCGGCACGCTGAAGGAGTTCAAGGACGACGAGCTCACCGACCGGGCCGCCGCGCTGACGTACTACGGCGTGCTGGCCCTCTTCCCGGCCCTCCTGGTGCTCGTGTCGCTCCTCGGCGTCGCGGGCGAGTCGGCGACCCAGCAGGTCCTGGACAACCTCCAGAAGCTCACCCCCGGCTCGGCCCGCGACGTGATCGGCAACGCGGTCCGACAACTCCAGGGCAACGCGGGCGTCGGCTCGCTGCTGGCGGTCGTGGGTCTGGTCGTCGCGATCTGGTCGGCCTCCGGATACGTCGCGGCGTTCATCCGCACCTCGAACGCCGTCTACGACGTGCCCGAGGGCCGCCCGGTGTGGAAGGTCCTGCCGCTGCGACTGGCACTGACCGTCACCTTGATGGTCCTGGCCGTCGCCAGCGCCCTGATCGTCGTCTTCACCGGCGGCCTGGCCCGCCAGGCGGGTGCCGCCCTCGGCATCGGTGACAGCGCGCTGACGGTGTGGTCGATCGCGAAGTGGCCGGTCCTGGTCCTGCTCGTGACGATCATGATCGCGATCCTGTACTGGGCGGCTCCCAACGCGAAGGGCCGCGGCTTCAAGTGGGTCACCCCCGGAAGCGTCCTGGCACTGCTGATCTGGATGGTCGCCTCGGCCGGCTTCGCGTTCTACGTCGCGAACTTCGGCTCCTACAACAAGACGTACGGCACCCTCGCCGGCGTGATCATCTTCCTGATCTGGCTGTGGATCACCAACCTGGCCATCCTCCTCGGCCTCGAGTTCGACGCCGAGATGTCCCGCCAGCGGGCGGTCGCCGGCGGCCATCCGGAGGACGAGGAGCCGTACGTCGAACCGCGGGACACCCGGGCCTGGAGCGAGGAGGACCGCCGCCGCCTGGAGTGAGCAGCGCGCGGGACGCCCACGGGCGGGCGACACCTCGGCCGGGCGGGCGGCCACCACGGGCGAGGAGCGGACCGCCGAGGCCGGCCCCCCTGCCGGACCGGACCATCGACCGCATCAACACCGACACGACCGAGACCGAGGAGACGACACACCGATGAGCACTTCCGCCGAGGGCGGCGAGGAAGCCGCACCCACCCCCGAAGAACTGCGCGAGCGGGTCGAACGCACCCGGGACGAGCTCGGCATGACCGTGGAGGCACTGGCGGCCAAGGCCGACGTCAAGGCGCAGGCCGAGGAAAAGACGGCCGAGTACGAGGAAAAGGCGACCGAGCACAAGGAGCGGGCCGCCCAGAGGGCCGCCGCCGTCACCGACCGGATCCGGGAGAGGACCGCGCACTCCGCACGGTCGGTCAAGGCCAGGACCCCGAAGGCGGTCCGTGAGAAGGCCGGATCCGCCGCGACCACGGCCAAGGACAAACGCACCCCCCTGCTCGCCGCGGCCGCCGCGTCGGCCGTCCTCCTGCTCCTGCGTCGCAACCGGAGGCGACGGTGAAACCGTCCAAGATCGCCTACAAGCCGGTCGGCCTGGCACTCGGCGCCGCGAGCGGCGCCATCGCCGGCGCGGCCTTCAAGCAGACCTGGAAGGTGATCGGCCACGAAGACGACGCCCCGGACGCCACCGACGAGAACCGCACCTGGCGGGAGGTCCTCGTCTCCGCCGCCCTGCAAGGCGTGATCTTCGCGGTCGTCAAGGCGGCCGTCGACCGGGCGGGAGCCACCGGCGTCCGTCGCCTGACCGGGACCTGGCCCGGCTGAACCGTCCAGGGCGGCACCGGGCCCCGGCGAACGCGGCCACGGCCAGGAACCGGACCCCGCGGTCCGACGTGGAGCCGCGTCGACCGGCAGCGCCCCGACCCCGCCAGGAAACGGGCCGAACGGCAGCGTGCCGACGTCTCCGAACGGATATCGCCGACCGCCCCGGGCACACGGACCCCATGCACGGACAACACGCGCGCCCCACGAGCACCCTGTTCGGCCCGGCCCCCACGTCCGGGGCATCGACCCCCGTCCGAGGCGGTGCCAAGCACTCGCGCCGCGGCCGTGCCACCGGCCGCCTGCACCGCCGGATCCTCGCGTACCGGGCGATCGAATTCCTGTCGACCTACCTCCCGGACCACTCCGGACCGGGTGAGGAACGCCTGTTGCTCGTCCACGTCCGCCAGGTCGTCGGCCAGGTCCACTACCGGATCTGCACCGACTGCGCCCAGGGCGTCATCACCGCCCTCACCATCGACGAACGCTTCCTCGGCAGCGGGCTGGGGACCCGGGCGCTCTCCCACCTGCGTTCCCGCCATCCCGGTGTCGCGTGGCGCAGCACGCTGGGCGGGCGCACCACACGCGACCTCCTGCGCCGGATGCGCGTCCCCACGCTCACGCCCGACACGCGCTGCCCCCACACGGACCGCCCCCTGCCCGACCCGACCCCCACCGACGGCTGAGAACGGCCCCCCGGCGGGCACCGCTCCCGGGCAGACCCGTCGCGCGTCGAACCGGACGCGTCCGCCGCGGCGAAACGCACGGCGGGCCCGACCGGTTCTCACCGGCCGGGCCCACCGACGCACCCGCGAAGCCCGTGGGGAGGCTCAGCCGGTGGTGACCGCGGTGTCGTCGATCAGGAAGCCGGTGGCCAGGGACGCGTCCTCGGTACCGGTGAACTTGATCGTGACCGTCTTGCCCTTGAACGCCGACAGGTCGAGGGTCCGCTGGGCGTAGCCGCCCGGCGTGGCGTTGGAGTAGGTCGCCAGGGTGGTGGTGCCGGTGCCGGAGACGACCTGGGCCTTCAGCGTGTCGTACGCCGTGGTGCCCGACTCCTTGGTGTCGATCGCCAGGAAGAAGCTGAGCTTGGGCGCCGCGGCGGTGGCCGGGACGGTCACCGACTGGGACAGGGTGTCGGTGTGCGCGCTGCCGTATCCGTCCAGCCAGGCGTAGTACGAGCCGGAGTGCGCGGTGGCGCCGGTGTCGTTGGTGATCACGCCGGAGCTGGCGGTCCAGTTGACCGCACCGGACTCGAAGCCCGGGTTGGAGAGCAGGTTGGAGCCGCTCGGCGGCGGGGTGCTGCCGCCGCAGGTGGTGGAGGTCGGGACGACGGCCACGCCGCTCCACGCCTTCTCCACCGCGGCGCACTGGCTGCTGCTCGCGCCGTACAGGTCGATCGCGGCCTTGATGCTCGCGGTACGGGCCTCGGGGTAGGTGGTGCCCGAGGTCATGTACGTGGTGAGCGCGCGGTACCAGATCTTGCCCGCGGCGGCGTTGCCGACGCCGGTGACCGTACCGCCGTCACAGGTCGGGCTGTTGCCCCAGCTGGAGGAGCCGGAACCGACCGCCAGCAGGTAGAAGAAGTGGTTGCCCACTCCTGAGGAGTAGTGCGGGTCGAGGTTCTTGGTACCGGTGGTCCAGCAGCTCTGGGAGGCGCCGTCCTTCTTCGGGTCGTCCATGTACCGCAGCGGCGTGGAGCTGATCTTCTCGCCGATGAGGTAGTCGGGGGCGTCCGCCGGGCTGTTGGCGTTGAACTCCACCAGGGTGCCGAAGATGTCGCTGGTCGCCTCGTTCAGGCCGCCCGCGTCGCCGAAGTAGTTCAGGTTGGCGGTGGCGGAGGTGACGCCGTGGCTCATCTCGTGGCCCGCGACGTCCAACTCGGTGAACGGCTTGTCGCCGGGGGCGCCGTCGCCGTAGATCATGCTGAAGCTGGTGTCGTCCCAGCCGGCGTTGGCGTAGTTGTTGCCGTAGTGCACGAACGAGCGGGCGCCGACGCCGTCGTTCTTGATGCCGCTGCGGCCGTGCACGTTCTTGTAGTAGTCCCAGGTCGCCTGGATGCCGAAGTGGGCGTCGGCCGCGACGGTGGCGCGGTCGGTGAGCGTGCCGTTGCCCCACACGTTGTCGGTGTCGGTGAAGGCCTTGCCCCAGCCCGCCGGCGGGCTGTCGTTGGTGGCGGTCAGGTTCTGCGCGTCCCGGGTCTCCCCGTTGCCGCGGGTGGGGTCCTTGAGCTGGTAGCCGCCGGAGACCGCGGTGGTGGTCAGCGGGACGTCGCCCACCTGGTAGCCGTGACCGGTGCCGTCGACGGTGTGGAAGGTGTTCCACGTCTGTCCGACCTGGCCGGTCAGGGCGTCCACCAGCACGTTGAAGTGGCTCGGCGACTGGTCGGGGGCCGTGCCGTCGACGGTCACCTGCCACGCCAGCCGCGGGGTGCCGGAGAGCGCGTTCACCACCAGCTTGCTGGTCGTCCCGGCACGCTTGCCCCGGAACCTCTTCTGCGCCAGGGTCTCCGCGCGCCCGGCGCCGACCTTGGGGGTCACCGACAGGGAGAGGCTGGACCTGAGGGTCAGCGTGCTCTCGCGGAACGCTCCGCTGGGCGCGGAGTGCACGATGACGTCACCGCCCAGCACGGGCAGGCCGCGGTATTCACGCGTCATGTGCACGTGCCGGGCGCCGTCCTTGTCGACCAGCACCGAGGCGGACTCGAACGTGTCGTCCGAGCTCGCCCGAACCGCGGTGGGGTGGGCGGCGATCGAGGCGCGGGCGTCCTGGACGGCCTGGCTCCTGTCGGCCTTGGGCGGGTGGGGCCGAGCGGAGTCGGCAGCGGCGGCGGGGGATCCCGCGCCGGCTATCAGCAGGCCGCTGACGGCCAGCGAGATCGATGCGGCAAGAACACTTCTCTTCATGGGCCGGGATCGTGGCGGCTGTCGGAAACCCCGGTCAACGAGTGCCAACTCTGTTTAATTGCGGGCTCTGTGAAGAGGACGGCGACCGGCTCCTCACCCGATCACGGCTCTGTCGCACCCTGAGCTTTGGTCAAAACTGTTCACAGAGTGTCTTACGTCTCGTCGATACCCGGTCGGGTCGTGGCTAGCCTGTGGCCCGTTCCATCCCCCCACGAGAACGCTGCCACGGACAACGCGCCCCACCCCCCCAGGCGCACGATGGCGGTGCAGAAGGCGAGAGACTGGTGGACACCAGCGGCACAACACGGTCCGGTCAGACGATTCAGGCACCGAGACCACTGGAGCTGAAGACCGCACAACAGCGAGAACCGGCCACCGATCTCCTTGACGCCCTCCGCACCGGCCCCTTCGAAGCCGCCCTCGACTCCGCCGTGCGGGCCAGCGGGCTCAGCCTCGAACGCATCCAGCACCGGCTCGCCGAACGCGGCGTGGAGATCAGCGTCACCACGCTCAGCTACTGGCGACGCGGGCGCAGCCGCCCCGAACGGCCGCACTCCCGCCAGGCGGTCCGGCTCCTGGAGGAGCTGCTGGGCGTCCCCACCGACGGCCTGGTCTCGCTCCTCGGCCCGCGCCGCCCCCGGGGCCGCTGGGTCAACCGCGACTCCGAGGTACTGGAGAGCGAGTACCTGTGGCGGGAGTTCGTCAGCCTTCCCGGGCTGCTGGCCGAGCTGGACAGTGCGGACGACGGCCTGCTCCGGGTCGCCGCCCACGACCACTACGAGCTCGACGCGCGGGGCACCGGGACACGGCTGACCACCCGTCTGACGCTGAAAGCCGCCCGGGACCGGGTGGACCGCTGCGTGGTGATCCTCCACGGCGAGGACCCGGACACGGCGCTGCCGGAGTTCACCGACGTGCGCAACGCCCGCCTCGGGCGGCTGCGCTCGGACCGCAGCGTGCCCCTGGTGGTCGCCGAACTGTTCCTGGACCGCACGCTGTCCGAGGGCGGGACCACGCTGATCGAGTACACCCTGCGGTTCCCCGAGGGCGGGCGCCGCGCCGAGGAGTGCGGGCGGGGGTTCAACGCCCCCGCCCTCCTCTACACCCTGGAGGTCGCCTTTCACCCGGACGCCGTGCCGGTGCGCTGCCGGAGTTGCTCCAGCGCCGCGGTCACCGGGGAACCGATGTCCGCGGAACTGGTGTGGATCAGCGCCTCCGGCCGGGCGCACGCGGTCTTCGAGAACCCCGGCCCCGGCTTCCGGGCACTGCGCTGGGAGTGGCACTGAACGGCCGGCCCGGGTCTCGACGCCTCGGCTCGCGAGGCCGGTCAGGCGGGGGAGGGGCCCGTGGCACGCACGTCGGGCCGCCGGGGAGCCGGCCGGGGGGTCAGATGACGCCCTGGGCCAGCATCGCGTCGGCCACTCGCTCGAACCCGGCGATGTTCGCACCGGTCACGTAGTCGCCGGGGGCACCGTAGCGCTCGGCGGTCTCGTGGCAGGTGGCGTGGATGTCGTTCATGATCCGGGCGAGTTCGCCCTCGACCCGCTCGGCTGTCCAGGACGTCCGCGCGTGGTTCTGCGCCATCTCCAACGCGCTGACCGCGACGCCGCCCGCGTTGGCCGCCTTGCCGGGGCCGAAGGCGACGCCCGCCCGCTGGAACAGGCGGACGGCCTCGGGGACGGTCGGCATGTTGGCGCCCTCGGACACGGCCTTCACACCGTTGCGGATCAGGGCCGCGGCGTCGTTCTCGTCCAGCTCGTTCTGGGTGGCGGACGGCAGCGCGATGTCGGCCGGCACCTCCCAGACCCGCCCGCCCGGCACGAAGCGCGCCGAGGATCCCCGGCGCTCCGCGTACACGTCGACGCGGCCCCGCTCGACCTCCTTGACCTGCTTGAGCAGCTCCAGGTCGATGCCCTTCTCGTCGACGACGTAGCCCGAGGAGTCCGAGCAGGTCACGGCGTTGGCGCCGAGGGCGGCCAGCTTCTCGATGGTGTAGATCGCGACGTTGCCGGAGCCGGAGACGACGGCCGTCTGCCCCTCCAGGTCCTCGCCGCGCTCGCGCAGCATGGCCCCCGCGAACAGCACGTTGCCGTAGCCGGTCGCCTCGGGGCGGATGAGCGAGCCGCCCCAGCCGTTGCCCTTGCCGGTGAGGACGCCGGCCTCCCAGCGGTTGGTGATGCGGCGGTACTGACCGAACAGGTAGCCGATCTCACGGCCGCCGACGCCGATGTCACCGGCGGGGACGTCGGTGTGCTCACCGATGTGCCGGTACAGCTCGGTCATGAAGGACTGGCAGAACCGCATGACCTCGGCGTCGCTGCGCCCGTGCGGGTCGAAGTCGCTGCCCCCCTTGCCGCCACCGATGCCGAGGCCGGTCAGCGCGTTCTTGAAGATCTGCTCGAAGCCCAGGAACTTGATGACGCCCAGGTTCACCGACGGGTGGAAGCGCAGACCGCCCTTGTACGGGCCGAGCGCGCTGTTGAACTCCACGCGGAAGCCGCGGTTGACGTGCACGCGGCCCTTGTCGTCCTGCCACGGCACCCGGAAGACGATCTGCCGCTCGGGCTCGCACAGCCGCTCCACGAGCCCGGCCCGCGCGTACTCGGGGTGGGCCGCGAGCACCGGTGCGAGCGTCTCCAGGACCTCGTGGGCGGCCTGGTGGAACTCGGGCTGTGCGGGATTGCGGTGTTCGATCTCCTCGAGAAGATGGTCGAGCACGGTCTGCGTCTCGGATCGAGTCGTCACAGAAGGCCTTTCTGGCGCGGCTGTCACCGGATCCGCGACGGGGTGCGGCTCGCTCGGGTCCGGTCCACTGGTGGATGTTACGGCGCCGTTGCCGCACACAGGACGCACTAAGTGTCACGCACATGTAAATCCGTGACCAGAGTGCGACCGGGGCTGCTCACGATGTGAGACCGCTCCCTGGGGGCCGCCGGTCCGCGTCGACCGCGCGACCCTCGCGCCGGCAACGGAGACGGGGAGGCCGACGGAGCGGGAGCTGCTCCCGTTCCGCGGGGCAGGGGGCCGGAGGGGGGTTCAGTGCCGCACGCACGGCAGATCCACGGGTTTCACCCGGTCGCGCGGTCCCGCCGCCCGCATCACCACGTCCAGCACGCGTGTCGGGTCGGAGGCGTACGCGTGGGAGAACCAGGCGATGTTGGCTTCCACCACGGCCCACCGGTGGCCCGGGCGGTACGGGTCGAGCAGTTGTCCGACGTCCACGACGACGGCGCTCGGCAGGGCGGGCCCGGCTGCGGCGACGAGGCGGTCGACGAGTTCCGCGATCTCCGAGGCGATGGGCTCGTGCCGGTCGAGCGGGTGGGGGTCGCGCCTGCCGAACACCGCGCAGCGACTGCCCGTGGCGATCTGCCCGTCGAGGAGGAACAGCCGGTACTCGGCGGCGAAGGCCACCACTTCGGAGAACAGTACCGGCGTCGCCGGGTCCAGATCGGCGGGCGGCCGGGAACCGTCCGCGTAGACGTCCGCCGTGAAGGACCTGTCCCGCGGCGGCTTGACGAACGTCGGTCTCCGTCCGCCGCCCGGGCACGACGAGCACGGCAACCTCCTTCGCGACGTGCGGTGCCGTCGGGTTGGGCCCCGCCCGTTGGTCGAAGGGGTCCCGTGGTGGGCGGAGCGGCGGACCGGTGGCGGCCGGGGCGCCGCGTTACGGTGCTGTCCTTGATCTGGAAGCGGACCGTCCGCTCCGGCCGACGGCGGATCGGAGCCAGGTTTCAACCGGCCGCGAGCGAGCACGCCCCAGATGACGAGGATTTCGACCCGAGGAGGTAGCGCCATGGCCGCGGAACCGCAGGAGCAGGACGTTGTAGCGGTGATCCTCGAGGATCACCGGACCATGGAGGAACTGTTCCGGCAGATGCGGAGCGTGGAGGCCGATCGCGCGGAAGCGCTGAAGAAGTTCTCCGCGTTGCTCATCGCCCACGCCGAGGCGGAGGAGGCCGAGGTCTACGGAGCGCTGAAGCGCTTCAAGAACGTGGACGACGAAGAGGTCGAGCACGGCTCGGAGGAGCACGAGGAGGGCAACAAGGCGCTGCTGGCGCTGCTGGAGGTCGACGACGTCGGCTCGGAGGAATGGGACTCGAAGCTGGAGGACCTGGTCGAGGCCGTCTCCCACCACGTGGACGAGGAGGAGAGGACGATCCTCAACGGGGCCCGGGAGAGCGTCCCCGACGACCGCAGGGCCGAGCTGGGCGCCGCGTTCCTGAAGGAGCGCCAGAGGCAGCTGGACTCGGACTGCGGCAGCATCGAGAACGTCCGGGCCATCGTCGGCGACCACTGAGGGGGCCGGCCGCCTCGGCCGAGCGGGCCGTGGCCTGCCGGTACGCGTCCCGCCCGGGTCGGCGGCCCGGCGGACCGCCGCCTCCGGAGGACCGCCCGGGACGGGTCGACCGGACCGTGACCGCCCAGGGGCTCGATCACCCTCTGGTGCCACCGGCCCCGGCCCCCGGCCCTCGACGGCTGAGGGCTACGCGGGGGCGGCGGGCTCCTCGTAGGTGATCCGGTGCGGGGCGGCGATCCGGTTCAGCGCCGTGGCGTCGAGGCGGCTCCCGCGGCCGGTTCCGGACACGTGCTCGGACAGGTCCTCCAGGTAGCACTCCCAGCCGCCGGGCGAGGATATCTGGAGGACGAGGGGCGGCGGGGTGCTCATGGGACGCAGGGCGTGCGGGACGCCGTGCGGCAGCAGGACGAACTGGCCGGCCGTCACCGTGCGGTCCGTGTCGTCGAACTCCACGCCGAGGGAACCTGACAGCACGTAGACGCACTCGTCGGCCACGTGGTGGACGTGGCGCGGGATCTCCTGGGCGACGACGACCTCCATGAAGGAGAAACGCCCTTCGGTGTCCTCCGTCCTCGCCTTCACGGTCATCGCGGGCGGCAGCGGTACGCGAGTGGGGCGGGAGGCGCCGGGGTCGAGCAGGATGAACCGGTCTTCGGACATGAGTATCCTTCCCTCAACGGCTGCGGAATCGGAATCCGATTCCGTTTAAAGATGAGCAGAGGAAACAGCGGCATGTCAAGACCCTCCCGGACCGACGCGGAGCGAAATCGCCTGCGCGTGCTGAGCGTTGCGCACGAACTGTTCGCCGAGCGCGGCGACGAGGTCCAGATGGCGGAGGTCGCCCGGGCCGCCGGGGTCGGCGTCGGAACCGTCTACCGGCACTTCCCGACCCGGCAGGCCCTCGTCGGAGCCGTCGCCGAGCAGCGGTTCGCGAAGGTCCTCTCGTTCCTGGAGGAGGAGTGCCCGGCGCGGCCCGACGCGTGCGGGGCGGTGGAGGCGCTTCTGACGCGCGTGGGGGAGATGCACGAGGAGGGGCGCGCGGTCTCGGGCGTGATCGAGGCGTCGTTCGGCGGCATGGCCCCGCGGGGCGAGGTCGGCGAGGCACTGCTCGCGATGGGGGCGCGGCTGGTCGAGCGGGGGCGGTCGGACGGCACGCTGCGCGCCGACGTGACGGTCGCGGACCTGTACATGAGCGTGGGTGCCGTAGCGATGCTCAGCCACCACGAGATCGGAGACTGGCGCCGGTTCGCGGAGATCACCCTGGACGGTCTACGAGGGCCCTGCCCTGCATGAGCTCGTCAGGCCCTCGGTACCACCGGTTTCGCCCCGCGGCTGGACGACGACCTCGGCACCGGCTTCCGTGACGACGAACAGGGGGGCACGTCCAGGCGGTCATTGAGCTTCTTCGAGTCGGCCACCGACCGGGTGATGGCGACTGGGCGCTTCAGCGTCGAGTGGGCGGCTGCAGCGTCCGGTGGCGGCAGCTTGGTGAACCGGGACGAGGGGCGGTTCGAAGCTTGCCGGGCCAGGACGCCGGTGTCGTCACCTTCAACGGCCGGCTGTTCTGGGAGGGGCGTCCGCCTGCCAGGCCGCAGTACAGTGCCGACGAGCCCCTTCCCGCACCGGACGAGCAGCTGCCGGAGCTGGACCTGTCCTGCAGTCCCACCGACCTCCTCCACGTCAGCCACCCGGACGGGCACGAGGAACTCGGTGCGCTGATCGCAGTCCTGCCGTATGAGCAGGTGGTCGACGCCGTGCGGAAGCAGCTGCGCAGACCGGCGGTCGAAACGGGCCTGAACGACCACCCGGAGGTCAAGGCAGCCCTGGACGCGCGGCAGTGCGGTGTGGCCCCGCCGCAGCCGGACCGGACCGGCCCGCTCGCCTTGCGACTCCGCGCGGTGCTCGCACAGGCCGACGCCGGCCGGGACCACACGCGCAGGTGGGCCGCGGAGAAGATGGCCCTCGGGATCCGGGGGTCCCCGTACAGGTCCGTGTGCGAGAGCGCGGAGACCCGGAGTCACTTCACTCTCGACTGGCGTGCGGATCTGCACGCGGACCTGGGCAAACCAGCCCCTGCCGCCGATACCTGACGACCGATTCTGGGGGGGGCGCTGCGCAACCCCGCCATCGACTCCAGTTGGTACGCGGCCCAGTACGGCCGAGATCAGGACTGACCCCAGGGGTTTCGGTTCCGTGTGAGCGCTTCACGTGACGGTCATCGCCGGACGAAGCGCTCACTGAGGATCTTCAGCGCTGCCGCTCCAGCGTGAGGACGACCTTCGCGGATGACAACCAGCATGGTGACCCACTCCACGAGCGCATGCGGCAGGTCGAGTGCGGCAGGACGGACGACCAACGAGGCCTCCGAGCAACGGACGGAGACGTCAGACATCTCGATGAACACGCTCAACGGGACAAAAAGCTCTTCGATGCAGGCGCGCCCGCCACGGTTGACGGGTCGGTGCTGCGGTGCACGAGGGGCAGGGCTGGTGGGGGAGGGGCAGGCGCGGCGCACGGCGTCCGCGCATATGCCCCGTGGCGCACAGAAGTAACTTCTGCTCGTGGGATTGTCGGCCTGAAGTAGGGGCACCCGGTGGCCAGGAGGTTGATGACGATGGTTCCCCTGCTTTTGGTTCTTCTGCTGGCTCTGATCCTGTTCGGTGCGGGTTTCGCGTTGAAGGCGCTGTGGTGGATCGCAGTGATCGTGCTCGTCGTGTGGCTGCTGGGCTTCGTCGTCCGTACCGCGGACAGCGGCGGCCGCAAGGGCCGCTGGTACCGCTGGTAGACGGCGCAGGAAGCGCGACGCGCGCGAGGTGAGCGGGGCCCGGCCGGATACGGTCGGGCCCCACTCGTGCAAGAGGACTTCCTACGAGGACGGTTGGGGTCAGGGCTGCACGAGGCGGTGCAGAGCGAGGCGGGCGAGGGGTGCGTAAGCCAGAAGCGCCGGCCGCGGACCGTACATGGTCAGGCTTGTGGCGCTGCCGCGGCCCTGCGGCCTCACCTCGTGGTGCAGTCTGATCCGGATGGGCCCCAGACGCACCCGCCACGTCCAGGTGCGGCGGTCGTGGTCGACGGCCTCCACGACGAAGGCGGCACGAATGCCGACGACTGATTCGACCGTACCGCTCATACCGGGCCGTAGACGGCCCACGCAGTGAACCGTCTTGATGTGCGGGGACCAGGACGCCCACTGGTCGGTGTCGGCGTAACGCTGCCAGACCGCATCGGGACGGGCCGCGCCTTCGGCGCTCAGGGTCATGCGTGCCATGACGGATCGGGGAGCCGCCGTGGCGGGTGGGAGGTGGCAGGAGCGGGTGTCATCGGTCTGATCGTGACACTCCCGGTGAGGTGCGGCAACGGGAGCCGGCAAGCCGTCCGCCCGTCCCGTCACCCCCACGCGGTCACACTGGGCCCGCTGCCCCCACCAGCCGGACCCGCAGTGATCGACCACGACGTCCGTACTCACAGTCCGAAGGCGGCCTACGCGATGGCCTACAAGGACGAGGCGACGGTGGAGTCCACGGCCCGTGACTGGGGATTCGAGGAGGTGCGCCATCACGAGACGCGGTTCAGGCCCCCGTTCCCGCTCCGGGACACCCAGGCCTGCACCATCGCCTCCGACCGGGTGATCACCACCGGGTTCCGCGGTATCGAGCCCGCGCAGATCAAGGACTGGCTCTCCGACGCCACCACCCCGCCGGTCCCCGGACCGGCGAACACCGGCTACCTCCACTACGGCTTCGGCGAGGCCCTCGACTCCATCTTCCCCGCCGCCAGGGACGCCACCGCCGAGCTTCGCGACAACGACCAGAGCGTCTGGTTCACCGGCCACAGCCTCGGCGGTGCGCTCGCGATGCTCACCGGCTGCCGGATCTACCTGGAAGACCCGCGCCTGCAGGCTGGCGTACGTCGTCGTCACCGACCGCCGCTTCGCCGGCCTCCACCACTGGGGCCGGCCCACCATCGAAGTCAGTCTGGGCGCCGAGATCCCACGCCGGCTCCTGCCCGCGCGTCCCCCACCGGGTGCAGGACCTCGACCTGCGCCCCCGGTGGCCGTCTCCTCGTTTCCTGCGACACCTCGGGGGTGCGGAAACCGTCCGTGCCGCTCTGTTCCGTCGTTGCGGATGCTGCACCGGGGTGGGGATGGCACGAAGGTGTTATGCGGCCGCCGGAGGAGGGCAGGCGTGAATTCTGCCGCCTCGGCTGATCGAGCTGTGCCGGTTGCCAGGGATGTGACAGCAGGAAGGAAGACAGTGCGATGACGACTGCCCGAGAGATCATGACGGAGGGCGCCGAGTGCATCGGTGCCGAGGAGACGGTCCTGGAGGCCGCGAAGAAGATGACGCAGATGGGCGTCGGCGCCCTGCCGATCTGCGGCACGGACGACAGGCTCAAGGGTGTGCTCACCGACCGCGACATCGTCGTGAAGGTCCTCGGCGCGGGTAAGGACCCGGCCCAGGTGAAGGCAGGTGAACTTGCCCAGGGCGAGGCGGTCACCATCGGCGCGGACGACGATGCGAGCGAGATCCTGCGCACCATGACCTCGCACAAGGTGCGGCGGCTGCCGGTGATCGACGGCCACCGCCTGGTCGGCATGGTCGCCCAGGCCGACGTGGCCCGCGCGCTGCCCGACCCGCAGGTCGGTGACCTCCTCGAGGCACTGTCCACCGACTGAACCGCCGTCCTTGCGCTGCGGGGCGAGGCCTGGTCTCGGTTAAGCGCCACGGGCCTCGACCGGCGCCCTCCCCTCAGCCGGCGGGCGCCGTGCCTGGCCGCGGAGCCCCGGCGTCCGAAGGGCGGTCACGAAGAACGTGGCCGTGTGACCGTCGGTTACGCGCCCCGGCGTTTTGACGTGATCCGGCGGTGCGGGGGTTCGGCGATGGAGTACCGGTACGGGACGGGCCAGGGGCACTGGCCGCAGGAGAGCGACTCGGAGGCCACCGAGGTCATCCCGCGCATCTCATACCCGGCGGCGGCCGAGGTGTCCGCCGTTCTGCCCGACGAGGTGACGTCGACCAGGCCCCTGCCACGGGTCGGCGACTCGCATCCGCCCGCCGCCCGCCCGGCCCGGCCTCGCCGGGCGCCCGCCCGTGCGGTGGTCGCCGGTGCCGTGCTGCTCGCGTGCGCGGGCGGTGGTCTGTTGGTCGGCGGACTCGTCTCCGGCCGGGAGGGCGCCGCCGACGCCGTAGGGGACGAGGCCGACGGCCTTGTTGTTCCACTCGGCGTAGACGCGGTCGAGGGCGTTCTCGAGCACGCCGGGGAAGGAGTGGTTGTACTCGGGGATGACGATGACGCAGCCGTCGAAGGCGGCGACCGTGGCGGCCCACTACTGGGTGCAGGGGCGGGTGTAGCGGCCCGGGGCGGGCGGGAAGGGTTCGTCGATCTGCGGCAGGTCGACTTCGGCGAGGTCGACGAGTTCGTGGTCGGCGTCGTCGTGCTGCCGGGCCCGTTCCAGGACCCACTGGGCGACGTTCGCTCCGGCGCGGCCGGTGCGGGTGCTGCTCAGAAGGATCGCGATCTTCGGCAACGTGGTTCCTGTGGATGCGAGTTTTCCGGGCGGGGGAGAGCTGGGTGCGGCGGGCGCACCGGCCCTGTGGGGAAGGCTGGGGCCCGCGGCCGCGTGGTCGTGGGCGGCCGGGCTACGGGGCCGCCGGTCCGGTGGTGAAGAACGCCGTCATCTGCTCCAGGCCCTGCGGGCCGAACATCGTGTCCAGGCTCTGGGCGGAGTCGGTGGCGGAGGCTTCGCTGCGCGGGAAGAGGGCTTCCTCGTAGGCGGTCAGGGCCGCCTCGGTGTCGCCGGGGTGGGCGGCGACGGCCAGGGCGAGTTCGGCGCCGTCGAACATGGCGAGGTTCGCGCCCTCGCCGGCGAAGGGCGACATCACGTGGGCGGCGTCGCCCAGCAGGGTCACGCCCGGCACCCGGTCCCAGCGGTGGCCCACCGGCAGGGCGTGGATGCGGCGCGGGGTCATGGTGTCCGCGTCGGCGATCAGGCCGCGCAGGGCCTCGTGCCAGCCCTCGAAGCGGGCGAGCACGGCCTGCTTGGCCGCCGGCAGGTCGGTGAAGTCGACCGTGTCCAGCCAGTCCTCGTCCGCCTTGAGGGCGGTGTAGACGTGCAGGCTGCCATCGGTTTCCTTGTGGGCGAGGAAGCCGCGCTCGTCGCCGAGACAGATGAAGAACCCGCCGCCGACGACGGCCGCGCTGCGCGGATGTCGGGTCTCGGCCTCCAGCAGGTCGGTCTCGACGAAGGAGATGCCGGTGTAGGCGGGCTCGGCGTCGGAAAGCAGGGGGCGTACGCGCGACCAGGCGCCGTCGGCGCCGATCAGCAGGTCGGTGGTGATGACGGAGCCGTCGGCGAAGGTCACCTCGTGGCGTCCGCCGTCCAGGGCGCGGACACCGGTGACCTTCCTGCCCCAGTGGACCGTGCCGTCGGGGAGCGAGTCGAGGAGCAGGTCGCGCAGGTCGCCGCGGTCGACCTCGGGTCGGCCGCCGGTGCCGTCGTCCTCTTCCGAGACGCGGACGGCGCCGTCGGCACCGAGCAGACGCATGGCCTGACCGCCCTCGTGAATGATCTTGAGGAAGCCGTCGTGGAGATCGGCGGCGTACAGGGCCTTCTGGCCGTTCTCCTCGTGGATGTCGAGCATGCCGCCCTGCGTGCGGGCCTCCCTCGACGCCTCCCGCTCGAAGACGCCCGCCTCGATGCCGTGGACGTGGAGGACGCGGGCGGCGGTGAGGCCGCCGAGACCTCCGCCGATGATCGCGACGGGGTGGTGCGTGTTCACGGGGTCCTCCTCGGGGTGTGGGGATGACGCTGCGGCCGCCCTTGCCGACCTGCTCTCCCACCGTAACGAACACGTTCGTGACGAACAAGTTCGCCCATAGGCGTGCTGCGCCCCACCCGTGCAGCACGGGCGCGGGTCGAAGCGCGAAGCGGCCGTCCCGAGCGGGACGCCGCGGCCCTCGGAGCCTTCCGGGGATCAGCCGGTGGTGTCCGGGACGGGGGTGTGGAGGATGCCGTTGATCACGAGGTCGAAGCCCCAGGACAACCGGGCGTCCTGGGTGCCGGACAGCAGCGCCGGCAGATGCGCCTTGATCGTCGGGTACTCGGTCTCGTCCACGCCGTGCGCGGCGCGGGCGAGCGCGTCCCAGTCGTCCTGGCTCATCGGGTCGCGTTCCTGGGTACCGTGCTCGGCCGCGGTGGCGGTCGCGTACTGCAGGAGGTTGTCCACGCCCCAGGCGACCTGCTCGCGCGGGGCGCCGCTGCGGGAGAGCAGCAGGAGGAGCCGTTCGAGCAGGTCGAGGTAGTTCGCGCCGCTGGGGCGTGCGACCAGGGCGGAGCGGGCGAGCTGCGGGTGCTCGAAGAGCAGGCGGGTGTAGGAGGTCAGGACCGCGACGAGGTCCTCGCGCCAGCCGGTCTCGGATCGGTCGGTGGGCAGCTCCACCTCACCCAGGAGCGCGTCCAGTACGGCGGCGTGCAGCTCGGCGGTGTTGGCCACGTAGACGTAGAGCGAGGCCGGGCCGGTGTCCAGCTCCTGGGCCAGGCGCCGCATGGTCACCTTCTCCAGCCCTTCGGACCGCATGACCCGCACCGCCGCATCGACGATCCCCCGCCGCGTCAGGGCCGGCTTCGCGGGTCGTTCACGCCGACTGATCGGTTCTCGCTGCGCAGTCACACCCCGATCGTAACGAACGTGTTCGTCGCCCAGGGGGGTGCGGAATCACGCCTCACCCTGGAAGCCCCGCCGAGCCGGGGCCCTGAGCGGGTCCTTCCTTCGCCGCAGGGGTGCCGGGCCGGACTGCACCACCGAGACCATCACCGGCCCGGCCGACCACTCGCGCCCCTTCGACGTCCTTCGGCTGCGGCCACTCCGTGACCACGACCGGCGCGCCCGCGGCGACGAGCTCGGCCAGGTCTTCCCGGACGCGGGCCTCGCCGGCCTGCCCGGGTGGTGGAGGGTGCCCTGCGGATCGCCGGACGGCCCGGCGAGCAGCTCGCGGGCGACGAAGCGACGCCCCACGAACGACGCCGCCGTCGCCATGTGGATCTCCTGACGGCGCGGACCGGACGGACGTCAACTCGACCGAGCTCCCGGGGAAATTCCCCGGGCCGTCTCGATCCACATGACCTCGTGGCGGTTGTGGGTGATCTCCCTGAAGGCGTGGGCGGCCATTGCGGCGCTCGGCCGGCGCCTGGTCCTCGACGCGGTGCCCAGCAGGACGGACACCGCCGAGGACAGGGACTTGAAGGCCACGTACGGCTGGATCTCCGAGGACCACCAGTCGAGCGGTTCGCCCCGTTGGATCGCCCGCCGCATGGCCTTGAACGCCTGGCGGACACCACCGAGCACGTCGATCTCCGTCCGGGTCAGCACGCGCTCGGCGGCCAGCTTCGCCATGAGGGCCTCGATCGCCCCCTCGGCCGCGGTCGCCCGCTCCAGGCAACCCCATCCGGGATGCCCGGGCGAGCTGACGGGGGTGTGACCGCTGGTCAGGGCGTTCCAGGTCTTCCAGACCGCGACGAACTCCCCGTAGAGCCGCTGGAATTCCCCCGCCGCGGTCTGATCCATGTCGCGGTTCTTCCTGATCTGATCCCAATGATCCGTGACGCGGGTGGTCACGAGCCATCCGCCGCCCAGGGTGACCGCGACCGTGAGCAGCGGGACGCCTAACGACTCGAAGATCGACATGGGGCTCCTGACGACGGACCATCGGGGCCGTCCCATTGTGCGGGGCCACGACACGGAACCGGGACCGTTCTCGACAGCAGGCCCGTTCATCACGGCGGCTCCGGACCCTCCGGTCACTCGCCCGAGCCGATGGTGGGCCGGCACGGCTGCACCTCGGCGCCGTCAGGTGAGGACAGCGGGACGGAAGCTGCCGGTAACCCGGTGCCGGCTGCCCGGTACCCGTCCTCACCAGGGAACGAGGCGGGGAAGTCCTGCTGGAGGGAGGTACCGCCGTGGTCGTCCGCTTCGTGGGCAGCGTGGCGTCTTGTGGGGTAGGGGAAGGCTCTCACGTGGTGGTGGGTGCCTGCTGTGCCGGGTTTCCTCGCAGTGCCCGGTACATGAGGCCGAGGAGGAAGGAGTGGAGCAGTGCGGAAAAGGCCAGCGCCGCGAGGAAGTATCCGGTCGCCAGGGCCGAGTCGCCGTTCGTGAAGTCGGGGAGCAGCAGGAGCATGCTGGTGGGCGCGGTGAGCAGGAGGATCCAGATGGCTGCGAAGGTGCTGTCTGCGTTCACGGGGAGGGGCAGCATGGGGAACACCGCTACGGCCACCAGGCCGAGGTAGACCAGCGAGGCGGGGTTGGCGAACGTGAGCCGGACGAGTGTGCGGGGGCGACTGTCTCGCATGATCGGTTCCTCCTGGGCGGGTGGGTTCCGCCGTGTCGACGAGGGCTCCATCGTGCGGCGGGGCGGCTCCCGGCGCCTGAGTAGCGCTACTCAAACCGCTGTGAGGGCCTGCGCGTTGCGGCCCGCGGGGCTGCTCACGACGGCGGCCGCGGTAAGGGCGGCGGTGGTCGGGGTGCGCGCCGGTCGGCGTCGGCCACGCACGGCCCCGGCGGGCTCGGCGGGCTCGCGTGGAAGAGCTTCTTGCCGGCCGTCCCGCCGTCGGGACGCGGCCGGATCGAGGAGGCGCGGACCGGGCCGGCGCCGGAAGAGGTGCCGCGGGTGAGGCGGTGCGATGGCGGTACGGGGATCGGCTGTCGCATGGACGATGACCTCGCAGTCACGCATGTGGTTGGCATGCCCGTGGCGCTGCACGATGCAGGTCTGTCAGGCGCCGCTGCCCTCAAAGATCGCCCGGACAGCCCTGGTGGGGCAGGCAGGGCCGAGGAAGACAGCTTTAAGTGATTTGTCACTTTTGGTGTCAGTGATTCAGCTGTAACCGTGCACGCGGTGGAACTGCAGGTCACGGAGCCTGCTCGCCGTGCCCGCGACGGGCTCGGCCGCCCTCTCGGTTTCGTGCTCCCGGGCGGCGACACCGACGACTGCACCCGCTTCGAGTGAAGGCGGTCTCCAGCCGTTCCTTCCTGTGGCGGTGCGTCGGTCAGGTGAGGTGGGCGTCGTCTGCGCGGAGGGCGCTGCGGATGCCGGTGACGACCACGACGATCAGACACAGGGCGATGAGGGTCTCGGCCCACAGGAAGGCGAACCAGTCCATCGCGCAGCCGATCGGGGGCGTGCCGGGGGCGGTGTTGCGGAACGCCGCGAGAGCGAACAGCGTGGCGGCCATCCAGGCGAGGGCCGGCCAGACCAGGCCCCCGTCACGGGTCGTCAGGTACCAGGCCCCGAGGAGCACGGACGCCGCCAGCGCCCACATGACGACCATCATGAAGACCGCGAAGGCGAGCATGCTGCCCGATCGGTACAGCCTCAGCCTCACGACGGCATCCTGCCCGGAGTCCCGGGACGCCGCGGAGACGGAGAAGAGCGCGTCATTGTTGGAGAAGCGCATCTGCACCGGCACGTCCTTGCCGCCCAGCAGCGCCCAGAACTCGATGTCGGTCTCGTACGTGTCGAACGGATAGTCGGTGATCGATCCACCCGCGATCGCGACCTGCACGTCCTTGGGCGCGAGCCGCTCGTGGGCCGGGAACTCCAGGTCGCCGAGGGTCGCCACGGAGGTCTGGAGGCTGAGATCGGCCACGGGAGCGGTCCCCTCCTCCTCGCCGAGGGTCCCACGGGGGGTGACGCGGACCCGCAGGACGAGTTCTCGGGCTGCGGCGTCGACGCTCTGGACGGTGGCCTCCACGTCCACCCGGTCGGCGGCTCGGGATCCGACCGTGCGGATCGTGTCCTTCGCCTGCCGCTCGGCGAACTGCAGTCGCGACCCCACGGACACCGCTACCAGGATCAGGACCGCGAGGGGAAGGAGGACCGGCAGGATCGACGCCCTGAAGCGGCGCGGATGGGGCGAGTGCGTGGGCGTGGGCGCGGGCGGGGCCATGGTGACTCCGACGAGGTGAGAAGGGCAAAGAGCTCGTCCCGCCCGGCCGGCGTCCGAAACGGTCTTTCGCCCGCGCGGTGCGTGAAGGGCATGCCGGTACTGGAGTCACTCTTCGATCACAGACAGCCACTGTAGGTGGTCAATGGTTTGGTGCCACGGAGGCGGAGGCTCGACGGTCGTGCCGACGGGCGGGGCGCTGCCACGACGGTTGCCGGGAACGCACAGCGCGAGCGGGACGGCAAGGAAACCCCGGTGGGACGGGAGCGTCGGTGGAGGCGTGACCCTGAGCGCACCCACGCGGTGTTGGTGGATGCCCCTCTGGAGCCGGTGGCCGAGGGGCGGGCAGAGCCCGCGCGGAAGGCGGTCGCTGTGAGCGGGTGGTGGGGTGGCAGCGGGTGGGCGTCGACAGGATCGCGGTGTTGACGCCCTGGTAGGGGGTGCGGGGCGGGGCCGTAGTCAGCGGGCTGTTCCGGCCGGCGATCAGGTCGCGGTCAAAGGGGCGTGGCCGCCGTTGGAGCGGGCAACGCCCGCGACAGATCGCTCGCGGCGGCGACAAGCGGCCCCGAAGCCTCCCCATGGAGGCGTTTACGCAGGCCGGGAGAGGACAGCCGCCCTGCACGCCCGCAGCGCCCTACTGCCGCGGCGTGTTGCCACTGGAAAGGTGATCATGACTGGCATCGCAGCACCCTCCGTTCTCGCATCGGCCGGATCCAACGCCGTGCTCTTCGCCGTCGGCCTGGGGATCGTGGTCGTCGTTCTCCTCATCGGGGCGTTCTGGTGGGGCAGCCGCCGCGCCGCGCGCAGGCGCCGTTCCGACGTCGATCCCCTGCACACGGACGCCGGGGCGAAGCGCGAATCATGGACCACACCCGAGCATCCGGACCACGGTGGCTCCGACCGCTGAGAGCCGGACTCACCTCACGGCCGGTGTCCGAGCCGCGCACCGTCAGCGCGGGGCGCCGACCGGCGAGGGAGACTGTCGGGACGCCGTACGAGCCGATCGGCTGGATGTCCCGGCGCGGCCGGAACGTCGGCCTGTGCCGTCGCGAACTGGAGCACGAGTACGTCACCGCCGCCGACCAGGACGGCAGCTTCAAGTTTGTGCCGTCCTCCCCGACCAGGCCCGTATGGAACCGGACCGGATCGCTGCCCACAAGACCCGCCCGCCGAATCCCAAGGCCTGACCCGCGGCGCCGAGACCCCGGCGGCCTCGGCGCCGCGGCGATGGTGCTTGCGGCGGCGCCGACCGGGGCTTCACCTCGACGTCGCAGCGCGGACCGCAGTACACGTACTGCGGCCGTACTCCTTGGCGGTGCGACCGTTCTTCCACGTCTGCCCGGAGTCGACCGGCCCGCAACCCGCGCGGACGGCCCGTCGTGACGTCCACCGCCCGGTGCCGGGGCAGCGGGTCCCCTTCGGGCGGGACAGGCAGAACCAGCGGTCGCGCCACCGGTCGGTCGCCGGTCCGGCCGGTGAAGCCGTCGTTCAGGAACACCCCGTGGGCGACGACCTGGCGGCCGACGGCCCCGGAGCGCCGGTGACCGGGGTCGTCCGCACACCGGTACGCCTGTCTGCCTGTGTCTGCGGCACGCTCCGACCGTAGGAGCCCTTGCGGACGGCCACGATCCGCAAAGGCGGTGACCTCAGGACGCGGGCAGGGTCGACACGACCTTGCCGGAGGTGTCGGCGGCGAGATAGCCGCTGGCCTGGTAGTCGTTGCTGAGGTAGAAGCGCAGTGTCGGACGGTCGTCGTTGAAGGTCCAGCGGTCGACGATGACGTAGCGCATCGTGGGGTCGTCCACCTTGAGGTCGCGTTCGCCGCGCTTCATCAGCGCGGGGAGGCTGTCCCAGGGCATCGTGGCCACGTCGAAGGGCTGTTCGTCGGCGTCGTCGGCGCTGATGGTGCCGCCGGGGCCGGTCTTCCTGGCCACGCCGGCCCGGTACTCGTACGCGTCGTAGGTCTTCGCGCCGGGCCGGGTCGGGATGTTCGCCAGGGCATACCCCTCGTAGACCGTCAGGTCCTTGATCGTCGTGGTGCCGCTCGCCCGGCGGAACTCCGCGATGACGGCACGGACGTTGGCGGTGGTGAGGAGGCTGCCGCGGACCGCGGGCGCGGGCGCGGAGGTGGACGGGACCGTGCCCGAGCCCTGGCCGGGGGTGCGGACGGCGCCGGTCGGCGAGGCGCCGCCTTTCGCTCCGGAGGTCCTGTCGCTGCCGTCGCCGCCGTCGGGGAACAGGTTCACGACGCCGATCACCGCGGCGGCGGCCAGCACGAGGCCGACGGCGACGCCTGCGGCGCGCTTGCGCGGGCTGGAGGGCGTGGGGGTGGGCAGCGTCGGCGGGCCGAAGCCCGCGCCCGGCGCGGCGGGCGGGCCGTAGGCCGGGTGCGGGTACGGCGCGGACGCCGGCGCGTACGGGCCGGGGACGGCAGGGACGGCGACGGGCGCAGAAGGAGCAGCGGCGGGAGCAGGAGCCGCGGCCGCGCCGCCCTCCGCCTCCGCCAGCAGCCGGTCCAGGAGCGCCCCGTCCGGTCGCTGCGCCGGATCGCGGACGAGGAGCCGGGTCAGTACGGGACCCAGCGCGCCGGACCGCACCGGCGCGGGGATCGGGTCGTCGAGCACCGCGACCACGGTCGCGAGGCCGGTGGCGCGGCGCAGCGGGTGGTGACCCTCGGCCGCCACGTACAGGAGCATGCCGAGCGACCACAGGTCGGAGGCCGGGTTGCCCTCCTCGCCGCGGACCCGCTCGGGGGCGATGAACTCCGGCGAGCCGATCAGGTCGCCGGTGGAGGTGAGCCGGGAGGTGGCGCCGTCGAACGCGGCGATGCCGAAGTCGGTGAGCACGGCCTCGCCTTCGTGGCGGAGCAGGACGTTGGCGGGTTTGACGTCGCGGTGCTGGATGCCGGCGGTGTGTGCGGCGCGCAGTGCGGAGAGGACCTGGCGGCCGAGGGCGAGCACCTCGGGGACGGGCATCGGGCCCGCGGCGAGCCGGTCGTACACGGAACTGCCCTCGACGAGCTCCATCACGATCCACGGGTGCGAGCCGTCCTGCGGCTCGACGATGTGGTGGATCGTCACGACGTGAGGGTTCGACAACCGGGCCAGGGCGCGGGCTTCGCGGACGGCGCGTTCGCGCAGCTGCGCGGCGAATCCGGGGTTCGCGTCCTCGACGGCGGGGTCGGGCGGGCGGACCTCCTTGAGGGCGACGTCGCGGTCGAGGGCGATGTCGCGGGCGCGCCAGACGGTGCCCATGCCGCCGCTGCCGAGTCGGGAGATCAGTCGGAAGCGTCCGTCGACCAGGGGTCTTCGGTCGTCATTCGTGCTCATGGGCGGTCATCGTAGGCGGTTTCGGGTGACAGGCTGGAACGGGCCCGGCCCGTCACCCGGTGCGGGGTGCGGCGAGGCGGCCATCGGGCCGTCTCGTACGCTCCGGACAGCACCTCGACGCGCGGCGGGCACTCCGTGTCGACGACCGGGCAGCGGACCGCGCCGAGCGCCCGTTGCTGCTGCGCCTCGGTCCCGGAGTCCTTTCCCTGCTCCTCGACGTCGGTCACCTCGGTGGTGAGCTTGACGCCTGCGTGCTCCTGCTCCGGTTCGCCGTGACACGGGACCTCGCGCCCGCCGCCGATGACCGGACTCCACCCTTTCTCGTCTCGGGCGGAGCCGTGTCCGGCGGCGAAGCAAGGGCACGCCGGAGGCGTACCCGGCAGCCTGGAAGAACCCATGGGGCGGCGGGACGGTTACGAGCTTGACCGGCGCCGCCTCCCGCGGCTCTTCGCGCCACGACGCGCCGACGCGCTCCAAAACCCGTAGGGCCCCGACCGGGGGAGTGGTCGGGGCCCTACGGGGTGTGGGGTGGCTCAGTGCCGGAAGGTGTCCTTGATGTCTTCCTTGGCCTGGCGTGCGTGGCCCTCGCTCTGGTCGGCGCGGCCTTCGGCGGTCATGCGCTCGTTGCCGACGGCGCGGCCCACGGTCTCCTTGACCTTGCCCTTGGCCTGCTCGGCATGGGCCTTGCTCTTCTCCGTGCCCGACATTGGGACCTCCTCGTGAAGTAACCGGATTGGTCGTGACCCCCGCCTACTCGCCCCAGCCCGCCCTAAACACTCACCACCGGCATCACTTACTTCTCCTTCTCCACCTGCCTCCAGACACGCCGCGGACAGCGGAGCACGCCCCTGTCGTTGCGGCCCCGGCGCCAGCCGCCCGCGAGCCTGGACCCGTCATCGACCGGTTGGACCCGTCATCGACGATCCGGAGATGACCCCGGCCGGCTGTTCCCCGTCCGCGCGGGGACGGCCCCGGCCGTCGCCTGTCCGTCACGACAAACAGATCTGCCTCCCGCGCCCCGGCTCGTCCGCCTCGACCGGCTTCCTCGCCGCCGCGAGCACCGGACCGGTCCACGACACGACACGGCACGGTCGGGCTGCGGGCGAACCCCCGGATCGCAAATGCCCGCCACACGGAACCACTACCCCCCATTCGCACTCTGCTTGAGCGACAGCAGAGGAACGTGAACGGAGGCCGCCATGAACCGGCGCACACTGCTCGCAGCGGGTACCGGCTGCACGACAGCCGTCGCCTGGACGACGGGCTGGGGCAGCGGCCGGGTGAGGGCCGCGCCCAGCAGCGGTTCCGCCCCTGCCACCAGCGGGCAACGCCCCCTGGGCCCCGCATCCGCCGCAGCCGGCATACGCGCGGCCGCGCCGCGCGCCGCTGACTGGTCCGCGCTCGACAGGGGCTTGCAGGGCGGCCTGATACGTCCGGGCGATGCCGACTACGCCACCGCCCGCCAGTTGTACAACACGCGCTTCGACAGTCTGCGCCCCGCCGCCGTCGCCTACGTGTCCAACACCGCGGACATCGCCGAGTGCCTGGCCTTCGCGCGCCGCCACGGCACCCCCGTCGCCATCCGCAACGGCGGCCACTCCTACGCCGGTTGGTCCAGCGGCAACGGACGCCTGGTCATCGACGTCTCCGCGCTGAAGTCCATTCGCACTGACTCCGGCAGCGCCGTCATCGGGGCCGGTGCCAAGCTCATCGACGTCTACACGCAGCTCGGCGCACGAGGCGTCACCATCCCCGGCGGATCCTGTCCCACGGTCGGCATCTCCGGCCTGACGCTCGGGGGCGGCCACGGCGTGGTCTCGCGCTCCTACGGGCTCACCTCCGACAACCTCACCGGCGCCCGCATCGTCACCGCCGACGGCAGGACCCTCGACGTGTCCAAGGACCGGGAGAGCGACCTGTTCTGGGCACTGCGCGGTGCAGGAAACGGAAACTTCGGCGTCGTCACGGAACTCCGGTTCCGCACCCACAAGGCCGCCGACGGCGTCACCGCGCACATGACCTGGCCCTGGTCCAAGGCCGCCGCCGCCCTCCGCTCCTGGCAGGAGTGGGGGCCCACCCAGCCCGACGAGATCTGGTCGGCACTGCACCTGTCCGCCGTCGCCGGCCGGACCCCCACCGTTTCCGTCAGCTGCTTCTCCCTGGGCACGTACGGCGCCCTGCAGAACGCCGTCGACCGACTGGCGGACCGCGCCGGCGGCCCCGGCGCCGCCTCCCGCATCACCATGCGCCGCCGCGGCTACCTCGACACCATGCGGATGTACGCGGGCTGCGCGACAAAGTCCACCGCCCAGTGCCACCTGCCCGGCGGAACCCCGGGGCGGCAGCCCACCGGCGTGCTCCAGCGGGAGACGTACGCGGCACGCTCGGACTTCTTCAACCGCTCCCTGAGTGCCGCCGGCATCCGGTCACTGCTCGACCAGGTCGAACGCCACGGACGCAGCAGCAACACCGGCGCCGTCTCCATCGCGCTCACCGCCCTGGGCGGCGCCGTCAACCGCGTTCCCCCGCAAGCGACCGCCTTCGTACACCGCAACTCACGCTTCCTGGCCCAGTACACCGCGTCCTGGCCCGCCGGCCACACCGCCGGGCCGGCGACGGCCTGGCTGGACAGCACGCACACCGCGATGCGCCGGCACGCCTCGGGCGCGGCATACCAGAACTACACGGACGCGAATCTGAGCAACTGGCGTTCCGCCTACTACGGCTCGGCCGCTCACCGACTGGTTGAGCTGAAAAGGCGCTACGACCCGGGCAGGATGTTCGACTTCCCGCAGGCTCTGTGAACCGACGCGAGGCGCCGTCACCCAGCGGCACCCCGAACCGCCGCCGAATGCGCGGTGTGCGCTGCCCGCCTCCGCGGGGCCCGCGGTGTTCCCGGAGAAAGCCTGGGCGTCGGGACGGTTCCGCCGAGGCGGTGAGCAACTCCTCCGAGGAGAAACGGCCTTGCCCGGGCACACTCGCGAGCCCCCGGACGCCAGCGCCACCGGGCTGAACCATCGATCAGGCAGAATGTCGGGCGGGAGCCCTGGCCGCGCAGTTGCCGAAGTTGCTCGTGGTCCAGTGTCCGTCTGATCATTCGTACGGTTCAGAGGCCAGGTCATGCGCATAAGCGCGTTTCGTCGTCCCTCCGGTCTGATCGGTGAACCGGCCTCTGTCTTCCACACCGGAGCGGGCAGCGCGGAAGCCACGTTTTCGTCCGGGTCTGCCCGTCGGGAGATGCTCGATGCCGCGGAGGGCGAGCTGACACCGGCCCCGACGACGGCCTTTCAGCCGTTCCGTTGGAAGAGCGAAATCTGCGGCGGTAGCTCTCTGCCGGCGTCCTACGAGGGCTCCGGTGCCGAGGAGGCGTTCGCGAAGGTGCGTGAGGGTTTGAAGACCTGCCAGCACTTCGAGCGGCAGAGCCCGGTCGGCCGGTACGAGGGAACGGTCAGCGTTCTTTCTGCCCCGCGACTCGGGAATTCGGGGATGAGGCCGTGCGGTTCGAGATCGCCGCTTCGGTGAAGCCGGGCCCGTCCGTGACCGAGTGCACCGTGGTGAGGGTCGGGAGCACGGTGGCGAGGTTCAGCAAGCTGTCGATCGCCGGTCGCGATGTACGCGCCTTCCCGCCTGCACTCATCGCAGAGCAGGTCACCCGCCTTCAGAAAGCCCAGAATCAGGCCGTTTCGCCAGCCTGGTCAATGGCGGCGGGGAAGACGCGGGGTCCGGTGGCCACTACCACGGGAGCACCTGCGGGGACGCCCCCTCCTGTGCGGTCGGGTATGCGGAGGGGACGTCGGCGTGTTCCTCGTGAGTACCGCGGCTGTCAGGCGTGGGCTTCCTCCTCATCCCGGACGGTGTGACCGCTGCGGTTGCCGGATTTCTGCGCCCTTGTCGTCGTAAGAGACTCGGCCTGTCCGTGCGGGCCGGGTTCGGGGGTGGGTCAGCCGTTCAGGGACTGCATCAGTTCGGGGGCGTAGCGGTCGCCGGATGCCACGCCGTGCGGGGCCACGGCGTCGATGGCCGCCAGGTCCGCGTCGCTGATGGTCACGGTGGCAGCGGCGATGTTCTCCTCCAGGTAGCGGCGGCGCTTGGTGCCCGGGATGGGCACCGCGCCCTGGCGCAGGGTCCAGGCCAGGGCCAGCTGCGAGGGCGTGACGCCCTTCTGGGCGGCGAGGCGGCGCACCTGGTCGACGACGGCCAGGTTGCGGTGGAAGTTCTCGCCCTGGAAGCGGGGGTCGGTGCGGCGGAAGTCGTCGGCGGCGAAGTCGTCCGGGCTGGTGATGGCGCCGGAGAGGAATCCCCGGCCGAGCGGGGAGTAGGCGACGAGCCCGATGCCCAGTTCGCGCAGGGTGTCCAGGACGCCGTCGTGCTCGATGCCGCGCTCGAAGAGGCTGTACTCGGTCTGTACGGCGGTCAGGGGGTGGACGGCGTGGGCGCGGGCGATGGTGGAGGGTGCGGCCTCGCACAGGCCGATGTGGCGGACCTTGCCGGCGGTGACGAGTTCGGCCAGGGCGCCCACGCTCTCCTCGACGGGCACGTTCGGGTCGATGCGGTGCAGGTAGTAGAGGTCGATGTGGTCGGTGCCCAGGTGGCGAAGGGAGCGGTCGGCGGAGCGGCGGATGTACTCGGGGGTCGCGTTGTGGCCGAGGAAGGCGCCGTCGTCGGTGAACTCGATGCCGGTCTTCGTGGCGATCACGGCGGCCTCGCGGCGGCCGGCCAGCGCCTTGCCGAGGAGCTGCTCGTTGAGGAAGGGGCCGTAGCCCTCGGCGGTGTCGAGAAGGGTGACGCCGAGTTCCAGGGCGCGGTCGATGGTCGCCAGGGACTCGGCCTCGTCCGTGGCTCCGTAGTGGGCGCTCATGCCCATCAGCCCGAGGCCTTCGGCGCCGACCTTCAGTCCCTGGGTGCCCAGTGCGCGGATCTCCATGGTGCTCTCCCTGATAAGTAACTAACTGGATAGATAGATACTGCACCAGCCCTGGAGCGGATGTCAATAACCAGATAGTTACTTGCTAGGCTGCCAGGCATGGCACGGGATTCCAGCGCGACCAAGGCCCGGCTGCTCGACGCGGCCTTCACCGAGTTCGCCACGCACGGCATCGCAGGGGCACGGATCGACCGCATCGCCGAGACGGCACAGGCGAACAAGCGCCTCATCTACGTCTACTACGGCAACAAGGAGCAGCTCTTCGACGCCGTGCTCCAGCAGGCCCTGGAGACGGGCTCGGAGTCCGTGCCCTTCGACCCCGACGATCTGCCCGCCTACGCGGGCACCGTCTTCGACCACCTCGTCGAGCGGCCGGAGCTGATGCGACTGGTGCTGTGGAAGCAGCTGGAGCGTCCGGGGAACACGGAGGCCACGACCCTGTCCTACCGGCACAAGACCGCGGCGGTGAGACGGGCGCAGGAGGCGGGGCGGATCGACCCCGGGATGGACGCCACCGATGTACTGACGCTGGTGATGGCCCTGTCACAGGCGTGGTTCGGCGCGGTGGGCGGCCCGGCAGCGGACGAGACAGGAACCCCCTGGACACCGGAGCGGCTCGCCCGCCACCGGACGGCGGTAGTGGAATCGGTACGCCGGATCACCGCACCACCGGGCCCCCGAACCGTCTAGGACGCTTCCCCCGGAACTCGGCTTGGACGGCCTCCGCCCGCTGCCGCCCGCACCCGCGGGGATGGCTCCTCGGTGACCTGCTCCCGCCCGCCTGGGACGCGGTGAGTGAACCGTGCGGGTTGCCGGAGCGGTGCGGTCGGAACCTGGACGCGTGGTCGGACACGATCGAGCCCCGGGGCGTCTCCGAGGTGATCGACAGCCACGACATTCTCCTCGTGCACGTCGACCGGCGGGGATCGGCGGGAGGGCCATGTCCTGGCGGGCGTCTTTGACGGGGAGGGAACCGGCTCGTCGTGCACGGGACGGCCTGACGAATCCTGCGGACGCCTTGCTCGGCGTCGGGTCCGGATGAGGATGGCAGCAAGATGGGGTGCGGCCTGGTGGGCGATGACGAGCTTGTCCGTCGCATGGCGAGGCCGTGCCACTGCTTGAGTCGGGCGATGCACCGCTCGACGGCGTTGCGCTCCCTGTACGTCTCGGCGTCGAAGCCGGGCAGCCGGCCTCCGGCGCGGCCTCGCCGCAGGCGGTGGCCGATCCGGTCGGCGGCCTGCGGAACGACCGCACGGATGCCGCGTCGGCGGAGGCGCCCGTGAATGGCGCGGGAGGAGTGGGCGCGATCCGCGAGGACGACCGCGGGGCGGGTCCTCGGCCTGCCGACTCCGCTCCGCGAGGTCCGGATTCCGGCCATGACCGCCTCGAAGGCCGACGCGTTGCCGTGACGCCCCGGCCATCACACTGGCTCGACGCCGACGGGCCGCGATGGACCGGCGTCACGGTTCTTCGGTGGGAAGCCAGGCGCCGTGGAGGCCGAGGGGAACCCGGACGGGGATGGAGACGCGGGCGACGGGTCCCGAGGCGGGGTCTTCGGCGGGGAGGACGAGGAACCAGCTCGTGCCGTCGGTGCGGTCGGTGGCGAAGGTCATCCAGTAGCCGTGCTCGTCCGAGGACGCGTCCGAGCCCGGTTCGGGGGCGAAGACGGGCTCGCCGACGGAGAGATCACCCGCTTCCCAGACCTGGGCGGTGCCGGTCTCGACGTCGAACCAGCGGATGGCGTCGTACTCTCCGGGCAGCAGGTCGGTGCGGCCGGTGCCGGTGGCCAGGGCGGCACGGCGGTGGCGCGTGCTGATGCGACGGTCGTCGATGCGGGGGAACTCGACCCGGGCGTCGTCCAGGGCGGTGCGTGTCATGCGGCCGGCCGCGGGGTCGATCCGGGCGCGGACCAGACGAGCGGTGGCCGGGCCGGCTCCGTCGGGGGCCGGGCCGACGGTGAGCCGGTTCCACTCGACGTAGTCGAGGACGACGGGCGCCTGCGGCTCGGGGCCGTCGTCGTAGGCGTTGACCGAGTGCCACATCCAGAAGGCCTCGTCGGAGGCCCGGACCGGGGCTCCGCCGTCACGCGGAACGAGCGCCACCCGGGTGCCGCGCTCGGGCCGCCAGGCGAGGAAGGAACCGCCGGACATGGCCGCCTCGAGGTCGATGAAGGCCGGGGCCAGGACGAGGACCACGTAGCGGGCGGTCAGGGCCATGTCGTGGATCATCACGGGCTCGTCCACGCCGGCCACGGGCGTCGGTCCCCGCGTCACCACGCCGTCGGGACCGATGACGGACCACGTCAGATACGGCGGCTCCAGGGCGTAGCAGAACACGACCATCTCGCCGGTGACCGGGTCGATCTTGGGGTGGGCGGTGATGCCCGCGGACAGCCTGCCGTCGAAGTCCTCCCGTCCCAGGGTCGCCAGATCCGTGTCGAAGCGGTACGGACAGGCCGACTCGGCCAGTGCCAGCATGCGGCCCGCGTGGCGGACGACGTTGATGTCGGGCAGGTCCTTGAAGGTGTCGGCGAGCTCCGGGCCCACCTCGTCGGCGCCCGGCAGGACCAGCGACTCCAGACCGCCCCACAGCGCGCGCCCGGCCTTCTCCTCGGCGACGAGCGCCGGGGTGCGGACGAAGCGGTTGTGGTACTGGGCCCGGCCGCCGGACATCCGCACGGCGTGCAGCATCCCGTCCCCGTCGAGGGGGTACAGGTAGGAGCCGATCGGGGTGAAGCGGGGATTCGGGCCGTTGCGCACGTACGTCCCGTCCAGGGAGGCGGGCAGTTCGCCGATCACCCGCAACTCGGCCACGTCCACCTCCTCGGTGACGGGCGCGAAGGGGCCCAGCAGGTGCGGGACGCGCGTGGGGTCGAAGCGGGTCGGTGCGTGGGTGTTCACGGGACCTCCAGCCATGGTCACCGGCGTCGCCCGCACGTCGGCGCACGGCGCCGCTCCCGTCCAGTGAAACGCGGGGCGGACCGGATCGCCAGGCGGCGGCGTGTCCGGCGAGGACCGGACGCATGTCCGGTTCTGTCGCCAAATGTCACGTCCCCATTAGAAGTGAGGCGAGAGCGACGGCTGCTTCGTAGGACTCGGCGGTCTTGTCGCCCGGGACGTGGCCGGGCCGGACGCGGGGCCGCCCCGGTCCGGTCCAGGGCACCCGGATCGCCTCCATCGCCGCGGTGAACCGCATGCAGCCGTTGGCGTTGCCGCCGGTGACGACGAAGGCGAGGGGACGGCCCCGGCCGTCACCTGCCAGGTGGGTCTTGTTGGTCAAGACCGCCCCTGGACCGGCCGAGGGCCGGGTCGCAGAGCCCCCTTTCAGGCCCCGGTCGCGTGCTGGTGGGCACGCACAACAGTGGGATCGACCGCACCAGGCACCAGCCACTCGATGCCGCCCACCGCATCCGCCTTCGCCTGCGCGGCCCGCAGCATCCGGTCGAACGCCCCGTCCGTCGCCCACGAGCCCAACCACCGCCCGTGCACGACCCGCGGACACCGCACTCCGGCGGAGGTCTGCGCCGGCCTTCTGAACGGCGTTGATGTGCTGACCGCTTGAGCTCGCCGTCGTCTGCCGACAGGGCGACCGACGTCCTGTGGGGCCGCAGGCTGCCGCCCGGAGTCCGTTTACACCAGATGGCGGGCGAAGAAGGCCCCCACCCGGTGCCGTACCTCGGCGAGCGTCACAGCCGGGTCGCCGGTGCCGATGAGCCCCGCCCGCGCTGCCGCTGTGACGAGACCGGCGGTCCGGAGCCGTGCGACGAGAGAGCCGTAGTCGGTGAACGCCCAGTGGTTCGCGTCGGGGAGCAGCACGCGGCGGCCGGGAAGGCCCGCCCAGGACGATTCGATGCGGGCGGCGCCGTCGAATCCGTCGGTGCGGAACATCAGCAGCGGCCGGGCGAAGCCGACTGGCGTCGGGTACAAGTCGAGATAGCCCTCCAGGTTCGCCACCGCGCCGACCCGGCGGTCGTCACGGGCCGCGTACACCACCGCCGTGCCGCCTGCGGAGTGCCCGTACAACCCGATCCGGCAAGCGTCCATGACCCGGGCGAGCGGCAGATCGGTGAGCCGGTCCAAGACCGAGCGGAGGTCCGCGATCCGGGTGTCCACCATCGTGCGGAAGGTCGCCGGGTCCGGTGGCCCGAACAGGACGGTCGTTCGCAGCCCGGTCGGCAGCTCCACCTGGGAAGCGTCACCGGGGTGGTCGACGAGCACGACCACTCGGCCGTGGCTCGCCAGGTCCTCGGCGAGGGTCGTGCCGAGCGTGCGGGAGTCACCGCCGCCGGGCGAGTACACCAGCACCGGCCGTCGCCCGGGCAGCGGCGGCGCGTCCACGTACCCGTGGGTGAGGACCGCGCCCCAGTCCACGGCCCCCGGCTCAGGCAGTCCAGGACGAACGTGGGGCGCGAGGCCGGCGAACTCCCGGGCCTCGGCCGGAGTGAGCTGCGGGGCCCGGGAGAAGCCGCGCACCGATCGGGCCGGGTACAGGACGGTCAGCATCAACTCCCGTACGCCGCCCACCCACGGGTCGGTCCGGGACGGATCGGTCAGATGGACCGTCTGCATGCCCACGGGGTGCGGGCCGGCGGGCGCGGGCAGCCGGAGGGCGGGGCTGCCATCCGAGGCGGACGCGACCGTGGTCAGCAGAGCGGCGGCACCCCCGAATAGGGTGCCTTTCAAAAGAGTGCGTCGAGAAGTCATACGAACATCCTTGGCGCGGGGGCCGTGACGGCGCGAAGGTTCAGGCTCCGCCCGAAAGGCCGGCCCACGACGAGGAGCTGTGAAGGTGTTACGAGTCCACTTCACCGCGGAGGACTTCGCCCGTACCCGGTTCGCACCCCGCCCGGCGGCGCTCCAGGAGTTGCACGCCGCCCTGACCACGGCCGTGGCCCAGAGCGGCGGCCCGCTGTTCGTGCCGTGGCGCGGTCGCATCCTGCGCTCCCTCCCGGCCGCAAGCAGCCCGCTTGCCGACCTGGTTCCGGCGGGCCGTCCGCCTGCCTTCCTCGACGTCCTCGGCGTCACCATGGCCGACGGCTTCGAACAGATCCGCGCCACCAGCCCCGGGCTCGTCCGCTCCGAGCTGGAGCGCGTCTACGGGCCGGCGCCCGCCCCTCGCTGGATCCGCGGCCTGCACGCGGGTGACGAGACGGCCTGGCGCACCCTGCACCGCGCCCAGCAGGCCGCGTACGAAACGGTCCTCGCCCCGGTCTGGTCCGTCGTACAGGATCTGCACCGTGAGGAGTTCACCCGCTACGCCCTGGCGGTCGCCGAGCACGGCGTGGCCGTTGCCCTGACCGACCTGGCCCCGGGCAGCCGCCTCCACGAGGGCGTGTGGGAATGGCCGGGCGCAGCGCCGGACCGCGACGTCCGCCTCGACGGGCGCGGCCTGGTCCTGCTGCCCACCTTCCACCACCCGGCGGGCCCCCTTCTTCAGGACGCCCCGGGCCGTCCCGCGGTCCTGACGTACCCGGCCGGCCCCGGGCTCCCGCCCACCGCGGGGAACCCCACCGTTTCCGCCGAGACCCTGGCCGCCGTCCTGGGCCGCACCCGACTGGCCGTCCTGCGCCTCCTCGCCGAGCCCCACACCACGACATCCCTGGCCCGCGCCCTCCGCGTCAGCAACGCGACGGCCTCGTCCCACGCGGCGGCGCTCAGATCGGCAGGCATGGCGACGACGACCCGCACGGGCCGCTCGGTCACCCACCAGCGCACGGCCCTCGGCACGCTGGTGGCGGGCGCACGGCCGTAGTCCGCCGCCAGACGCAGTCGGCCACGCCACACAGGCGAAGTACCCGACCACGCTCGTGGAGAAGGTCGGCAAGGAGCGGTTCGACGCCGAGTTCGCCAAGGTGGTCAAGGGCAGCGACATCGCCCCGCGTGCTCCCCGGCGGCAGCGTTGTGCTCCCCTGCAGCGTTGTGCGACGGCTGCGCAGCGGCTGACCGAGGCGAGGGCCCGCAAGGTCGTCACCGCCCTCGTCGACCACGACCAGTCCCGCCCGCTCTCCGCCTGCCGGATGCCGGGCGTCTGCCCGTATGACCCCGGTTGGCAGGAGCGGGGATCGTCGGCGCGGTGCGTGGCCGAACCCGGGTGACATGTGTCGACTATGGGCCGCTTCCTGGGGCAGGCGGGTTTCCCCGGGGACGCGGAGAGGCGGTCGGAGGCTGTGGATGGATCAGGGACTGGTACTGCTGGCGGGCTGGGGGCAGTTGGCGCTGCTCCTGGTGCTGGCCGTGTATTTCATCGCCCGCGGTCGGTGAGGCGCGGCGCCGGTTCTGCGTGGCGTGCGGCGGGCCGGCCGGTGTTGTCGGCTGTGTGCGCTGTGGCGTTGGCGGGATGTGCGGGCTCTTCCCGTACGGAGGAGGACTACCGCCTCAAGGCCGCGAACACCGTGGAGGCCGCCGCTTCGGCGGTGGGCACCGCACGCCTGGCCACCGCGGCCGCCGGCCGGGGGAACGCCACCAGCGCGTACGCGTCGGTCCTGCTGGGGGAGGCGGAGAAGGATCTGGCCGGCGCCGAGGAGGCGTTCACCTCCCGCCAGCCTCCCGGCGCGGACGCCGACCGGCTGCGCGGTGAGGTCACCGAGGCGCTGTCCGCGGCCGATGAGGCACTGGCCGCCGCGCGGGTCGCCGCCCGCCGTGGCGCGAGCACCGCTCTGGCCGCTCACACTCCGGTGCTGGTGAAGGTGCAGGAACAGCTGGAGCGGCTGGAGGAACGGCTGTCGTGAAACGAGTTCTGGCCGTCACCCTGGGCATCCTCACCGCCATCGGAGGGTTCGTCGACATCGGCGACCTGGTCGCCTCCTCCCTGGTCGGCGCCCGCTTCGGGTTCGCCCTCGTCTGGGTCCTGCTCCTGGGCGTGGTGGGCATCTGCGTGTACGCGGAGATGGCCGGGCGGGTCGCCGCCGTGTCGGGCCGGCCCACCTTCGACGTCGTCCGCGAGCGGCTCGGCCCACGGGTGGCGTTCGCGAACCTCACCGGATCGTTCCTGGTCACCCTGCTGACGCTGGCCGCCGAGCTGGCCGGTGTCGGCCTCGCCCTGGAACTGCTGTCGTCGGTGTCCTACCTGCTGTGGATCCCCGCAGTGGCGTTCGTGGTGTGGGCGGTGATCTGGCGGACGAAGTTCGAGACGATGGAACGGATCTTCGGCCTGGCCGGTCTCGCCCTGATCGTCTTCATCGTCGCCGTGCTCCACCTCGACCCGCGATGGGGCGACATGTGGCAGCAGGTCACCCACCCGCAAGTCCCCTCCGGCGAGGGCTTGCCGACCTACCTCTACTACGGGATCGCACTGTTCGCGAGCGCCATGACCCCCTACGAGGTCTTCTTCTTCTCCTCCGGCGGCATCGAGGAACGCTGGACCCGCAAGGACCTGATCACCGAACGCGTCAACGTCTTCGTCGGCTTCCCCCTCGGAGGCCTCCTCGCCCTGTCGATCATGACCGGAGCCGCGCTCGTCCTCCACCCCGAGGGCATCGCCGTCGACCACCTCTCCCAGGTGGCCCTGCCCGTCGTCGTCTCCCTCGGCAAAGCAGGACTCGCCTTCGCACTCCTGGGAGTCTTCGCCGCCACCTTCGGGGCCGCACTGGAGACCGCCCTGTCCTGCGGCTACACCGTCGCCCAGTACTTCGGCTGGACCTGGGGCAAGACCCACGCCCCGCGGACCGCAGCCCGCTTCCACCTCGTGGTCGTCGTCGCGATCGTGAGCGGCGCGATGCTCGTCCTGACGGGCATCGACCCGATCAAGGTCACCGAATACTCGCTGGTGTTCGCAGCCGTCGCCCTGCCGCTGACTTACCTGCCGATCCTGGTCGTGGCCAACGACCGCGAGTACATGGGCGAGGCCGTCAACGGCCGTCTCGCCAACAGCCTGGGCGTGCTCTACCTCCTGATCATCCTCGTCGCCTCCCTCGCCGCCCTGCCCCTCATGTTCGCCACGAAAGCAGGCTTGTGATGCCCCAGCACCCCCCGTCCAGGCCCGAGGACGAACGCACCCCCGGCCGCGCCTACAGCGCACGCTTTCACCTCCTGGACCGGCAGATCATCGCCGAGGACGGCACCCCCCTCGCCAAGGTCGACGACCTCGAACTCATCGAAGGACCCGACGGAGACCCGTGGGTGAGCGCCGTCCTCATCGGCCCCACCGCCCTCGCCCCCCGCCTCGCCGGCCGGCCCGCACGCCTCCTCGACGCCCTCGCCCGCCGCCTGACCACAGGCCCCACCGACCGCCACGCACGGATCGCCATGGACCGCATCGTCAGCATCGGCGCCGCCCTGACCGCCACGACGACGCCCGCCGACGACGCCGTGCACCCGCTGGAGGACTGGATCCGTGACAACGTCATCACCCCGCTTCCGGGATCCGGCCATGCGCCTGGCTGACCTCATGGGCGCCCGCGTCATCGACGCCACCGGCCGTGACATCGGCCACGTCAGCGACGTCCGCCTCACCGAAACCACCACCCCGGACGGCGACCCGCCCCGCCTGCACGTGGCAGGACTCGTCATCGCAACCCGCCGCCGCGGTCGCCTGCTCGCCTACGACCACCGGCCCGTCGCCGCCCCCTGGCCCCTGACCGCCCTCGCGCGCCGCTCCACCCGCCACGCCCTGTGGACGCCCTGGACCGCCGTCGCCGCCCACCGGCGCTCGTACCGAGTCGGGGAACCGGGTTACGTCACCCTTGACCAGCCGGCCGCCGCACTCACCCCCCTCCACGACATGCACACCCACTGGAACAACGGCACCTGAGCCGCGCCCCTCGCGGCCCGCCCACCCGGAGACCCCGGACCGAGCGCCGACAGCGGCTGGGGTCGACGGCTTCGAAGAGCCTCCGTCCGGCGGTCACGGTCTTGCCGTCGGCCGACGTCCGACAGTCTGGGCGGCGTCGGCCGGGAGGGACTCCCCCTCCTTCAGGAGCCCGCCGTGGTCGAGTTCGGTCGGGAGTTCGAAGGCGGCGCGAGCGCCCGTGTGGGTCCTGCAGCAGTCAGGCGACACCCACGGCGCCGCACCGGTGACCACCCCTGTGCCCCGGTTCACTTCCATGAAGCCCCCGACGATCCCCCCGATGGCGGGATCGTCCACTTTCTGCCCCGGGCGGGCTCACTGCACGACCTCGACACCACTCACGGCACCCGCATCGCCCCTCACCGCCCCGGCGATGCCCACCGCCTGCGCAGCGAACTCTCCCGATGGCCCGGCGGGCGGGCTGTTCGCCGGTCGGGGCTATTCGTCGAGTTCGATCTGGAACAGTCTCCTGGTGCGGGTCAGGTCCAGCACTCTGCGGACGGGTTCGGTCAGGGGGCCGAGGAGGATGAGCCGGGTGCAGTAGCGGCGGGCGTCGAGCAGCGCGTCGACGAGGGAGTAGTCGGCGAAGGTGACGCGGGCCAGGTCCAGTACGACCCGCTGCGGGCGGGGCGTACACGTGTGGTCGAGGGCCTGGTACAGGCAGCCGACGCTGTCCATGTCGAACTCACCACTTACGCACAGCACGACCGTGGACGCGCTGCCGGTGGGTTCGTTGAGGACCAGGGTGTCGACGTTGTCGGCCCGCCAAGCGGGGGAGCCGTTGACGAGGAAGAGGTGGCCGCCGGTAGGGCGGGGTTGGTCGGGTATCACGCTGGTACGCCTCGATCCCGTGCTGGTGGGGCGGGCCCTTCGTGGTACTCCCGCTGTCCTCCGCGGGCGCCGGTATCTGGCATTGAGGTGGCGTCGCCGTCGGCGGGAAGGAGGAGCGTCGAGGGCAACCCGGACGTGACCGGTGCTCCTCCACTCTCCTCTCCTGGGAGCGGATGTGCACACCTGCAGGTCAGATAGGGGAGAGGTGGCGCTTTGTCCGGATTGATCCGACCGCTGAGGAGGGCGTCGACGCCGGCGGTGCGGTAGAACGGGACCTCGATCGCCCCGGCCCGCGGGGTGCCCAACTCGACCTCGTCCCACTCCGCGGCCCGGATCCGACGCCTCGTTCGACGGGAGCACGCGCATGGGCGAGCCCGACGGCCGCCCCGGCCCCACCGCACAAGCCGTCCGTGACGTGCTCGAAGCGATCAAGCTCGCCGACGAGGTCGGCCTGGACTGCTTCGGGGTGGGCGAGCACCACATGCGCGCGATGCCGCTGCCCTCGCCCACCGCCGTCGTCAGCGCCGCCGCGGCCTCCACGAGCCGGATCAAGCCCAGAACCGCCGTCAGCGTCCTGTCGACCGACGACCCGATCCGCGTCTTCCAGCAGCTCGCCACCGCCGCCGCCCTCGCCCCCGACCGCGTCGAGGCGGTCGCCGGCCGCGGCTCCTCCGCCATCACCTTCCCGCTGCTCGACCACGCCGAGCAGGACTGCGACATGCTCTACCGCGTGACCGCCCGGGGCCGACCGGAACGTCGGACCGAAGGGCAGCCCACCCCATCGACGGCGTTGCGCCCGGCCGATGACTGGCGGGACGTCTAGCCTCGGTCTGTGGGACAGCCCGATCAGCGCGCCGAAGGCGCGGGACCGTTTACGACCCGCCTCACCTGGCAGCCGCCCGGCGGCGGCACGGCTGTCTGGGAATCCCGGCCCGCCCGGCGCCGAGGCCTTGTCGCCGTCCGTCCGCCCGGCGCGGTCGGAGCCCGTCGTGCCAACGCCGACGACGCCGCCCTCGCCCGGCTGCGCAGGCTCAACGCAGTGGCCGCCACCGCCTTCGTCATCGGTGGAGCGCTCTTCGCGGTCGGCGCCGCCGTGGCCCAATTCGGCTCCGGCGACGCCACCACCTGCGCCTCGATCTACTTCGCGGGCGGCCTGTTCTTCAACATCGGCGGCTACGTGTCCCTGCTCCAGGTCATCAATGCCCCGCGCCATGTGCCCGGAGGGGAAGGCGCCCTGGTCACCCGACGGTGGCGGTGGTGGAGCTATGAACCGATGCGGGTCGACTGGCTGAGCGCCTTCGTCCTGTTCGTCGGCACCCTGGTGTTCGCCGTCGACCTGCTCGATTCCTTCCTCCAAGGTCTGACCGTCCAGCAGATCAATCGGCTGATCTGGGCACCCGACGTGATCGGCTGTGTGCTCTTCCTGATCTCCGGCCACCTCGCGTTCGTCGAGATCTGCCACGGCCGGCCGTGCATCAGACAGCGCAACCTCGGCTGGTGGATCGTCGCTGTGAACCAGCTGGGCTCCGTCCTCTTCATGGTCTCGGCACTCGCCGCCTACACGCGCCCCGCCACCGGCAGCCTGATCAACGCCGACATCGCCAACTGGGGCACCCTCACCGGTGCCCTCTGTTTCTCCGTGGGCGGCATCCTCCAGCACTACGAACGTCCCTGACCCGACCCCCTGGCCGTCAGCGAACCAGATACCAACGGCTCACGAAAAAGGCTTCAGCGCCGGCGGCCGGCCGGGGTCCCTGTCTTTCGGAGGCCTATGCCTTCGGTCAAGGGAAACGGGGTGCGTTGGGCCAGGGAGCCGGGCAGCACGGCGCCGTGGCCGATCTACTGTGGGATGACGTGAGCTGTTTCTTCGACCCGGACCCGATGGGGTCGCTGCCGGACGTGCGTGTCCCGAACACTTCGGTGGAGGAGTGGCAGGCGGTCCTCGATCTTGTCGCGGAGAAGGGCTGGAAGCACGACTACTCCGAAGGCGATGCGGTGCTTCCGGCGGGAGATCGGGCGGCGGCTGCGCAAGCCGGTGCTGATGGACCCGGAGGGCGACTACGGTCATCCGGTATTCGGCTTCGACGTCGAGGCCGATCGAGTCGTCCTTCTCACAGCCCCGCAGCTCAGGTGACTGCGGCCGCCGGCCGCGATTCGCAGAACGTTCCGTCGCGGTCCTGCCGCCGACCCCCGGCATCGAGATCGATGGCGCCGCCTGCGGAATGGGGGCCGCAGGCGGCACACCATCCGTCGACCATCGCCGCCGTCCACGACGCGGGGGGTCGTCCGTGAACGGCGGCGCTGACGCGCGCCTGCCCGCAGGATCGCACTCCACACCTCGGCCGCCCGGGTGAAATCGGATGGGCATGGGGGCCGGGTTCGGGGGCACATGAGTGTCGAGCGCGTGGGACCGCTCACCACGGGCAGGCGGGCTTTCCCGTTCGCCCGGCCCGACAGGGTGGATACCGGCCCGCACCATTGGTGGAGTGCGGGCCGGTATCCACCCCGTTTCGTGTCACAGCTCCTCGCGCAGCCTTCTTCCGCGACCGGCTGCACACCGTCTTCTCCCAGGCCGAGGGCAGGCGAGTGTTCGACAGCGATGCGCTCCGACGAGGGCCGGTGCCGGCCTCTTCTCTGGCGCGTGTACGTGCGGCAAAGCGAGCGTGTCGGGTTTTCCGGGCAGTGTGATCGCCTGGCCGGGGTGGTCGCGCCGGAGGCCGAGGCAACCATCGTCCAGGAGAACCTTCACCTCGGGGGAAGTGCCGGAAACAGGTTCCGATGTCTTCGTTGCGTGTGGAGTGGCGTGACTTCTGTGGACCTGCGGCAGTGGTGGTCGGCGGCCGGATAAAGATTGGTCCGCAGGGAACGATGTCTCTACGCTTGGCCAGAGCGGGAGTGCGCGCGTTTCCGCAGGCTGCGGTGCCGTGGCAGAGCGGTCCATTGCGATCGCCGTGGGCGAGGTCCCTCCCACGGCGAGTGACGGGGACGGGGCGGGCCTGCTCCCATCTGTCTCGCGGGTTCGAATCCCGTCGGCACCGCAGCCGACCAGGACGTAGTACGGCGCACGGACCTGCCGCCTGGCGCCAGGTCCACAGAAGTCGTGCCAGGGCCCGTTCTCGCGAACAAAGCCACACACATCTCTCCGGACGCCCTCTCTTGCTGTGCCCGGCCGCTACACCGGGGCAGGTGCCGCTCTCACGGGCTCAGTGGGAGCCGGCAGCGTGGTCAGGGGTCCGAGGCGCTCAGCTTGTCCTGGATGCGGTCGTAGCTGTCGGGGCGCCGAATCGTCTCGTAGGCTTCCTTGCCCTCGCAGAGACCTCCACGGACCCGACTCCTCTTCCTCGATACCCATAAGCTGATGATCACCTGCATGCTGGCACCAGGGCGCACGACGCAGGCCGACGCCCGCCCGCCACCCGAACGGGCCACCCCGCCAACCTTCCGGAGCGGTCTGATCCGCTCGGGACAACAAGGGACGGCCACCCCGGAGGCCCCGGGCAACCACCCCTTCACGGCCGGCCCCTACGCCGGTGCCGACATCGGCACCGCCTTCGCCAGGGCGGCGAGTGGTGAGCGTCGGCCCTTGCCGACCTGGCGAAGCTGCTCCCGGTCGACTTCAACTTCGGGGTGTGCGGCGACGAGTGTGTCGCTGTCGGCGGTGCGGCAGAGCGGGACGTCGACCGCTCCGGCCCGTGGGGTGCCGAACTCCGCCTCGGCTCACTCCGCGGCCCGGATCCACTTGAGCTTCACCATCCGGTCGGAATCCACCCTCCTCACCCGAAGGCGGGCGGCGGCCTGGTCGGGACCGAGCGGGCCGCCCGAGACCACCGCCCCGCCGGGACGTCGGGGGCCGGGAGGTCCCGGCGTGCCGCGCCCACCGGAACACCGCCACGGGCACCTTCAGCCGCTTACGGCTCGGTCCGCGATGGGCGACGGGTGGAGGCGTAGCTCCTTCTCGGGGACAGGGTGTCGCGACGCCCCCGGGTCAGCCGAGGAGCGTGTCGGCGTTACGCGGAAATTCGCTGGTCGCCGGTTGCCGGTGGTGTTCATACTGCCGCAATGGATCCGGTGACTCTTGAGAGCGACCGTTTGGTGCTGCGGGCCTTCACCTCTGCCGACGTGGATGCGGTGTACGAAGCCTGCCAGGACGAGGACATCCAGTTCTACACCCCGGTCCCGGTGCCGTACCGGCGTGCGGATGCCGAGGAGCTCGTCGGCGAGAAGCTGCCCGCCCAGTGGGCCGAGGACAGGGACTACACCCTCGGAGCGTTTCGCAAGGACACCGGCGCCCTGGTCGGCTCGTACTGCCTGACCCTCCTCAGTCGCGGCGTCTGGGAGCTCGGTTACTGGGCGGTCAAGGAGCAGCGCGGCCAGGGCTTTTCGGTGGAGGCCGCCCGGGCCCTGTGCGACTGGGGCTGGGCCACGCTCGACTTGCACCGCATCGAGTGGTGGGCCATGGCCGGGAACACCGGCTCGCGCGCGGTCGCCGAGAAACTCGGCTTCACGGTCGAAGGGACACTGCGCAATCGCGGCATCGCCAACGACGGCAAGCCACACGACTGGTGGGTGGGCGGACTGCTGAGGCTCTGATGCCCGGGCCGGTGCTTCGCCGGTTGTGTCAGCCCTTCCGCTTCGAGCTGGTGCCCGCCGACACCGCGTGGGACGGAAACTGGTTCACGACCGGTGACGCCGACTGGACCCTCTACGCCGTCATGCACCGCGACCCGGCGGCCGGCGTCGTCTTGGCGGAGGCCTGGACCAACGCTCCGCGCCACCGGTAGCCGCCCGCGCACAAACCGCTCGGCTTGTGTCCACTCGACGACGTCTACGCTCTGAAGATCCCGGCGTCCTGACGCTGATCAACGGACCAGCGCCGAAAGAAGGCCGACCCGAAGGAGTCCGGGCGCCTCCTTGCCGAGTGCAGCCGCCTGCGGGCGATCGCGGCCGCAGTGGAGTCCGTCCGGTGACCGAAGAGCCCCATCAGCCGCGCCCGCCGCGGCAGATGGACCGGACTGCCGAAGCCCACCACACCTTCGACTGTTCCAGCTCGGTGTGCCAGGGACGCTTTTGCGGTTTGTCGCGACGCTGGTCAGGTCACGGAGTAGAAGCGGATGGCGACCTCGGAGTCGTCGCCGCGGGCGATACCGATGAAGACGGTGCGGGCGAGCCAGAGATGGGCGGGGGCGTCGGTGCGGAAGACGGGGGAGGTGCGGTAGTACACGCCTGCCTCGGACACCTGCAGGTCGCCGTCGTACTGGGCGGGAACGTCGGGGTCGTCTTCGTGGTAGTAGCCGCGGTTGGTGATGTCGATGACCGCGCCGTCGTCGGTTCGAAGGAGGTATCGGGCATCGAGCTGGTAGACCCCGCGGCGCCTGTCGCACCAGTCACCGCCGCCGGCCAGAACAGTGCCGCGCAGGCGAGGGCCGTCGACAGTGCCGCCGGTGATGGGGACGTACTCGGTGATTTCGCCGGCGCCGTGGCCGATGTGCAAGGAGGGAGCGAGGAAGACACGGACCTCGAAGGCGAAGTCGAGGGCAGGGGTGAAACCCGGCCCCACCACGGTCTGCGACTTTGGGGAAATCACGGCACTCCGTAAGGCTGCGGGGCTGGCATGGCGGTACGGCAGATCCTAGACAAGCCGTGCCCATCCCGGTCAACGGTGTTGACGTAGTGCAGCTCCGCACTGCTCCCCGCTCGCGCGGGGATGGCCCCGCGTCCGAGGTCGCCTACCAGTGGGACGAAGTCTGTTCCCGCGCTCGCGGGGGAGGGGGGCCCACCTGTGGGCAGCTGCGTCGGATCCGCGCTTTCTGCACGGCAGGCGTCCTGCTGTGGACGTCCACCGCGGCCTGATCAGGATGGGCCCACCCCGGGAGCCGGCAGATATGGGCCCGTCTCCTTCTCCTGGCGTCTTCACCGGCCTGCTCACCCCGCCTCCGCCTGGCTGGCCCCTCTCCAGGCCACCCAGAGACACGAGCCGGCCCGTCATGCCGCGCCCCGACAGGCCATCACCTCACGCCGCGCCGACGTCTGAACTCCCCGAGCCCACAGCGCCCCCGGTTCCCGCAGCCAGCCGGGCCCACAAACGGGCCTGCCCGTTTTTTGATGTGACGTCAGGGCATGCGGAGCTGCATGAATCCCGACGCGTTGACCCAGACCGCCTCAGGCACCAGCAGTGCCGCCCTGATTCCGGTTCTCTGCCTGTTCCTGGTCATGGGCCTCATCCAGGTCATACGCCCGCAACTCCTGTGGAGACTGAACGCCAGACTGCAGAAGGGATGGGTGAAGGACCCGGACGCCACCGAGCCCACCGGCAAGGGCTACGCCATGCAGCGGATCACTGGTGTGATCTTCCTGGCCGTGGCCACCTGGATGCTGATCCAACTCCTCTGACACACCCCCACGCCCCACCCCCTGCCCTTGTTGCTGTCGTTCCGTCAGGGCGCGCAGTACCTCAGGCGGCTGGAGCACAGCGGAGACCGCCAACCCTGGGGCGAAGCGCAAGAGCCCGGCCCGCGAAGCGGACCGGATCGGATCGGGTCGGACCGAGCTGTTGGTCACCAGCGAGAACGATTTCACCTGGTGGCTGGAGGAGTTCGACATCTCCCACTCCGGTGCGGCCGGTTCAGTCCGAGCTGACCCCGCTGCGCGCGAGGGCGAAGACCCCGGTGACGATCAGCGCGATGCCGGCCAGTTGGGGGAGCAGCCACCATCCGGTCCGGATGTGTTCCCCGTAGAGCAGCACACCGAGGGCCAGGCTGACCGTGGCGTCGCCGAGGGTGAGGGCGGGCTGGGAAGCGACGAGTGGGCCTCCTTGGAGGGCGTGTTCGAGGAGCAGTACCGCCGCGATCCCGGCTCCGCAGAACGCGTAGGTCTGCCAGGACGTCAGGAAGCCGACGAGACCGTCCCTGCCGAGGATGTGCATGGAGGTCTTCATCAGGGCGGCGGTCAGCGCGTAGCAGATCGCGGTTGCCGCGCCGAGGCAGCCCGCGCGCGCCCGGCCCGGCGGGCGGCGCAGTCCCGCCGCAGCGAGTACCACCACGGTGACGGCACAGACAACGAGCGCCGGCAGCCAGCGGTCCATCTCGACACGAGTGCGGTTTCCGTCGGGCGCGGCGGCCGACAACGCTACGCCGAGTCCGCACACCACGGCCGCGACGGCCGCCCACAGGCGCCCGGGCAGGCGTTCGCGGGCCGCTGCCGAGGCGATCAGCAGGGCAAGGGGCAGTTCGAGCACGAACAGCGGCTGGACCAGGGACAGCGCACCCGTCGCCAGGGCCGCCGCCTGCCCCGCCCCCGCGACGATCACGGCGAGGATCCCGGCCAGCCACACGGGCCGGCGGACCAGGTCGAGGATCAGCCCGGGGCGGAAGGAGTCCGATCGGGGGGCGGTCAGCGTGGCGCGCCGTTGGAGCACGGTGGCCAGAGCATTGCTGAACGCCGCGCACAGCGCGAAGAGGACCGGCAGGATGACGCCCATGTCCCCATGGTCTCCGGGAACGGACGATCGAGTGGTGCGACGCCACCGGGTGGGGGCGATTCGGGCCCCGAACCCGGGGTCAGGCATCTGTCGGCGTCTGTGGCCGGCGATCAGGGCGACCGTCTGAAGGGCCTTGAACTCGGTGCTCGAGAAATCATGTCCGGCACCCTGCTCTGCACCCTCGGCCCGGCGGGTACGCCGATGACGGCCGGCCCTGCTCCCTGCACCCGAGGAGATGGTCGCAGCCGAGAGCGGGCGTCAAGGGGACCTCGGTCTGCTCCCCACACCCGCGGGGATGGTCCGGGCACTGCGCGAACGGTCGGCAGCGCCCAACGCTGCTCCCCGCTCGCGCAGGGATGACTCCCCGTCCCCGGCACCACCCGCCGGGGGCGGTCGGCGTTCCCGTCTCGGCCGTCGAGTGCGACTGCGTACGGAGCGAGAAGGGAGCGAAAGCGGGGCTTGACGGGTGACTGACGGGTGACTGACGGGCGTCCGATCGGGCGGAGAGGCGGACCAGGGGGCGTGGGACGCCTTCACCCGTCCTGCCGGCCGTCCGAGGAGCGGGATGCTCCTCCGGCGCAGGACACGAACGGTCCTTCGACGGAGGAGACGCGGGATCCGACCGACACGTCGCCCGGGGGCTATGTGCCTCCTCCGCCTCCCCCGCCGAAGGAGACCGCCGCCGAAACGACCGAGCCGCCCTTCGAGCCGGGCACCTCGCCGCCGCCCGAGGAGACTTCGTCGGGGAACACCGAGCCGTCCCCGGGGCCAGCCCCTGAGGACACGTGAGCGAGCCTTTCGCGCACGGGACGGAGCAGCCCCCGCCCGGCGCCGGGAAACCGCCGCGTCAGGCCGGGGGCGATCTCTACGGGCCGTCCGCCCTCATCAAGATCGTCGTCGCTCAGGGAACGTTCATCGCCGCGCTGATGTTCTACATCGGCGCGATCTACACCAGCACGTACTACGACTACTTCCATCTCCGCTGGGGTTCGCTGAACCTGGGGTTCGCTGAACCTGGGGTTCGCTGAACCTGGGGTTCGCTGAACCTGGGGTTCAGCCAGGTCGCCCTGGAGAGCCTGAACCTGCTGAACCTGGACATCATGGTGGCGGGGTGCGTGGCCCTGCTGGTCTGTGTCCCGTGGAGCCGCCGACTCCGTCGGGTGACGCGGATCGAGGCTGCCGCGGCGCGCTGGTACCCGCTCTTCGTGGTCGTGGGGATCGTGCTGCTCGCGTTGTGGCAGGAGATCCAGCCGTACGGTTGGGCCGGACCCCTGACCATCGCCGTCGGACTTCTCCTGAGCCAGTGCCGGGATGCCGAGGGGCGGCGTCCGCAAGGGTTCCGCCGCCAGGCTGTGCCCGTCTTCGCCGCCGGCGTCTTCCTCTTCTGGACGGTGACCAATGTGGCCTGGCAGCAGGGCAGGCAGGACGCCCAGGCGCACGCTGCGGACGTCACCAGATGGGCGGGAGTCCTCGTTCTCAGCACCAAACCACTGAGCCTGCCGACGGACTCGGTGCGAGAACAGAAGCTCCCGAACAACCTCCTGCACCCTGACCGGTACTCAGATCTGCGGCTGCTCACGGAACACGACGGCCGCTACTTCGTGGTGCCGCGCAACTGGGACGCGCGGAAGGACGAGATCTACGTCATTCGGGAGAGCGAGTCCATCTGGATCGCGCTGACCCCCGGCACGCGACCCCGGCTGATGGACTGGAGGAGCCGGAGCGACGGCTGACCGGCCGGCGGCGGATACGTCACCCTCGTCGTGGTCGTGCCGTCGCCCGTCCAGCCATGTCCTGCGGGCAGGGTGCGCATTCACAAAGATCATTTGCCGTGATCGTCGACGGACCGAAGATTTCACGTCCCACCGCTCTCGGAGGCGTCACCACAGGTACCGACCGTCGATCTGACGCGACGACCAGGCGGTCGAGGCAGGGAAGAAGGAGACCCGGCCGCTGGCAAGAACACCGCGACGGCGTGCGACGGCTGGATCGTCTTCGAGGACGAAGCCGGTCAGTCGATGGCGCCGCGCACGAGAAGCCGGGGATGCAAGGGGTCAACGCCAGTGGTCAGGGAGCCAGAGCCGCGATACTCGCCGAGGCCGGGGAGCGCCGGGCCACCCGGGCCCGCAACCGCGCCCAGATCACCCGTCTACGGACCGCACCGGCTCGTTCCCGGGCGGGATGATCGCAGCCGGCCTGATCATGGACGACTGGCCGACATCACGCGTTCAAGCGCAGTAACGGGCGACGAGTTTGCCGAAGAGGGTGGCGATCGCGCGGAACTGCTGGAGGCGTTTGAAGCAGCGTTCGACCACGATGCGGTCCTTGCAGAAGTTCTCGGTCGAAGGCCGACGGTCCGCCACCGGCCCACCCGCGCCGCAGACGATCGGCCTTCTGACCCGCCCGCTCCGGGATCACCGCCCGGATGCCTCCATGCCGCAGAGACCGTCGGATGGCCCGGGACGAGTACGCCTTGTCCGCGAGGACCGCGTCAGGCCTGCGGCGGGGCCGTCCGGTTTGCGGGCTCCGGCAACGTGCTGGTGGGCTCGGTTGATCATGGAGTCGACCGCCACGGTCCACTCCGCGGCTCCCAACGGGCGAACCGCTCACAGAGCGTCTGCCACGACCCATACCGTTCCGGCAGGTCACGCCACGGAGCACCGCCCACCTCGTCGACACCCTTTGGAGCGGGCCCGGGCCGCGGCAGCCGCGATACGGACCCGTGTCGCCCACGCCCTGGACGTCCCCCTGGCGGTCCTCGATGTCGCGGCGATGGTGCTCGTGATGAGAGACAACGGCCACTTCCACCGCTGCGCACCGCCTGAATATCAGCGAGCCGAAGACCATACGTGATCTGCTGATGGACTATCGCCTCTCCACCACCCGCTGTGCCCGCCCGGACCCGTCCCGCGCCCGCCGGCGCTCGTCGGAGGCAGGCCCGACGCCGCCCACCGGCCCCGGCCCGGACCCGTGTACGGCCTCTACGGCCGGTCAGCCGCCGCCGTGGCTCAGGAGTAGGTCATGGGGCATCCATACTGCAGGGAGTACTGCGCGGCGCGTAGGTAGAGCGCCACGTAGAAGGCTGCGTCCCGGTCCTCGGCCCACGGTCCCGGCCGCACCCGGGCGGTCCGCTCCGCCCCGCCCTCCAGGAACCACAGGCTCAACGCGAGGTTCTCGCCCGCCGGTATCGCATCCAGGGGCAGGCGGACAGCATCGGCCAACCCCTGGGCCAGGGCGAGCACCCGCGGGGCCCCGGCGACCGCTGTCTCCTCGCCGGAGTACGCGGTGCCGACGGGGAGGACGATCTCCTCCTCCAGCGCGAACGGCACCAGCACGCTCCAGTCGAGGAGGGCCGACAGCTCCGCGTCGGTCAGTTGCGTCCTGCACAGCGCCACGAAGCCTTCCATGGACGGGCTGACCTTCTCCTCGAACCAGCCCGGCGCCTCCCGTGCGGCCTGCCGCAGCTCGTAAGGGGGCAGTCCGCGCCGCTTCAGCTCGATGTTCAGCGCGGCGGCGATGTCCCCGTATCCGTCCTCCCCCGGCCGCGACCAGTCCTGCGCGGCGACACTCACCAGATAGACACCCATGACCGCAACGTACCGGCCGCCACCGACAACATCCCGGCCCTTGTGACAACCAGAGTGAACAAGCACTTACTGATCATTTCAGAATGAGTTTGGTTCGAGGCCTTGGCAGTGGGGCGGGTGGGCGGCAGAGCTCTGCGGGTGTCGGATGATCTTGTGTCTGATGGCCTGTGGAACTGTGTCCCTCCCACTGATCCCACCTCGCCCGCCGCGGCGTCGGCGGTGTCCGGGCCGGGTGCCGGCGGATGACCGTGCGGCTCTGCGCGGAATCGTCTACGTCCTGCGCACGGGTGTGACCTGGGCGGATGCACCGACCGAGACGATCGGCGGCAGCGGGGTGAGGTGCTGGCGGCGCCAGCGGGACTGGACAGAGGCCGGTCTCTGTCCCCGCCTGCATCCGAACCTCATTCTGCAATGAGCAGTTACTCAGGTTGAACCCGCGATGTCGGTGGTCAAGGCCAGGCAAGGGGAGGCTGTGACATGCTTGCCCGCGTGATCGACGCCCCGAAGGATGACTGGTCGTTCTCCACAGCGCGGGAGCCGACCCGATTCGGTGCCTGCGAAGTGAACGGCGCCCCGGGTGTCGAGCATGCGGCGGGCGCGCGCAGCACGCTGTGTGGCATCTCGGCGCGGCATGCCAGACGCTGGCTGCATCTGTCCGTTCCCGACGCCCTGCAGTCGTGCCGGCGGTGCCGCCAGGAGGCCGAGTCAGCCCCGACGCAGCCGTGCGTCCAGGAACGCCTTCACGGTCGGGTCCTGGAATCGGCTCAGGGCGCGATGCGAGACGAGTTGCTCGCCGCGCTTCGCAGCTCGCGAACGACGCGGCCCTCACTGATACGTTCAGGGGTTGGTGGTGGGGCCGGCTGGAGCGGTCACTCATTCCGGCGATGCCGAGTTGTCGGTAACGGGTGGCCCAGCGGGCGGCGGTGGTGTGGCTGACCTGGAAACGCTCGGCTGCCCGTCGCAGCGGCCAGCCGCCCTCGACGACACGGTGGACCAGGCGAAGACGCCGGGTCTCGGTCAGCGGGGCATTACGGCGGGGTACGAGGGCCTCCTCGGATCGGTGCAGATGTCGCAATCCACACCGAACCCGGAGGCCCTCACCCGTTCAAGAACCCAGCACGCGTGTCACCAACGTTCCCGAACAGCACAGCTAGTGCTCTGACCGCATAGGTTCGCCGGGTTGGTGGTCGGGGCGGTTGGATGTCGGTGACGTCCGATCCGACCCGCTGGAGGCGCGGTGGCCGAGCCTGTCCGTGTGCGCAGATTGACCGACCAGGAGGGGCAGAAGCTGCAGCAGATCGTGCGCCGGGGAAGCACCAGTTCGGTTCGCTACCGGCGCGCGATGATGCTGCTGGCCTCGGCTGGCGGAAACCGCGTCCCGGTGATCGCCCAGCTGGTGCAGGCCGACGAGGACACCGTCCGGGATGTGATCCATCGGTTCAACGAGATCGGCCTGGTCTGCCTGGACCCTCGATGGGCGGGAGGCCGTCCCCGCCTGCTCAGTCCTGACGACGAGGACTTCGTCGTCCAGACGGCCACCAACCGACCGACCAAGCTCGGCCAGCCCTTCACCCGCTGGTCCATCCGCAAACTGGCCGCCTACCTGCGGAAAGTCCACGGCCGCGTCATCCGCATCGGCCGCGAGGCGTTACGCCGTTTGCTCGCCCGCCGCGGCGTCACCTTCCAGCGCACCAAGACGTGGAAGGAATCCCCGGACCCCGACCGCGAGACGAAGCTGGACCGGATCGAGGAGGTCCTGGACCGGTTCCCGGACCGGGTCTTCGCCTTTGACGAGTTCGGACCGCTCGGCATCCGGCCCACTGGCGGTGCGGGCTGGGCCCCCGCCGGTCACCCCGAGCGGCACCCGGCGACCTACCACCGCACTCACGGCATCCGGTATTTCCATGGCTGCTACTCGGTCGGCGACGACGCCCTGTGGGGCGTCAACCGCCGCAAGAAGGGAGCCGCGAACACCCTGGCCGCACTGAGGTCAATCCGGGCCGCACGTCCGGACGGCGCTCCTATCTACGTAATCCTGGACAACCTTTCCGCGCACAAGGGCGAGAAGATCCGTTGCTGGGCGAGGAAGAACCGCGTCGAGCTGTGTTTCACCCCGACTTACGCGTCCTGGGCCAACCCGATCGAGGCCCACTTCGGGCCGCTGCGGCAGTTCACCATCGCCAACTCCCACCACGGCAACCACACAGTCCAGACCCGAGCCCTGCACGCCTACCTGCGCTGGCGCAACAAGAACGCACGACATCCCGATGTCCTTGCAGCTCAACGGCGTGAGCGCGCCCGGGTCCGCAGCGAGAAGGGCGTCCGCTGGGGCGGACGACCTGCCGCTGCCGCAGCCTGATCAACCCGGTGAACCTTGCCGGCCGGCCTTAGCGGTAGCCGTCCACCCTGGCGCCTGCTGAAGGAGCGAGATCGGGCCAGGGATGCCCTGCCCTGTCGGAGGCAGCGGACCGAAGGAGGTCAAGCAAAGTAGACCCTGGGTAGCCCCGGAAACTCGAATAGGCGGAACGGTAGTAGCAGCTCCAGTAGCTTACGACCCGCCGCTGAGTACGGTCGAAGAAGGCCGGGTTGTCCACGATGAACTGCCCATAGGCGACGTGGCCCCGGGCGCCCGGAGCGGCAAGATCACGAAGCCCGTCGCAGATGTCGACGAGGATCTCCAAGACGTACTCGCCGACCAGCTGCACGACGAACGGGACGACCCACGGGTCCGTGGAGTCAACGACCTTCGCCAGGTGGCGCTGCCTGACCATCCCGTCGCAGTGCCTTGAGTACAGGCAGTGCAGAAGTTGCCGTTGACGCGGCGAGAGCGACGCCATCGCGTCGGGCGGCGGCTCGTCGTTGTAGAGACGCCCCGGGATGGTCACCTGCTGGCCCTCTACAACGACCGAAAACGACGCTGCCGGCCGGAGGCGAGAAGCAGGCATGACCGCCAGAACTGCCTCAGCGTCTCCCGCGAGCTCCACTGGGAACGCCGTGATCAACGGATCGCTTCTATCGAAAGGCGGCTGCACGAGCTGAGCATAAGCGGACGCTCCCGCCGCGAGGTTGGCCCCCACCACCTCACGGTCGCCCAACCCGGTCAACGTATGCGGTCACAGCACTAGGCCGTCTCTTTGGGACCTTGCCGGTCAAGTCCATGTCGTCCGGTGCCGTGCATCGCAAGGCGGAGGGACACCCGCGTACTGGACGTACTCGGGTGTCTCGACAACGCGGCGAGGTGCAGTGCCGGGCGCCACGGGCTCAACCGGAAAATCCGAAGGAAACGCCCTAGCCGCGCTCGGGCCAGACCGGCCCCTGATCACCCCAGATGACACCCTTGTTGCGGCACAGACAGAAAGGGTGCCCGACCGGGTCCGTGAAGACCTGCCAGCCGTAGCCGTTGGGGCCGATGAAGTCCTGCTTGAGCGTCGCGCCGAGGGCGACGACGCGGCTCTGCTCGGACTCGATGTCGTCCACTTCGAAGTCGAGGTGGAATTGCTTGGGGTGGCCGGTGTCGGGCCACTGCGGAGCGCGGTAGTCATCCACCCGGATGAATGCCAGCTCGATCTCGCCGAACCGGATGCCTGCCCAGTCCGCCGAGCTGTCTTCCTTGATCGGACGGCCCGTCACCGCGGAGTAGAAGGCCGCCAGCTCCATCGTGTCGGGACAGTCGATAATGAAGTCGGTGAGTCGCAACATCCCATGATCTTGACACAAATTCACCCGTCCGGACCTCGCGTTGCCGCATCGTCTTCATCCGTGGGCGAGGCGGTCCGGAGGAAACGATCCAGGGATTCGGTCATGCCGGCGCAGCCTCCTGTCGTGCAGGCGAGGCTGTGAGCAGCCGGAATTCGGTCAAGGAGGACCGTTGGTCCTTATGGAGTCCAGGGTCGTAGCAGTACGCAGAATCCAGCCCTGCAGGGGCACCGACCTCGGGAAGCCCGTACGGAACGGTGCCAGGTTCACGCCGAAGCGTGAAGTTCGTCAACCTGAGACGTTCTTCAGGAATGAGTACAGAGGGACGGGGCATGCGGACCGCGCGCTGTGCCACCCACCTGGAGAGGCTCCCCTCATGTCCTGCGTATCCAGCCTGATCGCTGTCCGTCTCGATGCGGGCGAGAGTACGGTGCCGCTTTTTGCCCGCTTCGGTTACTCCGCTGACCACCCGTATGCGGTCCAGGTGGACTTCTTCGACGGTCTGACCGTCCTGGCTTCCTGGCAGTTCGACCGGCAGATGCTGGCCGACGGACTGCGCCGGCCGGTAGGCGAGGGCGACGTCACGTTCCGCCCCCACCCGCGGGTCGGCGGCCACGAAATCCGCATCGGACTGCGCAACCCCGCGGAGAGCCAGGGACGTGCGGTGCTCTTCGCGGAGGCCGGAGCGCTGAAGGGATTCCTGACCCGCACGTACGACGTCGTGGGCGAAGGAGAGGAGTCCGTCGACCTCGACGACCTGCTCGATGAGCTCCTGGCCCGCTGAACCGTAGGAGCATCGGTCATGACGAACGACCCGTGGAGCTTCGCCCCGTCGTGCGGCCAACTGGCCGACCTCGACCTGGCCGGATGGCGGGTCGAGGCCGCTGACGGGCCTGTCGGCGAAGTGGACGAGTATGCCGACGAGACGGGTGATGCGTTCCTGGTCGTGGAGGCGGATGGATGGATCTTCGGAAAGCTGCTGATTCCGGCCGGTGCGGTGACGCGGCTCGACCCTGTCAGACGCACGCTCCATCTGAACCTGAGCCGGGGGCAGGTCGAAGACGCCCCGCAGTTCCTGCCCGACCGGCACCGCGCCGACCAGGAGTACCGCGAGGAGATTGCGGAGTACTACTGGAAGGCCGGGCCCTGCCAGTGATCTGTTTCCAGGCCAGGACCGGCAGGGGCGCCCGGATCCGCAGCGCCGCCTGAGAACTCCGCAGGAGAATGCACTGTCGAAGACGCGCTGTTGTTTGGTTCTGCTACCCCATGCGGTGCAGGTGGAAGACGCTACGCAGGCGATGAGCAGGGCCGGAGGTCTGGAGGGCTCGGAGCGCGACCCCGAGCTGGGCGAGGCCTGCGTGGCGCTGAAGCACTACCCTGACGTCGTGGCCGCGGTCGACGGCCTCACCGAAGCGGTCTGAAGCAGAGGGACGAGAGGGACAGGGCCGGCCGCCCGCGCTCGGGGGCAGGACCGTGGGCGGCCGGCCTTCGGGCTCCCGTCCTGTCGGATGCCGTGCTCCGACCGCACGCCGCAGTGGGCCAAGGTGCCTGTGGCGAAGGCACCGGTCGGGCCGTGCAGGTGACCTGGCCAGGCATCTGGACGACAGCCGCCACCGAGAGGGAGGTCTTCCCGCTTGCACCGTGGGTGCCGGGCATGATCCCCAACAGGTCTGTCAGCGAGCGAGGAAGGGCCATCCAGTCCCGGCAGGTTACAGAGTGCGAGGGCTCCGCAGAAGTTGGGCAGAACCCGTTCTCGTGTGCATGGCCAGGCCGTCGTGGAATGACACCCCGCCGACGGCATCAGGTGTACGTACCTGACCCCCCTGCCGCTCCCCGAGACCGGCCCCGGGGTTCTTCCCCCGGAAAGCCGGGGGTGTGGGATCCGGGCGCGGGGGCATGAGGGGATCGAGCGCATGGAACCGCTCTGGATAGGCAGGACCTGCCGGTACCCCCCCGTCCGGCAGGCTCCTGGGCCGCCGAACGGCCCGCACCACTGGGCGATGGTGCGGGCCGTTCGGCATGTCCCGACAGCTCACAGATCCCCGGGCCGCCTCGGGGGCGTAGCCCAGACCCGCGCGGGCACGCAAAAGGCCGGCACCGTGCCGCCGAAGAGGGTGGTACAGTGCCGGCCACCGAAACCCCCGAAAAGGTCCGGCTTCAGCATAGGCCCGCCTCACCCCCACACACGGGGCGACGAGAGCCGCTCTGGCTTTGTTCACGAGTTCTGGTTCTGGCACACCTTCTGTGGAGCTGCGCCGATCGGGCTCCCGTCCGACTCGGCCCAAGTCGCTGGCCTGCTGGCTCCCCGTGCGCTCCGACCTTGGGCATCGGGATTCGGCTCGACACCACAGAAGGCGTGCCAGAACCAGAACCAGAACTCGTGAACAAAGTCGGTCGCCGGAAGCCCGGTCAGCATCCACCGTGTTGTCTACGCCCCGGTGCACCGCGACCCGGTGACCGGCGTCGTCCTGGCGGAGGTCCGGGTCACCATCCCGCGCCACCGGTAGCAGCCGGCCGCCACGCGGCTAACGTACGAGGCCAACCTGATCCTTTTGCTGCTCATCGGCCTCGCCGTGGTGGACCAGAGCGATCGATGTGCGTCGCTGGGGGAGGGGCTGGTGGGGCCGGTGCCCAGCCCCGGCGCACCGGCCGGGGTGCTGCAGTGGAGGGGCAGTCAGCTGTAAACGGGGTGTTCGACTGAGACGTGCTGTCCATCGAGCTGGACGGTGCTGAACGTGGGGGCGGGCAGGTCGGCGTCGACGTCGGGGTGCTGGTGCAGGGCGGCCGGCCGTAGGTCGACGGACCGGAAGGAGGCGCCCTCCATGTTCTCCGGGAACCCCATGGTCTCGCGGGCGCAGCCGTAGGAGAGGCTGAAGCCGCTGCCGCCGTGGCCGAAGTTGTGGACGATGTCGAAGCCGTACTCCCTCTCCACGCAGACGTTCTCCACGCGGTAGGGGCGCAGTCCGGCGATGACGTCGACGTCCGTGTCGGACAGTTCGATGTCCTTGAGGAGGTCGGGGCGAAGCGCTTGTTGCGGGCGAACATGTCCTTGACGGGCTGGCAGTCCTTGCCGATGTGGGTGTCGTATTCGCCGGGTTCGACCAGGCCGTCGAGGATGAGGTGGGTCTTGCGGGGAACGATGAAGACCATGTCCTGCTGGTGGGCGGTCTTGGAGAGGGCGTAGGCGGTCTTCGGGGGCTCGGGGAAGCGTTCGACGGGGACGCGGACCAGGGCGTCGCGCAGGGGGACCATGCAGGCGTCGCCGAGTTCGGCGGCGCCCATGCCGGTGGCGTTGACGATGGCGTCGACCTTGTACTCCTGGCGGAGCTTCGCGCTCTGCGACACCAAGCGGTCGGTAATGCGCTTGCCGTAGGTGAGGGTGACGTTGGGAAGCTCCTTGAGCTGGGCGCGCAGCCAGCGGATGTAGATGGGGGGCAACCGCCGGGACGGTGAGCTGGTGGCCGTCCTTGACCTTGAAGGAGGCGGGGACCTTCTTGAGGTCCTCTTCGGTCATGCGCCGGAAGCCCTGGATCTCCCCGTCTTTGGAAAGCTTCTCGAGCTCCAGCATCTTGGTGCGTTCGAGCCAGTCGTCCTCGATCTTGATGCCGAAGGAGAAGTTGGACGTCGCCATGAGGACGCCGGCCTTCGGGTATTTCTCGGCGACCTTGGCGAACTCCTTGTAGGACTCGACCGACCAGCGCTTGGACCGCATGATCGACAGCTGGTTGCCGTGCCGGCCGCACGCCGCGGGCGGGAACTCCCACAGCGCCCCGGCGATCACGGACACGGTCTGGTCGACGGGCCGCTCGGCGATGACCTGGACGTGGTACCGGGGCTTGTCGTTGTCCGGGCCCGAGCCAGTAGCAAGCCCCCCCGCGCACAGGGAGCAGAGAAACCATTCCCCTCAGCGACTGGGTGCCGCGGGTGGTGACGAAGCGGTTTTCGAGGAGAAGTTTCATTGCGCGACCTCCCCGGACGGCCCCGGTGTACCAGCAGTGCAGTCGCCGGGACGGGAGGGGCGGGTAGCAGTCGGATCCGGGATGGCCGCAGCGCGCTGTCGCTGACATGTCGCCGGCCCCCGCCGCTCGGTCTGTTGTGTCACCGCCGGGCCCGTCCGGCTTCTTTGCCTCCGTGCCGCCACTGCCGAGCTGCTGCCACGCCGACTCGGCCCTCCCGGGGGCGTCGGCTGTGCCGTCGGCCATCGTGAGGGCGGCAATCGGGAAGGTCCGGTCCTGTTCACCCATGCCGCAGGTGTCTTCGTGCCCGGGCGGGTCGACGCCCGCGCAGAGGCCACGTCCTGTGGCCTTGACGAGCGGCCCGGGCCCGGCCCACGATGGCGGCCCGTGCGCGGAGGGGGACACCGTGACCGAGACGCCGGAGCGTCGTCTTCTCGATTTCTACACAGCGCGCAAGCTCTTCCCCAGGGGGATCTCGTACGACGCCCTGGAGAAGGCGCTGCGCCCCCACCGGGTCACGGGCAAGGGCGGCTGGCAGGGCACCCAGAACGTGGACAAGTACCCGGCCGAGGCGGTCCACGAGCTGGCCTCGAAGGTCCGGGAGGGCACCGCGACCATTCCACCGCTGACCCGCGCCGAGCGCAGAGATCTCCGGATCCGCCGGTGGCGCACCCTTCTCCCGCTCCTGCTGGCGAGCGCCGCCCTCTTCGCCCTGCTGCTCCTGACCATGGTGGTCTTGGACTGAAGCGGGCTGCAGGAGGTGGTGTCCGGGGCCCCTGGTGTTGCTCAAGATCTCCGCGGACCTCCAGATGCGGCCTCGTCGTCCTGGTCGTCACCCTCGCCGTCGAGGACGTCGTGCGGTTCAGCGGTCATGCGGCAAGGCCGACGCCTCGACACTGCCGTCCGGCAGGGGCGGAAACGGCGTGCACCGCCGGGATTCCGTTTACGCCCCCACCGGATCGCCTGCCTCGCGTGCGACGGCACGGCTCCCTTCGAACTGGCCACTGTCGCCGAGGTGTTCGCGGTTCCCCGGCCGGAGCTCGACGTGGCCTGGCGGCACCGGTTCGAGGCGTGCGCCGAGACACCCGGACCGTGGGCGGCTTCGACGTCCTGGTGCACCACGGACTGGACCGGCTCCGGTACGCCGACACCGTCGTCGTCCCCGGGGTCCCGGACGTCCGCCGCGACGTCTTGCCGACCGTCCTGGACGCGCTGCTCGGCGCGACCGCACGCGGGGCACGGGTGGTCTCCCTCTGCAACGGCGCGTTCGCACGCGCTGCCGCCGGTCTGCTCGACGGCAAGGGGGGGGGGGACCAGGCCCTGGAGCTTCGCCCGACTGCTGCGGGAACGCCGTCCTGAGGTGAAGGTCAACGCTTCGGTGCTCCACGTCGATCACGGTTCCGTCGTCACCGGCGCCGGCATCGACGTCTGTCTGCACCTCCTCCGCCGGGTCACCGCCGACGACCTGGCCGACATCGCGCACCTGTCGGTGCGGCCGTTCGGACGCCGATTCGCCGACGCTACGGGGCTGCCGCCGGGCCGCCGGCTCACCCACCAGCGGGTCCGCGCCCGCGCCGCACTGCCGGAGTCCGCGGACCGGACGAGCGACGCGGTGGGCGGCCGCGTGGGGCTGACCATGGCGGGCTCATGGCACCGCTTGCGCGAGGCGATGGGCGTCAGTCCCTCCACCTGTCGGCGCCCGTCTCGGCGCTGACCGGGCAGACGGTCCGCCCACGGAGCCCGCCCCGTCCCTCCGGCGTTCCGGGACGGCGGCGCGCCCGCCGAGGTTGCTTCGGCGACGGGGCGCACACCCGGCGCACGGGAGCGCGCGGCATGCTCACGGGGCGCGGAGCGGGGGGTCGGCAGGCCGAGGCGCGGTGTGGCGGAAACGCTCGGCCGATAACGGGCGGCTTCCCTGCAAAAGGAGCAAACAGTGGCCGAATATGTGAGGGGACGCCTTGTTTTGCATATGCCTGACGCCCATTCCTGACGGATTGATCTTCCGGATCGCCCGCAAGTAGCGGGCGGATTCAAACCCTTGGCCGACATGAATCCTTTAGTGTGAGGGGTGTGAGCGCTGTTTCCGGGGGAAGTCGGTCGGAGGCCGCGGCGTGGACTGTGAGGGGTGCGCAGGGCCGGGGCGGCCGGGCCGAATGGTCGGGACGAATGCCGGTGCGTCCGGCGGACGTGGCACACGCACTCCTGGAAAGCAGGAAGGGCGCGGACAATCACGGCGCACGCGTACGGAAACGACCAGGAAGACATCCGAGAACAGGTAGGGGAACGTGAGTAATCCTTTCGACGACGAGTCAGGGCGCTTCCTTGTCCTTGTGAACCACGAGCGTCAGTACTCGCTGTGGCCCGCGCACCTCGACGTCCCCGGCGGCTGGGAACCGGCGGGGCCCGAGGGATCACGCCAGGAGTGTCTGGACCGGATCGAGAGCGTCTGGACCGACATGCGGCCCGCCGGACTGGTGCGGGCGATGGACGCCGGCACCGGCTGACGCCAGGCCGGGAGAGGGGGGTGCCGCCCAGGTCAGGCGGCTCTTCCGGTGGCCCACGGCGACTCCCGGCGCCGACTCCGTACGAGGGCGGATCGGTCCGCGTCGGCCGGTGAGCGCTCGCAACGGCTCGCGCGGCGGCTGTGCCGCCGCCGACGGGCGCCTCCACCCGTGCCCTCCCCACGCGTCGACGACGCGCCCGGCGCGTTTCGCCCCGCGCTTGCACGGACGTGCCCGCTCCCGCTCGCGCGCCCGTTTCCCGCTCCGCGCCGCCGTTCCGGACTGCCCGCGCCTCCCGCGCGCGGCTGTTCGCGCTCCCTTCGCGCCTTCTTTCCCTCACCGTCCCCTAAATCTCTCCCCAAAGGTGTGGACCTGCATGCAGGAAAACCTCCCCCGCCCGGACTCGAATTCCACGGAACTTCTCGAACTGACCACCGCGCAACAGGGTGTGTGGTACGGGCAGCTGATGGATCCGGAAAGTCCGAAATACAACATCGGGGAATGCTTGGAGATACGTGGCGGGCTCGACGAGAGCTTATTCGCCGTCGCCCTCAATCGGGCGGTTCATCTCTGCGACAGCCTCCACACCGTCTTCGTGACCGTGGACGGGACGGTCCGCCAGCGCGTCGACCGTCCGGCCACCGTGCGGGACCGGCTGCACCGGGTCGATCTCACGGGCACCGACGACCCCGTCGCCGCGGCGGAGCGGTACATGGCGGACGACATGGCCACCGTGGACCGGCTCAACGCCCCCCGGCACCACTTCGCCCTGCTGCGACTCGGTCCCCGCCTGCACTACTGGTACGTCCGCTACCACCACATAGCCGTCGACGGTCTCGGCGGAGCCCTCTTCGCCCGGACCGTCACGGACCTCTACGCGCGGGCGACGCGCGGCGAGGACCTGGCGGCCGTGGCCCCGCCCACCGGCCCGCTGCGCGACCTCGTCGCCGACGAGGCGGCCTACCGCGCATCCGACCGGCTCGAAGCCGACCGCGCCCACTGGACCGGACGGTTCGCCGACCTGACCTCCGACCACGGCGACGGCCCCGCCGCGAGCGGAGCCGGAGCGCTCGTGCGGCGGCGGACCGACGCCCCTGCGCCCGGCGCGCGCCCGACCGCAGGCGATCTCGCCCTGCACACCGGCGAGACCCTTCCCCTCGGCGTCCTCGACGGTCTGCGGCGGCTCGGCGCGGCCGCCCGTACCACCTGGAGCGCCGTCCTCGTCGCGGCGGTCGCCGCCCACACGGCCCGCGTCACCGGCCGTCGCGAGGTCTGCATAGGGCTGGCCTCGCACGGCCGCCCCGGGGCGCTCCAGCACATCGTCGGCATGACGTCCGCGATCCTGCCGCTGCGGCTGACCGTCGACCCCGCCACGTCCGTCGCCGAACTCGTCAGGGCGGTCGCCACCGAGATGCGCGGAGCCCTGCGGCACCGCAGGTTCTCCCGGGAGCAGCTGGCCCGCGAGCTGAAGCGGGCCGGCGACGCGCCGCGGCTGACCGACGTCGTCGTCAACGTCATGGGCTACGACTACGGCCTGGACTTCGCCGGCAGCCCCGCGACCTCGCGGCTGCTGTCCATCGGCCCCGCCGACGACGTGTCCCTCTTCGTCTCCGAACGGGCCGAGGGGACGGGGCCGTTGGTCGGCTTCGACACCAATCCCGAGCTCTACCACCCGGACGACGTGCGGCTGTACCAGCAGGCGGCGGTGTCCTTCCTGGCGGCCCTTTCGGCCGCCGCCCCCGACACCCCGCTGAGCGCCGTGCGCTCCCTCGGGCCGGACGCCGCCGAGGCGCTGCTCGACCAGGGCCGCGGAACCGTTCTGCCCAGGGGCGCGACCGCGACGAGCCTGCCGGAGGCGTTCGCCGCCCAGGCGTGCCGCACGCCCGACGCGCCCGCTGTCGTCGCCGCGGGCGCCACCCTCTCGTACCACCGGCTCGCGGGCGCCGCCGAGGACCTGAGCCGCGCCCTGGCCGGCTGGGGCCTCGCCCCGGAGGGCGGGGTGGGGGTGCTCATCGGGCGTTCGGCAGCCGTGGTGGTGGCCTCGCTCGGCATCGTGGGCGCGGGCGCCGCGTACGTGCCGATGGACGTCTCTTGGCCGGCGGAACGGCTCGACCGCGTGGCCGGCATCGCCCGGGTGCGCGCCCTGGTCGTCGACGAGGAGACCGCCGCGACGGCCTGGGTCGAGCGGGCGGCCGCCACACTGCCGGTGCTGGTGGTCGACGCGCGGGGCACGATCGTGCGCGGCGGTCCCGGCCGGCCGGGCGTCCTGCCCGCGGCCGTCCACTCCGACCGGCTTGCATATGTCATGTTCACCTCAGGTTCTATGGGTCTGCCGAAGGGCGTCGGCGTCCGGCACGCCGACGTGCTGGCACTCGCGGCCGACAGCTCCTGGTCCGACGGGGCCTGCGACGCGGTCCTGATGCACTCGGCGTACGTGTTCGACGCCTCCACCTTTGAGATCTGGGTACCGCTCCTGCGCGGCGGCCGGGTGGTCGTGGCACCCCCGGGAGTCCTGGAGGCGCACACGCTTCGGGAGGTCACGGCCCGCGAAGGCGTCACGGCGCTGTTCCTGACCACCGCCCTGTTCAACCTCCTGGCCGAGACCGACCCGGCGGCCTGCGCCGGACTGCGCCTGGTCGCGGCGGGCGGCGAGGCGGCGGCCCCGGGCCTCATGGGCCGCGTCGCGGCCGGCGCGCCCGGCACCCGCGTCCTGCACGTCTACGGCCCCACCGAGACCACCACGTTCGCCGCCCGGTACCCCGTTCCCGCCGGAGCCGGCGGCGTCCCGCCCGTCGGCCGGCCGCTCGACGGCACCCGACTGTACGTGCTCGACGCCTCCCTCGCCCTCGTGCCGCCCGGCGCGGTGGGCGAGCTGTACGTGAGCGGTGCCGGTGTGGCCCGCGGCTACCAGGGCCGCCCGGCGGCGACCGCGTCCCGCTTCGTCGCGGACCCCTACGATCCGGCCGGCGGCCGGATGTACCGCACCGGCGACCTGGTGCGCTGGACGGCGGACGGCGACATCGAGTACGTCGGACGCGCCGACGGGCAGATCAAGCTCCGCGGCTTCCGCATCGAACCGGCCGAGACCGAGAACGTGCTCCTCGGCGACCCCGCCGTCCGCGACGCCCGGGTGCTGGTGCGCGAGGACGTCCCGGGCGACCGCCGACTGGTCGCCTACGTCGTGCCGGCGGCCGGCGCCCGCCCGGACGAGGCCGCCCTCGCCCGGCGCTTGGGCCGCACCCTGCCCGCGTACATGCTGCCGTCCGCGTTCGTCGTCCTCGACTCCCTGCCGTTGAACGCCAACGGCAAAGTGGACCGGGCGGCGCTGCCCGCGCCCCGGATCCGCGTCACCGACACCCGGCCGCCGCGCACCCCGCACGAGGAACTCCTCGCGGGCCTCTTCGCCGACGTCCTCGCAGTGCCGGAGGTGGGCGTCGACGACGACTTCTTCGCCCTCGGCGGGCACTCGCTGCTCGCCGCCCGCCTCCTCGCCCGCGTCCGGACCGCCACCGGCGGGGAGCTCGGACTGCGGGAGCTGTTCGAGCACCCCACCGTCGCCTCCCTCGCCGGCGCCCTCGCCGCCGCCGGGACCGCCCGGCCGCCCGTCCTGCCACGCCACCGGCCCGACCCCGTTCCGACGTCCTTCGCCCAGCGCCGGCTGTGGTTCCTCAACCGGACCGAGGAAGCGAGCGACGCCTACAACGTGCCGCTCGTCCTCGATCTCGAAGGACCCCTGGACACCGAAGCGTTGCGCGGCGCCCTGGCGGACGTGGTGGCCCGCCACGAGAGCCTGCGCACGGTGCTCGCCGACCACGACGGCGTGCCCCACCAGGTGATCCATCCCGCCACGGCGGCCGGCTCCCTCGTCCCCCTGCCGGTCGAACGGCCGCCGGCCGGAGAGCCGGCCGCGGCGTGGGCGGAGCGCACGGTGCGAGAGCTGGCCGCCGCGCCCTTCGACCTCGCCACCGACGTCGCCGTCCGCGCGCGCCTGCTCGTGACCGGCCCGGACCGGCACGTCCTGGTCCTCGTGCTGCACCACGTGGCCGCCGACGGCTGGTCGCTCGCCCCGCTCTGCCGCGACCTCGGCGCCGCCTACCGCGCCCGGACGACCGGCGACGCGCCCGACTGGCCCGAACTGCGCGTCCAGTACGCCGACTACACGCTGTGGCAGCGGGAACTGCTCGGCGACGGCGACGGCGACGGCGACGCGCCGGACGGTCTCGAGGCGCGCCGACTCGACCACTGGAGGAAGGCGCTGCACGGCGTTCCGGACCGGCTCGACCTGCCGTACGACCGGCCGCGTCCGGCGGCGCCCAGCCACCGCGGCGCCGCCGTTCCCTTCGCACTGGACGGCGACACCTACGGGCGTCTGCGACGGCTGGCCCGGGACGCGGGGTGCACCCCGTTCATGGTGCTCCAGGCCGCCCTGGCGGTGACCCTCCGGACGCACGGGGCCGGCGACGACATCCCGTTGGGCACCGCTGTGGCAGGCCGGACCGACGAGGCCCTGGACGATCTCGTCGGCTTCTTCGTCAACACGGTGGTGCTCCGCACGGACCTGTCGGGCGACCCCACCTTCCGCGACCTGCTCGCCCGGGTCGCCGCCTTCGACCTGGCGGCCTTCGACCACGCCGACCTGCCGTTCGAACGGCTGGTGGAGGAGCTGAACCCCGAGCGGTCCGGCGGCCACCATCCGCTGTTCCAGACCATGCTGGTGGTGCAGAACCAGGCGCGGGCGGAGCTCGCCCTGCCCGGCATCACCGTCCGGGACCGGTCCCGGCACACCGGGATCAGCAAGTTCGACCTCACGTTCTCGCTGATCGAGGTCCCGGACAGGTCGGGGACCGGCTCCGGAGCCGGGACCGGATCCGGCTCCGGGGACGGCGAGCGGAGCGGTGACGTCCGGCTGGGCGGTCATCTGGAGTACGCCACCGACCTGTTCGACGAGGCGACCGCCCGCGCCCTGGCCGAGCGGTTCGCCCGGATCCTCGCGCGGGCCGTCGACGCACCCGACCGGCACATCGGCGACCTCGACGCCCTCACGCCCGCCGAGCGGACGGAGGCGCTGGACGGCGGCCGCGGTGCCCCGCTCACGCGGCCGGTCCCTCCCGTCTCCGAAGCGGTACGGGAGTGGGCCGCCCGCACGCCCGACGCGGTGGCCGTACGCGACGGACGGACCGCCCTCACGTACGCCGGTCTCGACGCCCGCGCCGACGCCCTGGCGGCCGTCCTGCGGGCGCGCGGTGCCGGCCCGGACACCCGGGTGGCACTGGCGGTGCCCGCATCGGTCGACACCGCGGTCGCCTTCCTCGCGGTGCTGCGGGCCGGCGCCGCCTACGTCCCGGTCGACCCCGGCTACCCGCCCGCCCGCGTCCGGCAGATGCTCGAAGACGCGCGGCCGGTCCTGCTGCTGACCGGCGCAGGCGCCCCCGACACCCTGCCCGACGCGGGCGTCCCCCGGCTCGCCGTCGACGCCGCCCTCCCGCAGACGCCGGCCGGCACCCGGACCGGGGCCGCGGACACCAGCCACCGGACGCCGCTTCCCGCGGAGGCCGCGTACGTCGTCTACACCTCCGGGTCCACCGGCCGCCCCAAGGGCGTGGTGGTCCCGCACGGCGCCCTGGCCGGGCACACGGACTGGCTGGCCCGCCACCTGGACCTCACCTCCGAGGACCGGGTGCTGGCGCGGACGTCGACCAGCTTCGACGCCTCGGTGTGGGAGTGGTGGCTGCCCCTGACCCGCGGCGCCCAGGTCTGTGTGCTGCCGCCCGACGCCAACCGCGATCCACGCGCCCTGGTGTCCTGGATGCGCCGCTTCGACGTCACGGTCGCCCAGTTCGTCCCCTCGCACCTGGCGCTCGTCCTCGCCGAGGAGGCGGACGCCGCCCCGCCGGCCGCCCTCCGCGCCGTCCTGTGCGGAGGCGAGGCGCTGCCGCGCGATCTCGCCGACGAGGCGGCCGTACGGTGGCACGCCGAGGTCCACAACCTGTACGGGCCCACCGAGGCCACCATCGACGCGACGGCCCACCGGGTGCGCGGGCCCGAAGACGAGGCCGCGGCCGGCAGCGGCGGTTCCGCGCCGATCGGCCGGCCCGTCGACGGCATGCGCGTCTACGTCCTCGACGACCGGCTGAGGCCCGTGCCGCCGGGCGTGACGGGCGAGCTGTACCTGTCGGGAGCCAACCTGGCCCACGGCTACCTCGACCGCCCCGGCCTCACCGCCGAGCGCTTCGTCGCCGACCCGTTCGAGGCGCCCGGCACCCGCATGTACCGCACCGGCGACCTGGTCCGCCAGGACCGCGACGGACTGCTCACCCACGTCGCCCGGGCCGACGACCAGGTCAAGCTCCGTGGCTTCCGCGTCGAACCCGGTGAGGTGGCGGCGGCGCTCCGGGCCCTGCCGGGCGTCACGGCGGCGTGCGCCGTGGTCCGCGAGGACGCGCCCGAACGGCGCCGGCTCGTCGCGTACGCGGTCACGGGCGGACCCGTGTCCGGCGCGGCCGCGTCACGTGCGCCCGGGGCCGGCGCTTCCGAGGAGCCCGCGCCCGTCAGCGCCGCGCTGCGGGACGCGCTCGCGCGCACGCTCCCGCACCACCTCGTGCCCGACGCGGTCGTCGTCCTCGACGCCCTCCCGCTGCTGCCCAACGGCAAGGTGGACCGGCGCGCCCTGCCCGCGCCGGCGACCGGCGCCGGTCCGGTGCGCGGCGCGGCCGCGCCGCTCGGCGCCCGGGAGGAGGTCGTCGCCGGGATCCTCGCCGACGTCCTGGACCTCGGCGAGGTCGGCCCGCACGACAGTTTCTTCGACCTGGGCGGCCACTCGCTGCTCGCCATGCGCGTGATCAGCCGCGTCCGCGCCGTGCTGGGCACCGACCTCTCCGTACGGACCCTCTTCGAGCACCCGACCCCCGCCGGACTCGCGCGGGCGCTGGATCCCGCGGCCCGGACGCGGCCCCCGGTGACCCGTGCCGCCCGGCGGCCCGATCCGCTGCCGCTGTCCTTCGCGCAGCAGCGCCTGTGGTTCCTCAACCGGCTGGAAGGGCCGAGCTCCTCGTACAACATCCCGCTCGTCCTCGAACTGCGCGGACCGCTGAAGCCGGACGTCCTGGTCGCCGCACTGGCGGACGTCGTGGAGCGGCACGAGGCCCTGCGCACCGTGTTCCCCGAGCGCGACGGCGTCCCGCACCAGGTCGTGCTGCCCACGGCGGCCGCCGCGCCCCGCCCGGCCGTCGAGAGCACCGCGCCGGCGGATCTGGAGGCCGCCGTCCTGGCCGAGGTCCGCAAGCCGTTCGACGTGCTCACCGATCCGCCGCTGCGGACCCGGCTGCTGCGGTGCGCCCCCGAACACCACGTCCTGGTCCTGGTGCTCCACCACGTCGCCGGGGACGGCTGGTCCCTCGGGCCGCTGGCCCGGCACCTCGGCGACGCCTACCGGGCCCGGCTGGCCGGGCGGGCTCCCGCGGCGGGCGGTGGTCTCCAGTACGCCGACTACGCCCTGTGGCAGCACGCGCTCCTCGGCGAGGACGGTGAAAAGGGCGGCCTGGTGCGCGAGCAGCTGGACCACTGGCGCACCGCGCTCGCCGGACTGCCCGGTCTGATCGACCTGCCGCTGGACCGGCCGCGCCCGGCCGTCACCGACCCGCGCGGCGCGGTGGTCCCCTTCGACCTGCCGCCGGCCCTGCACACCCGGCTCGTGGAGCTGGCCCGCGCGTCCGGCAGCAGTCTGTTCATGGTCCTCCAGGCGGCCGTGGCCGCCCTGCTGCACCGGCACGGCGCCGGCGACGACATCCCGCTGGGCACGCCCGTCGCCGGCCGCACGGATGAGGCGCTGGAGGACCTGGTCGGCTTCTTCGTCAACACGCTCGTGCTGCGCACCGACCTCTCCGGCAACCCGACCTTCCGCGAACTGCTGGACCGGGTGAGGGACTTCGACCTCGCTGCCTACGCCCACCAGGACGTGCCCTTCGAACGGCTGGTGGAGGTCCTGAACCCGTCCCGGGCCCGGGACCACCACCCGCTGTTCCAGACCATGGTGGTGCTGCAGAACCAGGAGCCCGCCCGCCCCGACCTGCCGGGCCTCGACGTCGAGGACCGGCTCGTGCACAACGGACTGAGCAAGTTCGACCTGACCTTCGCCTTCACCGAGGACCGGGCCGGCGGTGGCCTGTCCGCCGGCATCGAGTACGCCACCGCGCTGTTCGACCGCGGCACCGTCGAGGCCCTCGCGGCCCGGCTCCTCCGGCTGCTCGACCGGGTGGCCGCCGAGCCCGACCGGCCCGTGGGCGGCCACGATCTGCTGACAGCCGGCGAACACGCCCTCGTACGGCGCTGGGGCGCGGGCCGGCCCCTGCCGGCGGACGGGGACGCCGAGGACCGCACGCTGCCCGCGCTCTTCGCCCGGCAGGTCGGACGCGCCCCGGACGCGGTGGCCGTCACCGACGGTGGCACGGACCTGTCGTACGCGGAGCTCGACCGTCTCTCCGCCGGCCTCGCCGAGGCCCTCGCCGGTCTCGGCGCCGGACCCGAACGCGCCGTCGGGGTCCTGCTGAGCCGGGCCCCCGCGGTGGTCACCGCCTCCCTCGGCACCGTGCGCGCGGCAGCCGCCTATGTGCCGCTCGACCCGCGCTGGCCCGCGGAACGGCTGGACCGGGTCGCCGCCGTGGCGGACCCCCGCATGCTGGTCGTCGACGAGGCCGCCCTCACCACCCCCTGGGTCACCGAACGGGCCGGACGGATCCCCGTCCTGGTCGTGGACCGTCTCGGGCGGCTGCTGCGGCAGATGCCGGCGGGAGCGGACGACGGCGAGGACGCGGGCACGGCCGGCGGACCCGGCCGCGCGGAGACCTCCTCCGGCGGGGCCGTCGGCCCCGGCCGCCCGGTGCGGTCCGGCCCGTCCGCCGTCGACCGCGTGCCCGGTCCGGACTCCCTCGCGTACATCATGTTCACCTCGGGCTCCACCGGCCTGCCCAAGGGCGTGGGCGTCAGCCACGCCGACGTGGCCGCCCTCGCGGCGGACTCCGCCTGGGCGGACGGCGCGGTCGACGCGGTGCTCCTGCACTCCGCGTACGTCTTCGACGCCTCCACCTTCGAGGTGTGGGCACCGCTGCTGGGCGGCGGACGTGTCGTCGTCGCCCCCGACGGGGTGCTGGAGGCCCACACCCTCGAAGAGGCCGTCCGCCGGCACGGGGTGACCGCCGTGTTCCTGACGACCGCCCTGTTCAACGTGATCGCCGAGACCGGAGCGGACGCCTACGCCGGGCTGCGCCTGGTGTGCGCGGGCGGCGAACTCGCCTCGCCCGACGCCATGCAGCGGGTCGCCGCCCACGCACCCGGCACGCAGGTCCTGCACGTCTACGGCCCCACCGAGACCACCACCTTCGCCACCCGCCACCTCGTCACCGCCGAGCTCCCGGCCGGCCCGCCGCCGATCGGCCGCCCCCTCGACGGCATGCGGGTCCAGGTCCTCGACGGGGCGCTGAACCCGGTGCCGCCCGGAGTGGTCGGAGAGCTCTACCTGGCGGGGCGCGGCGTCGCCCGCGGCTACACGGGGCACCCCGGAGCGACCGCCGCGCGGTTCGTCGCCGATCCGTCCGATCCGGCCGGTGGGCGGATGTACCGCACCGGCGACCTCGTGCGGTGGACGCCCCACGGACACCTCGCCTACGTCGGACGCGCCGACGGACAGGTCAAACTGCGCGGCTACCGCATCGAACTCGGCGAGATCGAGAGCGTCCTCGCGGGCTGCGCCGGAGTGGCGGACGCCTTCGCCCTGGTGCGCGAGGACGTGCCCGGCGACCGGAGGCTCGTCGCGTACGTGGTGCCGAACGCCGGCGCCCGCCCCGATCCCGCCGAACTGGCCCGCACCGTCGGACGGGTGCTCCCCGCCTACATGGTGCCCACCGCGGTGGTGCCGCTGGAGGCGCTGCCGCTGAACCCGAACGGAAAGGTGGACCGCGCGGCGCTGCCGCTGCCCGCGTACGACGCCCCGGGGTCCGGCCGGGCCCCGCGCACCGCCCGCGAGGAGATCGTCTGCGGCCTGTTCGCCGGTCTCCTCGGCCGGGCGAGCGTGGACCCGGACGACGACTTCTTCGCGCTGGGCGGACACTCCCTGCTCGCCACCCGGCTCGCGGCCCGGCTGCGCACCGCCCTCGGCGTGGAGGCGGAGGTCCGGCTCGTCTTCGAGCACCCGACCCCGGCCGCGCTCGCGGCCGCGCTGGAGGGAGCCGGGACCGCCCGGCCCCGGCCGACGCGGGTGGAACGGCGGCCCGATCCGCTGCCGCCGTCCCCGGCGCAGCAGCGCCTGTGGTTCCTCAACCGCTTCGAAGGGCCCTCGGCCACGTACAACGTCCCGCTGGTGCTGCGGCTGGACGGCCCGCTCGACACCGAGGCCCTCGCCCGCGCCCTCGCGGACGTGGTGGAGCGCCACGAAAGCCTGCGCACCGTGTTCCCCGACAGCGGGGGCGTGCCCCGGCAGCTGGTGCTGGACACGGCGGGCGCCGACCTCGACCTCACGCCGCGGGACGTCACACCGGACCGCCTCGACGCCGTGCTGACCGCCGAGACCGCGTACGCCTTCGACGTGAGCACCGAACGGCCCGTACGGGCCCGGCTGCTGCGCCTCGCACCCGAGTCCCACGTCCTGATGCTGCTCGTGCACCACATCGCGGGCGACGGCTGGTCGCTGGCGCCGCTCGCCCGCGACCTCGGCCAGGCCTACCGGGCGCGGACGGCCGGCGAGGAGCCCGGGTGGACCGCCCTTCCCGTCCAGTACGCGGACTACACCCTGTGGCAGCGCGCGCTCCTCGGCGACGAGGACGATCCGGCCGGTACGGCGGCCCGGCAGCTGGACTTCTGGAAGACCGCCCTCGACGGACTGCCCGATCTGCTGGACCTGCCGTGGGACCGGCCGCGGCCCGCGGTCGCCACCCACCGGGGCGACGCCTTCGCCTTCCCGGTGGACGCCGACACGCACCGGGCGCTGGCCGATCTGGCCCGGGCCCGCGGGTGCAGCCTCTTCATGGTGCTGCAGGCCGGGCTGGCGGTGCTGCTGGCCGCGCACGGCGCGGGCGAGGACATCCCGCTCGGCACGCCCGTCGCGGGCCGCACCGACGAGGCCCTGGACGACCTGGTCGGCTTCTTCGTCAACACCCTGGTCCTGCGCACCGATCTGAGCGGAAACCCCGCCTTCACCGAGGTCCTCGACCGCGTGCGGGACTTCGACCTGGCGGCGTACGCGCACCAGGACGTGCCGTTCGAGCGGCTGGTCGACGCGCTGGACCCGGCCCGGGTGCAGAACCGCCACCCGCTGTTCCAGACCATGCTGGTGCTCCAGAACCAGGCCGAGGCGTCCGTCGAGCTGCCCGGCCTCACCGTCCGCGACGTGCCGGTGCGCACCGGCATCAGCAAGTTCGACCTCACGTTCACGTTCACGGAGCGCCGGGACGGGACGGGACGGCCCGACGGCCTCGACGGCGTCCTCGAGTTCTCCACCGACCTGTTCCACCCCGCCACCGCGCAGGCACTGGCGGCGCGGCTGGGCCGGCTGCTCGGCACGCTCGCCGCCGACCCCGGCCGGCGCGTCCGGGACGTGCCGGTCCTGACGGCCGACGAGCGGACGGCGCTGCTCCGGGCCGGCCACGGCCCCGAACGGCCGCTGCCCGCCCGGACCCTGCCCGAGGCGTTCCGCGCGCAGCGCGACCGCACCCCCGACGTCGTCGCCGTCCGGACGGCCGAGCGGGACCTGACCTTCGCGGAACTCGACCGGCTGTCCGACGGGCTGGCCCGTGAGCTGCGGGCCCGCGCCGTGGGACGCGGGGACGTGGTGGCCCTCGCGCTGCCGGGCACCGCCGCCCAGGTCGTGGCGATGCTGGCCGTGGCCAAGGCGGGGGCGGCCTGGCTCCCGGTCGACCCGGAATATCCGGCGGCCCGCCTCGCCCTCGTCCTGGCCGACGCCCGCCCCGTCCTGCTGGTCGCGCCCGAGGCGCGCCCGCTCACCTTGCCGGAGCCGGCGGTCCCGGTGCTCCTCGTCGGAGCGGCCGGGGAGCCGGTGAAGGGGACGGCGCCCGCCGGCGTGGTGGTCGAGGCGGCCGGCGCCGTGACCGCCGCGGACGGCCCGCGCCCCCTCGACGCCGCGTACGTGCTCCACACCTCCGGCTCCACCGGCCGCCCGAAGGGCGTCGTCGTCACCCATGCCGCCCTCACCAACCACATGGCCTGGCTGGCGGACCACCTCGCGCTCACCGGTGCGGACCGGATCCTGGCCCGCACCTCGCCGAGCTTCGACGCCTCCGTGTGGGAGACCTGGCTGCCACTGCTGCACGGCGGCACCACCTGCCCCGTACCGCCGGCCCTCCACCAGAACCCGGCGGAGCTGCTGGCCCGGATGCGGCAGGCGGGAGTGACCGTCGCCCAGTTCGTACCGTCGCTGCTCTCCCTCGTCCTCACCGAGACCGAGGGCCAGGAGCCGCCGGCCGAGCTGCGCGCCGTCCTGTGCGGCGGCGAGCCGCTCACCGCCGCGCTGGCCGAACGGGCCGCCCGCGCATGGGGCGTGGAGGTGCACAACCTGTACGGGCCGACCGAGGCGACCATCGACGCCACCGGCCACCGCGTGTGCGGCCCCGACGGCGCGGGCGCGTCCGCCGGCGACGCATCCGTGCCGATCGGCCGGACCGTCGACAACCTCCGCGCCTACGTCCTCGACACGGCGCTCCGGCCCGTGCCGCCGGGCGTGACGGGTGAGCTGTACCTGGCGGGGGAGGGCCTGGCCCGCGGCTATCTGAACCTCCCCGGGCTCACGGCCGGCCGGTTCGTCGCCGACCCCTTCGGACCCGCCGGCGCGCGCATGTACCGTACGGGCGACCTCGTCCGGCAGCGGGCCGACGGGCTGCTGCGGTACGTGGCCCGCGCCGACGACCAGGTCAAGCTGCACGGTCTGCGCATCGAGCCGGGCGAGATCGAGGCCGCGCTCGCCGGCCTCGACGGCGTCGGCGCCGCCTGTGTCCTCGTCCGCGAGGACCGCCCGGGCGAGCAGCGGCTCGTCGCCTACCTCGCGGCCGGCCCCGACGGCGCCGCCACGGCGGACGACGCCACGCTGCGCGAACGGCTGACGGCGCTGCTGCCCGTCTTCATGGTGCCCGCCGTCTTCGTCCGCCTGGACGCGCTGCCGCTGCTGCCCAACGGCAAGACGGACCGGCGGGCCCTGCCCGCCCCGGCCGGTCCGGAGGGCGGCCGTGCGGGGGACGGGACGCCGCGCACGGCACGGGAGCGGATCCTGTGCGACCTGTACGGGGCCGTGCTGCGCGGCCCGGCGGCCCGGCGCGACGACGACTTCTTCGCGCTCGGCGGCGACAGCATCCTGTCCATCCAACTGGTCAGCCGGGCGCGCGAGAGGGGCCTCGGCATCACCCCCAAGGACGTCTTCCTGCACCGTACGCCCGAGGCGGTGGCCGCGGCGGCCACCGAGCTCGACGGCCAGGCCGCCGCACCGGCCGACGACGGCGTGGGCACCCTGCCGCTCACCCCCATCGCGGCCTGGTTCCTCGACCGGCCCGGTCCCACCGACGGCTACCACCAGTCCGGAGTGCTGCGCACGCCCCTCGGCGCCGCGCAGGACGACCTCGTTGCCGCGCTCCAGTTGCTCGTCGACCACCACGACACGCTGCGGCTGCGCGTCGGCCGCGCGGTGGGCGGCGAGGCGCTGCCGGAAACGCTGCCGCGGGGCGCGGTGGACGTCCGTGCGCGCTTCACGCGGATCGACGTCGCCGGACTGGACGAGGAACGCGTCCGGGCCGCCCTCGCCGAGGCGGGGGAGCGGGCACGGGGCCGGCTGCGGCCCGCGCACGGCCGGGTGCTCGAGGCCGTGTGGGCGGACGCCGGCCCGCGGGCCCGCGGACGGCTGCTGCTGCTCGTCCACCACCTCGCGGTCGACGCCGTGTCCTGGCGGATCCTCGCCGAGGACCTGGCGACGGCCTGGAGCGCCACGACCGGCTCACGATCCGCCGGCACGGACCGTGCCGCCCCCGCCCTGCCGCCGGTCCACACCTCCTACCGGGGCTGGGCGAGGCTCCTCGCCACGCAGGGCCGGGACGGCGCCCGCGCGGCCGAACTGCCGCTGTGGGAGGACATGTCGGCGGGCACGGTGCCACCGCTCGGTCGCCGGCCGCTCGACCCGGAACGGGACACCGCCGGCCGCTGTCGCACCCTCACCACCCGCCTGGACGCCACCTGGACCCAGCCACTGCTCACCACCGCCCCCCAGGCCTTCCACGCCGGAGTGGACGACGTCCTGCTCACCGCGCTGGCCCTGGCCGTCCGCAGCCGGCGCGACCGACCCGCCGGGGCACTCGGCACGCCCGGCCCCGAGGACGCCGGAGTGCGGATCGACCTGGAGAGCCACGGCCGCGAGCAGATCGCCGGGAACGTCGACCTGTCCCGGACGGTCGGCTGGTTCACCAGCCTGTATCCGGTGCTGCTGGACCCCGGGCCGCTCGACCCGCGGGACCCCGGCCGCTTCGACGGAGGGCTGGTGGACCGGGCCGTCAAGCGGGTCAAGGAGCAGCTGCGGGCGGTGCCGGACCACGGCATCGGCTACGGGGTGCTGCGGTGGCTCGACCCCGTGGCCCGCGTCCGTCTCCAGGAGGCCGCACCCCCCGAGATCGGCTTCAACTACCTGGGGCGGTACGCCGCCCCCGCACGGCACGCCGGCCCGGACGGCGGCCCCGGTGGCGACGCGGGCGACTGGGAGGTGCTGCTGGACGGCGGGGCGCCCGCCGTCCAGGACCCCGGCGCGCCCGTCCACCACGTCCTCGACGTCAACGCCCACACGGAGGACCGGCCCGGCGGACCGTGCCTCGTGACGCGCTGGACCTGGCCCGCGGAACTGCTCCCCGAGACGGAGGTCACGGCGCTCGCCGAGGCGTTCGGCCGGGCCCTGCGGGCGATCGCCGAACACGCCGAACAGCCCGACGCGGGCGGCTGGACGCCGTCCGACCTTCCCCTGGTCTCCCTCGACCAGACCCAGATCGACCGACTGAAGAACAAGTGGGGTGGACGCAAGTGACCGGGTTCCAGCTGGAGGACGTACTGCCGCTGACGCCGCTGCAGGAGGGCATGCTCTTCCACGCCCTGTACGACTCCGCGGTTGTGGACGTCTACACCACGCAGTTCGTCTTCGCGCTCGAAGGCACCGTGGACCTGCCGGCCCTGCGCGCGGCCGTGGCGGCCCTGCTGCACCGGCACGCCAACCTGCGGGCCGGTTTCCTCCACGAGGAGCTGGACCAACCGGTGCAGGTGGTGGCCGCCGAGGTGTCCGTGCCGCTGGCGGAGCACGACCTGACCCTGCCGTCCGGCACCGGCACCGACCTCACCCCCGGCGCCCGCACGGCCGAGGACCGGCTCCAGGACTTCCTCGCCGAGGACCGCCTGCGGCGCTTCGACCTGACCACGCCGCCGCTGATGCGCTTCGCCCTGCTGCGCACCGGCCCGGCCCGGTACCGGCTGGTGATGACGTGCCATCACATCCTGCTCGACGGCTGGTCGATGCCGCTGCTGGTACGTGAGCTGTTCACGCTGTACGCCCACCGCGGCGACGACGCCGCCCTGCCCAGGGTCACCCCGTACCGCGACTATCTGGCCTGGCTGGCCGGACAGGACCGGCCGGCCGCGCTGGACGTCTGGCGCACCGCCCTCGCCGGGGTGGAGGCGCCGACGCTGCTCGCCGGGCGCGGCGGGCCGGTGGCCGCCCGGCCGGACCCGCAGGACCCCGCCGGGCGAGGGGACGCGGAGGACTCGCGGCCCGGGGGCGCCGCGCTGCCGGAGACGCTGGTCCTGGAGCTGGACGAGGCCGTCACCCGGCGGTTACGGGCCACCGCCCGCGACCACCGGCTCACCCTGAACACCCTGCTGCAGGGAGCCTGGGGGCTGCTCCTCGCCCGGCTCACCGGACGCGCCGACGTGGTGTTCGGCACGACCGTGTCCGGCCGCCCGCCGGAGCTGCCCGGAGCCGAGTCGATGGTGGGCCTGTTCATCAACACCGTCCCGGTCCGGGTCAGGACGCTGCCCGGCGAGGCCACGGGGGAGCTGCTGGCCCGGCTCCAGGACGAACAGGGGCGGCTGCTCGGCAGCCAGTTCGTGGGGCTGACCGAGCTGCGCAAGGTCACCGACCTGGACGAACTCTTCGACAGCCTGCTCGTGTTCGAGAACTACCCGCTGGACGCGGAGGCCCTGAACACCGCCCGGCAAGGACTGCCCGGTCTCACCGTCACCGGAGTCGAGGGGACGGACGCGGCGCACTACCCGCTCACCCTGACCGTCGCCCCCGGCGACCGGCTACGGGTCACGTTCGGCTTCCGGACCGCCGTACTGGACCGGACCGAGGTGGCCCGTACCGTCGAACGGCTGCGCCGGCTGCTGGTCACCCTGTCCGAGGGCGGCCTGGACCGGCCGGCGGACGGCCTGTCGGTACTGCTGGACGGGGAACGGCAGGAGCTCCTGACACACGGGCGTGGCGCCGAACTCCCGCCCGCCTGGTCCACCACCGACCTGGCGGCGGCCGTCGCCCGGCAGGCCGCCGGGCACCCGGACGCGGTGGCGGTGTCCGGCGGCGCCGAGCGGCTGACGTACGCGGAGCTCTGCCGCCTCGCCGACGCGGTGGCCGGCACCCTGACCGGCCTCGGCGTGGCCGCCGAGGAAGGCGTGGGCATCCTCCTGGGCCGCTCGGCCGCCCAGGTCACCGCCGCACTGGGGGTGCTGCGGGCCGGCGCCGCCTACGTGCCGCTCGACCCCCGCTGGCCCGCCGAGCGGCTGGCCCGGGTGGCCGCCGTCGCCGCGCCACGGCTGCTGATCGTCGATGAGGCCACCCGGACGCATCCGTGGCTGCGGGAGCTGGGGACCGAGGTGCGGGTGGTGACCGTGGACGGCGCGGGGCGGGTCCGGGACGGTGCGGCCGCTCCGGGTGCGCTGCCCGCGCCCGCCGGCGGCGCCCGTCTCGCGTACGTGATGTTCACCTCCGGATCGACCGGGCTGCCCAAGGCCGTCGGCGTCTGCCACCGCGACGTGGCGGCACTCGCGGCGGACCGGACGTGGGACGGCGGTGTCGCGGACGTGGTGCTGCTGCACTCGGCGTACGTCTTCGACGCCGCCACTTTCGAGATGTGGGTGCCGCTGCTGCGCGGTGGGCGGATCGTGGTGGCGCCGGAGGGGACGTTGCAGCCGGCGGTGCTCCGGGACCTGGTGGACCGCGAGGGCGTGACGGCGGCGTTCCTCACCACGGCCCTGTTCAACGTGTTCGCCGAGACCGATCCCGGCGCCCTGGGCGCACTGCGGCTGGCCGCCGCGGGCGGCGAGGCCGCCGCTCCCGGCGTGCTGCAACGCCTTGCGGCCACCTGCCCGGACACCCGGGTGCTCAACGCGTACGGACCCACCGAGACCACCACCTTCGCCACCCTCCACCGGGTGCGGCCGGACGACGTCCCGGGCGGGGTGCCGCCGATTGGCCGCCCGCTCGACGGTACGCGCGCCCTCGTCCTGGACGCCGCGCTGCGCCCCGTACCGGTGGGAGCCGAAGGGGAGTTGTACCTGGCCGGACCGGGAGTGGCGCGCGGATACCTGGGCCGGCCGGGGCTGACGGCGACCAGGTTCGTCGCCGACCCCACCGACCCCTCCGGCGGGCGGATGTACCGGACCGGCGACCTGGTGCGCTGGAACGGCGACGGGCGCCTGGTGTACGTGGCGCGCGCCGACCAGCAGATCAAGCTGCGGGGCCACCGCATCGAGCCCGGCGAGATCGAGGCGGTGCTGCGCGACCACCCGTCGGTGCGGGCCGCCTGCGTCCTGGTCCGCGAGGACCTGCCCGGCGACCGGACGCTCACGGCCTACGTCGTACCGGCCGCCGGCCGCACGGCCGACCCGGGCGTCCTCACCGCGCACGTGGGCCGCCGGCTCCCCGCGTACATGGTTCCCCAGGTCGTACAGCCGCTGGCGGCGCTGCCGTTGACGCCGAACGGCAAGCTGGACCGGACGGCGCTGCCGGTGCCCGAAGCGCCCTCCGGCGCACGGGGCCGGGCGCCGCGCGGGGCCCGCGAGGAGATCCTCGCGGGCCTGTTCGCCGATGTCCTCGGCGTGCCGCAGGTCACCGCCGACGACAGTTTCTTCGCCCTGGGCGGGCACTCCCTGCTGGCGACCCTGCTGGTGGGACGGATCCGGGCGCTCCTGGACACGGAGGTGGAGATCCGCACCCTGTTCGAGAACCCGACGGTCGCCGCGCTCGCCGCCGCGCTCGAAGGAGCGGAGCGGCCGGCCCGGCCGCCCCTGGCACCCCGGCGCCGCCCGGACGCGCTGCCGCTGTCGTACGCCCAGCGCCGCCTGTGGTTCCTGCACCGGCTCGACGGCCCGTCCGCGACCTACAACATCCCCTTCGCGGTGCGGCTTGACGGACCCCTCGACCCGGAGGCCCTGCGGCGGGCCCTCACCGACGTCGTCGACCGCCACGCGGCGCTGCGCACCGTCTTCCCGGCCGACGCCGAAGGCCCGGTGCAGCAGGTCCTCGCGGCCGGGGAGGCGCGCCCGCCGTTCCTCCTCGACACCGTCGACGAGGACAAGCTGGCGGACCGCATCGCCGCCGCAGCCGCCGACCCCCTCGACATCGAGCGGACGCTGCCGCTGCGGGCGACGCTGCTGCGAATCGACGACGCGTCCCACGTCCTCGTCCTCGTCGTGCACCACATCGCCGCCGACGGCTCCTCGCTGGCACCGCTCGCCCGCGACCTCGGGGCCGCCTACCGGGCCCGCGTCACCGGCACGGCGCCCACCTGGGCGCCCCTGCCGGCCGACTACGGCGACTACACCCTGTGGCAGCACGAGCTGCTCGGCGACGAGCACGACCCCGACAGCCTGATGGCGCAGCAACTCTCCTTCTGGCAAAAGGCGTTGCTCGGGATACCGGAGCAGATCGAGCTGCCCCGGGACCGACCCCGGCCCGCGGTGCCCCGGCACCACGGCGCCACCCACTCCTTCACGCTGGACGCGGCGACCGCCCGCGGGATCATCGGCCTCGCCCGGGCCCAGGGGTGCAGCGTCTTCATGGTGCTGCAGGCCGCGCTGTCGCTGCTGCTCTCCCGGCACGGCGCCGGCGACGACATCCCGCTGGGCACCGCCGTCGCGGGCCGCACCGACGAGGCCACGACCGACCTGGTCGGCTTCTTCGTGAACACCCTGGTGCTGCGGACCGACCTCAGCGGCGACCCGACCTTCACCGAACTCCTCGAGCGCGTCCGCGACTTCGACCTGGGCGCGTACGCTCACCAGGACGTGCCCTTCGAGCGCCTGGTGGAACTCCTCAACCCGGCACGGTCACAGCACCACCACCCGCTCTTCCAGACCATGCTGGTGCTCCAGAACCACACCCCGGCCGCGCCCGTCGACCTCCCGGGACTCACCGCGCACGCGCTTCCCGCCGACCTCGGGGTCAGCAAGTTCGACCTGTCGTTCACCTTCGCCGAGTCGTACACCCCCGACGGAACGCCCGACGTCCTGCACGCCTCGGTCGACTACGCGACGGAGCTGTTCGACGCGGAGACCGTACGGGCCCTGGCGGAGCGGCTGCGACGGCTGCTCGGCGCCGTCGTCGCCGATCCCGGACTGCCGCTCCACGCCTACGACGTCGTCGGCGCCGAAGAGCGCACGCGGCTCGCCCGGTGGGAGACCGGCCCGGTGCGGGAAACGCCGGGGCGCAGCCTGCCGGAGCTCTTCGCGCGCCAGGCGCGGCGCGCCCCCGACGCCCCCGCCGTCCGCGACGCCACGACGACACTGACCTACCGCGAGCTGGACGCCCGCGCCGACGCCCTAGCCCGCCGGCTGGCCGCGCGCGGCATCGGACCCGAGGACCGGGTCGCCGTGGCGCTGCCGCGCGACCGCGAGCTGGTCGTCGCCCTGCTCGCGGTGATGAAGGCGGGAGCGGCCTACCTGCCGCTGGACCCGGACTACCCGGCGGAGCGCCTGGCCCACATGCTCACCGACGCCGCGCCCCGCCTGCTCCTGACCACCCCCCGCCTGCACGCCGCGCTGCCGGGGACACCCGTGCCGCATCTGTACCCCGGAGCGGACGAGGAGGGCGACGGATCCCCGACGCCGACCACGGCCGACGGCCGGCCGAGCGGACCGGACGGCGAGCGTCGCGGCGCGACCCCGGACCCGGCCCACCCCGCATACGTCATCTACACCTCGGGCTCCACCGGCCGGCCCAAGGGCGTCGTCGTCACCCACCGCGGTGTGGAGGCGATGGCCGGAACGCAGGCACGGCGGCTGCGCGTCACGCCGGAGAGCCGGGTGCTGCACCTGGCGTCGATCAGCTTCGACGCGGCCTTCTGGGAGCTGTGCATGGCCCTCCTGTCAGGGGCCTGCCTGGAGATCGACGAGCGCGACGCGCTGCTGCCCGGCCCGGCACTCGCCGCACGGGTCCGCGAGCACGCCATCACGCACCTGACCCTGCCGCCCGCCGCCCTGGCCGTGATGCCGCCGGACTCGCTGCCCGCCGGGACCACGATCGTGCTGGCGGGCGAGGCGTGCCCGCCGGCACTGGTGCGCACGTGGGCGGAGGACCGCTTCCTGGTCAACGCCTACGGGCCGACGGAGACCACCGTGTGCGCCACGATGAGCGGCTTCCTGTCCGCGCGGGGACCCCACGCGCCGGACCGTACCGTCCCCATCGGGGCGCCCGTCGACGGCACCCGGGTCCGCGTCCTCGACGACCGGCTGCGGCCCGTCCCGCCCGGCGTGACCGGCGAGTTGTACGTCTCGGGCGAGGGAGTGGCCCGCGGCTATCACGGCCGACCGGGGCTGACGGCGTCCCGGTTCGTGGCCGACCCCGCCGACCCGGCCGGCAGCCGCATGTACCGCACCGGCGACCTGGTCCGGTGGACCCGTGGCGGACAGCTCGAGTACGTCGGCCGGGCGGACGACCAGGTCAAGCTGCGCGGCTTCCGGATCGAGCTGGGGGAGGTCGAGGCGGCGCTGACCGCGCTGCCCGGGGTGGCGGCGGCCTGCGCGACGGTCCGGGAGGACCGGCCGGGCGACCGGAGGCTGGTCGCGTACACGGTGGCGGCACCCGGCACGGCGGGCCCGGACGGCGCCGAGGTGCGCTCCCGGCTCGCCGCCGTACTGCCCGCGCACATGGTGCCCTCCGCCCACGTGCCGCTCGCCGCCCTGCCGTTGACCCCCAACGGCAAGACCGACCGCCGGGCCCTGCCCGCACCGGGCACCGTCCCCGGCACCGGCCCGGACGCCGGCGGCCGCGAGCCGCGCACGGCGCGCGAACGGCAGGTGTGCGCCGTGTTCGCGGAAACGCTGGGGGCGGCGCGCGTGGGCGTCACCGACGACTTCTTCGCACTCGGCGGACACTCGCTGCTCGCCGTGACGCTCGCGCAGCGGATCGAGGAGCGGTGCGGTAGGCGCCTGTCGCTGCGGGCCCTGTTCGCCGCCCCGACGCCCGAGGGCGTGGCCGCGCTGCTGGCCGCTCCGGCGGACGCCGCGGCGGCCGCGCCGGAACCGGTGGATCTGGCGGCCGAGGTGCGGCTCGCCGCCGACATCACCGGCGCCGGCCGTGCCACAGGCGGGGCGGGCGCCACCCGACGGCCGTCCCGGCCGTCCCCCCGGCCGCTGCTGACCGGAGCGTCCGGCTTCCTCGGGGCCTTCCTCCTGCGCGACCTCATCGAGGCGACGGACGGCCCGGTCGACTGCCTGGTCCGCGCCACCGGCGAGCGGGAGGCGGGAGAGCGGCTGCGAGCCAACCTGGAACGGTACGGACTGTGGCGGGAGCGCTACGAGCACCTGGTCCGGCCCGTGCCCGGCGATCTGGCGGCCCCCGGCCTCGGGCTCGCACCGGAGGTCCGGTCCGCCCTGGTGCGCCGCCTCGGCCCGGTGCTGCACAACGGCGCCTCGGTCAACTTCGCCGCCGGGTACGGCGACCTGCGGGCGGCCAACGTCTCCGGCACCGAGGAACTGCTGCGCCTGCTCGCCGACTCCGACGCCCCGGGCCTGCACTACGTGTCGACGACGAGCGTGTACGCGCCGGCCGACGTCCCGGCCACCGTCACCGAGTCGACGCCCACCGGGCCGGCGGACCGCCTCCCGGACGGGTACGCGCGGAGCAAATGGGTGGCCGAGGGCCTGGTGGGGCTGGCGCGGGAACGGGGCCTGCCGGTGACCGTCCACCGCCCCGCCCGGATCAGCGGCGACACGGCCACCGGGGCCTGCCAGGACCGTGACCTGCTGTGGCGTCTGATCAAGGGCTGCCTCCAGGCGGAGGCGGTGCCGGACCTGCCGCCCGGCTCGACGGACTGGGTGCCGGTGGACTACGTCAGCGCCGCGGTGGTGGCCCTGGCGACGACCGTCCCGGCCGGGACGGGCCGGGGGCCGGACGCGTACCACCTGACCCATCCGGACGCGCCGGGCCTGGACCGGGTGTTCGCCGTGGCGCAGAGCATGGGGTACGCGCTCAGGACGGTGTCGGCGCAGGAGTGGACGTCCCTCGTGGCGGCCCGTCACGACAACGCCGCCCAGCTGTTCCTCGGCGCCGGCCACCCCACCGCGCACGGCGCTCCCCGGCGCTTCGACTCCCGCGCCTCGGCCACGGCCCTCGCGGACCTCGGGGTCGCCCTGCCGCCCCTGACGGACGAGGTGCTGCTCCGCTATCTGACGTACTTCGGGAAGACGGGCTTCCTGCCCGCTCCCGACGACACGCGGAGCGGCGCGTAGCGGGGCGGGAGAGGGGATGCGGCAGGGCGTCCGCATCCCCCCCCTGCACGCACCGCGCGGAGCATCAGTGCGATGTATTCGTGCACCGTTTCGCCAGGTCGGATCCGCGTGAATCGGCGCTGGCACATATGCGGGGGCTGAGCGCTCCGCTGGAGCGGAAGAACGGCTGGACGCCGGCGGAGGAGGCCGGGCACGCGGGTCCGGACCGGATCCACCGGCTGCTGAACCGGATCGACCGGGATGCGGACGAGGTCCTGGACGATGTGCGCGAGTACGTCGTCGAGCGTCTCGGCGACCCGGAGGCAGTGCTGATCGTCGACGACGCCGGTTTCCTGAAGAAGGGAGACCGTTGGGCCGGGGTCCGGCGGCAGTGTTCCGGGACCGCGGGACGGATGGAGAACTGCCAGGTCGGCGTCTTCCTCACCCGCGCCGGCCTCCACCGCTGGTCCGCCCGGCCGTGGACCAGCGGCCCATGCTCCAACTCCCGCTCCAACCCGGCAAGGCGCCCCTCTCTCGCGCTCAGTGCCTCGCCGACACGGGATCACCGACCACTCCTGAGACCCTTCTCCGCACGATCCTCAGGTGCTGACTCCTGCTCCGGGTGGATGTCGGCTCGCTCCGGGAGAGCTGGGTATGGAGCCCTCCTTCGTGATGATCGCCCCTGTGTCATCTCGGCGAACCACCACGTACCCGCCACCACGCACCCCAGCAGCAGTCCGTTCCCCATGGCCCTCGGCCATGGGGCGTGCTCCGCCCAGCGCCCCATGGCGGTCAGCGCCCCCCAGCTGACCAGCAGGACGCACGCAACCCTTACACGTCGGTGTCTGAACATGCCGGCCCGACTACCCGAGTCAGCAGCGCTCACACCGCTCCCGGGCACCCGCGTCGCAGGAGGCAGGGCCCCTGCCTGCGCTGTCGGCCCGACGCGCCGGGGCGGTCCGCGTGGGGCAGCGTAGGAACTCGACACGAAGCCCCGCCCGGAAAGACCGCACGCGGGAACGCAGGCGAGCGCATGACGCCTCGGCGCTCTTCGACCGTTGAAAGAACACCTCACGTTGCTGTGCCGTCAAGCCGACGGGGGAGGGGCCCCGAACAACAACGACGACCTCGCGGTCAACGAGCTCGTGCGCGGTAAGCGGTGAGACCTCGAACCCTGGATGGTTGATGGTCAGATGGCGGGGAACACGTCTCGTGCAGTGCTTGTCTCGCGGCCGCGGAAGCGGGAAGCGTGTGGTGGAGACCGGCGCGAAGCACCAGCTGGTGTTCGTCGACCGACTCCTGGCCACCCTCGTCCCTCTCCGTCACGGTGCCACTCATGATGTCGCCGCTCCGGGGATCACGGTCCGTCGCTGCGCGAGACCGGTGAGAACCTGACGAGGGCCCGACCGCCTGACTCTGCGACTGCAGCCGTGTCCGGTGTCAGGCGGGCTGGTCGGATCGGCTTTTCCAGGTCAGCCCGCGTCCGGGGCGTCGACGACATTGCCGTCCTTGTCGAGCGTGTGGGTGTCCCAGTACAGGTCCCACTCGTCGTCGACCTGCCGGGGCACTTTGCCCTCCGGGTATCGCACGAATCCCGCCGGAGGCTCCTGCTTGTCCGAGACGCAGACGGAGCCGGTACCGCCCACGGACAGGGCGGGGTACTCGTTGCTGCTGCAGATGTCCTCCCGGTACTCGACACCGGCGCATCCGGTGAGGGCCACGACTGCGGCCGCGCTCGCGAGAGCGGCAGCCATGAGACGGCCCTTTCCGGGACGCGGGGCAGGGGCGGACGGGTTCGTCTTTCGGGGCGTGTGCACGGTGGTCTCCCTTTCGCTTGGTCCGGCACCACTCTCGCCACCGGAGAACTGACGTGACATGCGTACGCATACTCAAAGACGTCCGGGCGGATGCTCAACACGCCGCAGCCCTGGGGGGTATGTCACAGTTCTTGGCGCGTCGATCGGATGCGGGCCTCACTGCCCGATCGAATGAGACGACCTCTCGGCCAGGTGTGTGCTGTCCCCAGGTCTGCATGGTTTGCATAGGTGGCATGTTTTGCCATCCGCCTTCGAGGGGGCGACATCCAGCCACGTCGCGTTCATACGGCGTTCGGCCCGGCCGCCCACTCTCACGACCATGAACAAGGCAACCCTCTCCGCGACCGCCGTCGTCTCCGCTCTCGCCCTCGGCCTGCCCCTCGCACCGGCAGCCGGCGCCGCCGAGCGCGGCCTGCCCGGAAGCCCCGTCCAGCACCGTTCCGGCCGGGCCATTCCCTTCACCGAGGCCACGGTCACCGCCGGCGGCGACGGTTCGTTCTCCCTCCACTGGAAGGCGGAGGGCGTCACGCGCGTGGAGATCCACGCGCACGGCAGGGTCGTCGCGCGAGGCGGCGCCACCGGCCGGGCCGTGGTCACCGGTCTGCCCGCCGCGGACCGCCAGTGGTTCTGGTTCCAGGCCGATCACGGCCAGGGCCTGCGGCTCGCCGACCGGCTCGTCGAGCTCTCCGGAACGGTCAACCTCCGTGACGCGGGCGGCTACCGCACCGAGAACGGCCAGTGGGTCAGGATGGGCGAGGTCTACCGCTCGGACGCCCTGAACAACCTGACGGCCGAGGACCAGGCCACGCTCCGGCGCCTGCGCGTCAGGACCGTCTTCGACCTTCGCATGGAGAGCGAGCGCGCCAAGGACCCCGACAAGGTCCCGGCCGGTGCCGACTACGTCGTCGCCGACGTCTTCGCGGGCTCGGGGGCCTTCCAGGGCATGCCGAGGACCCCCGCCGAGGCCGAGCGGATGATGATCGACGCCGAGAAGGCCATGGTCAGCGGCGACGGCGGCAAGAAGGCGTACACCCAGGTGCTCGACGGCATGCGCGAGGACGACGCGCGCGCCGTGCTCTTCCACTGCACCGCCGGCAAGGACCGCACGGGATGGTCCAACGCCGCCCTGCTGACCGCGCTCGGTGTGCCGCGGGACACCGTCATGGCCGACTACCTCGCCAGCAACACCTACCGCAAGGCCGCCAACGACGCCCTTCTCGGCCACCTCACGCCCCAGCAGGCCGCCGTCTACAAGCCGCTGCTGGACGTCCGCCCCGAATACCTCAACTCCGGCTACGACGAGGTCGAGGCGAAGTACGGCACCTTCGACCACTATCTGAACGACGGCCTCGGCATCGACCGCCACGAACTGAAGCGTCTCAAGAAGAACCTCCTCATGGGCTGAGGACTCCTAACGAAATGATCTTCGTGGTGATTGGACCGTGCCGGGACCGTTGATCGGAATGTGGGGTGGCTCGGCCGAAGCCGGGGGAAGCCGACGAAAAGTTGAGGGCGGTGAGGGAGCCGCTGCTGCCCAAGGTCGAGCGTCGGGTGCGGCATCCAGGACGGAGAAGACATCCGGACCGGTTGGCGTTCCAGGGCATCCTGCTCGTTCTGCACACCGGGATCGGCTGGGAACACCTCCCGCAGGAACTCGGCTTCGGGTCGGGCATGACCTGCTGGCGCCTGGCCGAATGGACCGAGGGCCGGCGTCTGGCCCCGACTCCACGAGGTCCTCCTGGCCGGGCTCCGCAGCGCGAACGCCCTGGACTTCTCCCGGGCGGCGGTCGACGGCTCCCACATCCGGGCGCGGAAAGGGGCCTCGAGACGGGACGAAGCCCCGTCGACCGGGGCAGAACCGGCAGTAAACACCACCTGATCACCGACGCCACCGGCATCCCGCTCGCCGCCGCCCCGACCGGCGGCAACCGCAACCACGTCACCCGGCTCATCCCGCTCCTGGAGGCGTTGCCGCCCGCGCGGGGCAAGCGCGGCCGACCCCGGCGCCGGCCGGACGTGGTGCTGGGCGACCGCGGCTACGACCACGACAAGTACCGCCGTCTGGCCTGGGACCTCGGAGTGAAACCGCTGATCGCCCGTCGCGGTACTGAGCACGGGTCCGGCCTGGGCACCCAGCGCTGGGTTGTCGATCGTGCACTCGCCCACCTGCACTGGTTCCGCCGCCTGCGCATCCGCTGGGAGATCCGCGACGACATTCACGAAGCGTTCCTCACCCCCACGAACTGCTGGAGTCTCATGCTCTGCGTCGTGCGGCTGGATCCTGATCTCAGGGCTGTGGTGGTCGTCCCTCCAGCAGATGTCCTGACCTGCAGCAAGGAGATCCAGAGCGCGGGACCAGGCCTCCAGGTCGGAAGGGAACAGGGACATGGGCAGTCGACCGCTGACGAAGCTGCTCGTGATCAAGACCTCTGCGTCGAGCTGGTCGTGAAGATGCAGCACGCCCGGCGCCCGACGCCCCAGCACGCGCACCCGGAAACCGTTGTCACCATCCGAGAGGTTGATCAGTTCCACCGTGCGCCCTTTGTTCTGCCTACCTTCGATCACCAGGGCCCATGGTGCTGAACCGGAGCTTCAGTCACAACCGGATTGTCGCGGCCTCATTCCGTCAGGAGTTCTTGGTCGAAGGATTGCGCGTCGCCGTACGCGGTCGCCGAGCGCCGCCCTGACCATGTGCGTGCGGACTTGCGCTTGTGAACAGCGGTCGAACGGCCGGGGCCGACGTACGGTCGAGTATCGGGCCGAGCCGTGTGGCCGGCACCGTACACCCTGGCGCCGACCTCGGCCGGCGCCTCGACGCCATGACCGGAGCAGCCCATGCTTCTCTACGCCCAGACCCCAGCACGGCGGAACCGCCAGATCCTCGCGGACCTGATGGCCGTGGTCATCATCGCCGGCGCGGTGTGGTTCGCGTTGGCTGTTCACGACGCGATCATGCTTCTGGCCGAGCCGGGACGAAAGGTGGAGAGCGCCGGCGAAGGCTTGGCCGGCGCTCTCCACGACGCCGGCCGAACAGCCTCGGACGTGCCGCTGGTCGGCGGCCTGCTGAAGAAGCCCTTCCAGTCCGCGGCCGATGCCGGCACCGGACTCGCCGACGCCGGGCAGTCCCTGCAAGATGCCGTCAGCCAGTTGGCCTTCCTGATGACAGTTGTGCTGATCGTCGTCCCCGCGGCTTTCGTACTCCTGGTGTGGGTTCCCCTGCGCGTGCGCTGGATCCGTCGCTGTGCCACCGTCCGAAGCCTTTACAGCGGACCCCACGGCGCCGACCTCCTTGCGCTGCGCGCTCTCACCGGACCGCCCGGTGACCTCCGCGCGATCCCCGCGCCGCCGGGCGGCCTGGCGGATGCCTGGCGCCGCGGTGACCAGCAGGTTGTCGCCGCCTTGTCCGAGATCGCACTCAGGCGGGCGGGCTTGCGGCCCTGACGAGCGCAATAGTGGGGAGTGCCCCTCCTCACGCCTGCACGCCTGCACGCCTGCCCGCCTGCCCGCCCGAGTCCGGGGCGCGGTCAACGGCGCCGGATCGGGCCAGCGGTGGCTCGGGCGCGGACCGGTACGCCCGGCCCCCTTCTGAGGTGAGCGCCCGTACCTGCGGCCCGGAAAGCCGAACAAGACCGCCTTCCCGCACGTGCAGGCCACCAGGGGAGAGGCCCGGCACCGGCACTCGTCGAAACGCATCACCGTCGAGCACGCCCTTACCGACCGCAAACGCCGGAAGCAACTGACCCGCCGGACCCACCGCCGCGACCGCCTGCCCGACACCTACCGGGCCGTCGTCGGCCTCGTCTCCGACCGCACCACCACCGCCTGACGAAACCACCAGCTCAGGACCGTGCATCTCCAACGCAATCACATACCAGCTCGTATGGCTCAGTAACAAAATGAGTCGTGAACTCACCGGATGATCCGCACCAGTCTGGCGAATCGAAAAAGTCATCCCGCCCGCACCAGCGTGAACGCTGATCGGATGCCCTTTGAGAGTGCGGGTCTGGCCGGTACCCGGCCCGGCCCCGCTGTACGTGCACAGGATGACCTCCGGGCTGGGCCGGCGGCCGGTTGGTCCGGTGTCACCGGGGCCGGTGGCGTTGAGGATGCCGGCTCCTTCACACGGAAGGTGGCCGCCTTCCTCCCCCCAGGGCGGTGACCCGGTGGGGACCGCCGTCCCATCGGCGTGAACGGGACTCACGTTGCGTTGAGTGCCGCCGTCGGGTGGAGGCGGGAGGCGCGGATCGCCGGGTAGAGGCCGGCGATCATCCCGATCAGGAGGGTGGCGGCCAGACCGCCCGCGAGGGACCAGGGCGGGACGACCGCCGTCCAGCCCTGGAACCGCGCGAAGCCGTACGTCGCTGCCGCGCCGAGCAGCGCTCCTGTCGCCCCGCCGAGCACCGACAACAGCAGCGACTCGGTGAGGAACTGGAGCCGGATCGCGTTGCGGGTCGCGCCGAGGGAGCGGCGCAGGCCGATCTCCTGCCGGCGTTCGAGGACGGAGATGACCATGGTGTTGGCGACGCCGACACCGCCGACCAGGAGTGCTACCGCACCCAGGCCCAGCATGAGAGTGGTCAGGCCCTTGTCGGCGGCGGCTTTGGCGGCGAGTGCGTCCGAGGGCCGGGAGACCTTGACGCCCGCCTCGCCGCCGGGGCTGATCGTGCGGGCCAGGATCGCCTGCACGTCCTGCACCGAGGCGTCCGTGGAGCGCTCGAAAATTGTGGTCGGGTGACCGTCGAAACCGAAGTGGCGCTCGGCGGCCGGGAATCCGACCATCGCCACCCGGTCGAGGTTCGGGACCAGTTCCAGCGGTTTCAGGATGCCGACGACGACCACGCGGGTGTCGTTCATCATGATCGTCTCACCGGCGCGGGCGATGCCGAGCCGGTCGGCGGCCACCGCTCCGAGAACCGTGACCGGAAGCCGTTCACCGGCCGGGTCCAGCCAGGCTCCCTTGTCGATCTCGCCGCCGAGCGCGGCCAGGAGGTCGGTACGGACCGCCTGCGTGGTGACGCCGGCGGTGCGCTCTTCGGGAACCAGGTCGCTTCGGCGGATCCGGGCGTCGACGTCTCCGGTTCCGGTGGCATGCCGGACGGGACCGATGCGCTCGACCATCGCAACCGCGTTCTTGGGGAGTTTGACTTCCTTGCCCAGGGCGTCCTTGCCCGCCTCGGCGGTGAGGAGGTTGGTGCCGAGTCGGTCGAGCTGGGTCATCAGGTCCGCGCGGCTGGACTCGGAGAGGCCGACGACCGCGACCATGGTCGCGATGCCGATGGCTATGCCGAGCGCGGAGAGCACCACGCGCGCGCGGCGCGCACGGAGCCCGACCGCGCCGATCCGAAGGACGTCGCGGGCGGAGAGACGGGAAGGTCCGAGGGTGCCTTTCACCACGGGACTCCTTCCCCGGGGAGGGCGCCGCGCTCGTCCGCGACGACCTCGCCGTCCTTGAAGCGCACCCGGCGCGGCAGAGAGCCGGCGATCCCGTTGTCGTGGGTGATGACACAGATCGTGGTGCCGGAGGCGTTCAGCTCGTGCAGCAGATCCATGATGATCTCCCCCGAGGCGGTGTCGAGCGCACCGGTCGGCTCGTCCGCGAGCAGCAGCCGGGGCTCCCCTACGAGTGCGCGGGCGATGGCCACGCGCTGCTTCTCGCCGCCGGACAGCTCGTTCGGCGTGTGGGAGTGGCGGTGGTCGAGACGAACCCGGTCGAGTGCGTCCCGCGCCCGCGCCCGGCGTTCCCGCAGCGGCACGCCCGCGTAAAGCAGCCCGTCGGCGACGTTGTCGACGGCGTCGCGTCCCGCCGCCAGGTGGAAGTGCTGGAACACGAAGCCGATGTGGCGGGCGCGGAGTGCGGAGAGACGGTTGTCGGAGAGTGCGGACACGTCGTACCCGGCGATCCGGACGGTGCCGCTGGTGGGCTTGTCGAGGGTGCCCATGACGTGGAGCATCGTGGATTTGCCGGATCCGGAGGGTCCGACGACGGCGAGGAGCTCGCCCTCGCCGATGGTCAGGTTCACTCCGCGCAGGGCGTGGACGCCGCCGGGGTACGACTTGGTGGCGTCCCGCAGTTCCACGACGGGGTGCGGGGACGCGGTGGGGGCCGGGGTCATGAGGCGGCCATCCCGACCTTCAGGCCTTCCCTCACGTCCGGTCCGCTGACCTCGATCTGCCCATCGGCGGTCATGCCCGTATCCACCCGTATCATCCTCGTGCCGGTTCCCTGGACGACCTGGAGTCCGTAGCCGCCGTTCTCGCCGCGCAGGGCGAGGACCGCCTCGACGGGGACCGCGAGGACTCCCTCGCGGGCCTCGCTGACGAACTTCACGCTGGCCGGTGCCTTGGGGTCCTCCCCGGACGCGGTGCGCGCCCCACCGTCGAGGACGACCTCGACGACGATGCCTTCCTGCGCGGCCGCGCCGCCCCCGGAGCCGTTCCCTTCCGGGCGTACGGTCCCGGCGACCCGCCCGGCCGCGGTCTTCCCGCTGGGCAGGGTGACCTCGACCTTGGTGCCGGCGGCGGTGAGCGCGCCGTCGGTCTGGTCCAGGTGCGCCCGGACGACGGGTCGGGTGGAGGCGATCGTCAGGACGGGTTCGCCGGGCCCGACCTGGTCGGCGAGGGCGGCGTCGACGGAGACCACCTTGACCTGCCCGGGCTGGAAGACGACGTCTCCCTTGCCGACCTTTCCAGTGGGCTCGCGGTTCAGGGACTTCTGCCACCGCTTGACCGCCGTCTCGGTGTCCCCGTCGTACCGCGTGTCGACGTAGAGGCCCGCCCCGTACCCCAAGTCCCGCAGATTGCGCTCCAGTTGCAGCACGTCGCTGCCCCGGTCGCCCGTCTTCATCTCGCGGAACATCGGAACGGGCCCGTACAGGAGGGTGACGGGCTTGTCGTTCAGCTCGTACAGGGCCTGCCCCATGGTCAGCGTTCGCCCCTCGGCGGCGGCCACGGTGACGGTGCCGTCGACGGCGGACTTGACGGGGCGGCGCTGCGCGAAGTCGAGCCTGCCGTCGACGGTCTTGGACCGGACGAGGTCGGTACGGACGACGGTCGTGGTGGCGGGCGGCAGTTCCCCGCCCTTCCCGGAGGCCCTCGAGTCGTTCCCGCCGCCGATCCCTCCGAGGTCACCGAAAGAGACGATCCCCCCGGTGACGGCGGTGGCGACCATCACCGCGCCGAGCGTGTGGAAGGCAGTGCGGCGCTTCACTGCATGCCGTCCAGACCGTCGAGGAGCTTCGTCTTGCACGCCTCGCGGGCCTGCTTGTACGCGGGTGAGTCGTGGTCGATGGTCGGGGAGGCCGGGTTGGGGTCGCCGCCGGGCTGGGCGTTGCCGCCGCTCATCGTCGGATTGGTGAACTGGGAGACGCCGTTGTCGCGCATGCACTTGGCGTGCGCCAGCATCGACTCGTAGTCCTTCTGCTGGTCGCGCTTGGGCTCGGCCATCATGGCCTTCTGGAGTTCGGGAGCGCAAACGCCGTTCTTGCCGCCCTTGGAAGCCTCCATCTGGCCGGGCCGCGAGGAGATCTCCTCGATCTTCCCCCAGTCGAGGTGGCCGCTGAGCTTGGGGTCCGGGTAGTCCTCGTAACCGCCCTTGACGCGCATGCACCGGACGTAGAGCAGCTGTGCGTCGTAGAAGGCGCTCTTCCCGGCCGGTCGGGTGCTGGGGGTGCTGTCGTTCTTCGTGGACGGTGAGGCCGTGGCGGCATCCGGGACCGAGGCGATCCCGTCGTTCTTCCGGTCGCCGGCGGTGCCGTCACCGCCGCTGCCGCATGCCGCGGAGAAGGAGAGGACGGGGAGTGCGGCGAGGGCCGTCAGACGCAGCCGGGCGGTGGTACGGGAGGTCGTCTTCGAGGTCATGACCACCACCCTGGTCAGGCCGTGTGATGGCGATTCCATGGCGACATGATGAGAACGTAACAATGCCCCCGACCTGGGCACCGGCCCCCCGCCGGGGCGATGGGCCGGCATTCGCGGCACCCATAATCGACCGCATGCCACATGTACTGCTCATCGAGGACGACGCGTCCGTAAGGGACGGAATGGAGCTCGTGCTGCGCCGGCACGGGTACGACGTCGACACGGCCGCCACCGGCGAGGAGGCACTCGCGCTGCTCGACGCTCCCGGCGGCGCGAAGATCGAGCTGGCCGTCCTCGACCTGATGCTGCCGGGGGTGGACGGGTTCGAGGTGTGCCGCCGTATCCGCGCCCGTACGACCACGCTCCCCGTCATCATGCTGACCGCACGCGGGGATGATCACGACATCGTGACAGGCCTGGAGGCGGGCGCCGACGACTACGTGGTCAAGCCGGTCACCGCACCCGTCCTGGAGGCCCGCATCCGGGCCGCGCTGCGACGCGCGGAGCCGTCGGCGCCTTCGGGACCGTCGCGGACGGCCGACCCTGATTTCGCGGGCCTGGTGATCGACCGCGCCGGCCTCACCGTCACCAAGTACGGTGTCGCGATTCCACTGCCGCCCACCGAGCTGCGGCTGCTCCTCGAACTGTCGGCCTCCCCCGGCCGGGTCTTCAGCCGCGAGCAGCTCCTGTCGTCGGTCTGGGACCACACCTTCCTCGGCGATTCCCGTTTGGTGGACGCAGCGGTCGGCCGACTGCGGGCGAAGCTGGAGGACGTACCGGCGAGGCCGCGGTACGTCCAGACCGTGCGGGGCTTCGGCTACCGCTTCGGCCCGCTGTGAGGCGCACGCATGGCGCCGTCGCCGCGGGCGGCGCCGCCTCTGCGGCGAACGCCCCGAAGCGACGCCCCCGTCGGCTCGTCGGGGGGCTGCGGACGCGGCTCGTGGTGACGTTCGTCCTGGTCGCGCTCATCAGCGCGGTGACCGCGACCGCGCTCGCCTACCGGGACGCGCGGACCGCCGTACTCCGGCGCACCCAGGACGCCGCCGTGAACGACGTACGGACGCGGGTCACCGCGGTCGCCGCCGACTTCGACCTGCCGCCCGACCAGAGATCGCTCTCCCGGTTCGCGGCGAAGGTCTCGGACGGCCTCGGCGCCCGGATCGTGGTCGCGCGCTACCAGGACCTCGTCGCGGTATCCGACCCGCTCGCCGACACGCAGGACCGGATCACCGCCGAGCTGCGCACCGCTGTCCGGGCCGGGGACGGGACCCGCTTCCAGCGGGTGACGTGGCGGGACGAGCCGTATCTGGTGGTCGGCATGCCTGTGACGTACGCGGACGGCGACCGACGATTCTCCGGTCTGGAGGTCTTCGCGATCACCGACCTCCGAGCCGAACGCGACGACACCGCCGCCCTGCTGGACTCCGTACGGGCCGGCACCCTGCCGGTGGTGGCCCTGGCCGCCGTCCTGGCGCTGCTCGCCGCCGGTACGGTCCTCCGTCCCGTACGGAAACTGGGGCGGGCCACGCGTGAACTCGCGGAGGGCGACTTCGGCAGCCGGGTCTCGGTCAAGGGGCACGACGAACTCGCCGATCTGGCACGGACGTTCAACGAGACGGCGGACGCCCTTCAGGCCTCTGACGCACGCCTGCGCGAGCAGGAGGCGAAGGCGCGGCGATTCGTCGCGGACGTGTCGCACGAACTGCGCACCCCTCTCGCGGCGATGGCGATGGTGGCGACCGTCCTGGAGGAGGACGCCGACCAGCTGCCGCCGGACGCCGCGAGGGCGGCCCACACGGTGGGCACGGAGACGGCGCGGCTCTCACGGCTCGTCGAGGACTTGATGGAGATCTCCCGCTTCGACGCGCACGCGATCCGGCTGAACGCGGCCGAGACCGACCTCGCCGACACGGTACGGGCCTCCCTGGCGCTGCGCGGCTGGACCGAGCGGGTGGAGGTCCACCTCGACGAGGGCGTAAGGGCCGTGGTCGACCGGCGTCGCATCGATGTGATCGTGGCCAACCTGGTGGGCAACGCGCTACGGCACGGAGCCCCACCGGTCACCGTGACCCTCGGCACGGGCAGCACGACGGACGGAGAATGGGTGACGGTGGAGGTCGCCGACCACGGCCCGGGGCTGCCGCCGGAGGCCCGCGAGCGGGTCTTCGACCGGTTCTACAAGGCGGACGCGGCACGCACCCGGAGCACGGCCGACACCGGCGGACGGGGAAGCGGCCTCGGCACGGCGATCGCGCTGGAGAACGCGCGGTTGCACGGCGGCACGATCGACGTCGCCGAAGGGGCGGAAGGCGGCGCCGTTTTCACGCTGCGGCTGCCCCTGCGGCGCACCGGAGAGGACACGGAGTGAGAGGACGAGCGGGAATACTGGTCTCCGCCCTCGGGATCGCCCTGGTGGGGTGCGGCGTGCAGCCGACCGGGGTGATCGGTGCGGGCGAGCCGGCGACCGGGCTGACGCGAGGGATCCGCTTGTACTTCGCGTCGGGCAGCGGACTGCGGGGTGTGCCGGTACTCGACAGGGAGATCGAGAACCTCGACTCGGTGGTGAAGCTGCTCGCGGCCGGCCCGCCGCCCGCCGAACAGCGCGGCGGCCTCACCAACCTCGTCCATCTGGGCGGCTACCTGGTGACCGGCCAGGGCACCAGGGTCACGGTGCACCTGGAGGACCCCTACGCGGAGACGGGCCGTGACCAGGGAACGGGACAGCTGGTGTGCACGCTGGCCCGCGCCCAGTCCGTACTCGATCCGAGGGTCAAAACCGACGACGTGGAGGTCACCCTGCACCAGCCGGAGGGCCCCTCCCTCGGACCGTACCGGTGCGCCGAGTTCCTCGACGGCTGAGGGCTCGCGGAGAACCGACGTACTGGCTTGATCTCTGGGGGGTTGCCGTTGTCGGGGAGGAACGCGGTGACGTCGGCGGACGTGTGGAACCCGGCTGCCGAGGGGCGAACGGTGCAGTCGTGGTCGGCGAGGAAGAGCAGGATGTGGTGAAGCCGCCGTCAACGCGGCTACGCGCCTGGTGATCGACCGGCGCGAGCCGTTGCTGAAGCTCGCCGACGCCTTCGGCAAGCGCGGCTGCATCGACCGCTGCACCGCCGCCCGCGTCGACGACAAGGACGAGGTCACCGCCGAACTCTCCCGGCCCGGGTCCGCCCTGATGGGGCTGGACCTTCTCTGCTCGTGCCTCGGATGGCGTCCGAGTCCGGTCGGGCCTCGTAAGTGGTTCCGCCCGTGTGGCGGCTGTGGGCCGCCGGACCGGGCCTCGACGCTTGACGGCCCTGTGGCCTGCCACGGGTGGTCTGGCGGGCCTGTTGCTTCCTGGGCGTGCGGTCAGGGCAGGAGGATGACCTTGCCGCGGTTGCGGCGGTTGTCGAGGTCGTCCTGGGCCTGTGCGGCTTCCTTGAGGGGGTAGGTGCGCCAGATTTCCACGGTCAGTCTGCCGACAGCGGCGAGGGCGGCCAGCTCGGGGAGGGCCTCGGGGGCGCGGTCCGCGGGATCCAGGCCGGTCAGGCGCACTCCGTGCCGGGCGGCGTTCATGTCGGCGATCGTGATCACGCGGTCGGGACCACCGGCCAGGTCGACAGATTCGGGCAGGACGCCGGCGCCGGAGGTGTCGAACACCGCGTCCACGCCCCGCGGGGCGGCGGCGCGGGCCCGTGCGGGCCAGCCCGGGCCGTAGGCGACGGCGGTTGCGCCCAGGGCGGTCACGCGCTCGAGGTCGTCGTGGCCGGCGGTGGCGACGACGGTGACGCCGCGCGCCGTGGCCAGCTGGACGGCGATCGCGCCGACGCTGCCGGCGGCGCCGTGGATGAGCACGGTCTCCCCGGGCGCGAGGTCGAGGTGCTTCAGGGCGCGGAAGGCCGTCTCACCGACGGTGGGCAGCGCGGCCGCGATCTCCCAGGACAGGGCGGCGGGCTTGGCCACCGGGGCGGGCATCAACACGTACTGGGCGTACGAGCCGGCCGGCGTCACGCCGAACACCTCGTCGCCGACGGTGAAGCCGGTGACGGCTTCGCCCGTGGCGTCGATGATTCCTGCGGCGTCCAGGCCCGGGACGATGGGGAACCGGGCGGGGAAGACGCCGGCGAGGTCGCCGCGGCGGATCTTGTTGTCGAGCGGGTTGACGCCCGCGGCCTTGACCTTGACCCGCACCTCGTGGGGCGCGGGCTGGGGCAGGTCGGTCTCGGTGAGGGCGAGGACGTCCGGGCCGCCGAAGCGGTCGTAGCTGATGGAGAACGGCATGGGCGGGTCTGCTTTCGTGCGGAGGGGAAGGGGATCTGGCCCGGTCAGGCGGACGCGGTGACCTGGAAGGCGATCTCGTAGGGCTGACCCTCATGGGGGAAGTCGGTGATCGCGCCGCGCTGGTCCATTACCGCGCCGTTGGCTCCGAAGGCTTCGAATGCCTGGCGGCCGGCCCACTGGGCGTAGTTGATGACGCGGGTGCCGTCCGCGCTGACGTGGAGGGTGGAGGAGAGGAAGCCGGGCTGGTGGCGCACCACGTTCTCGACGAAGGTGCGGATGGCCTCGATCAGCTGCTCCCGGCGGGAGGGGTCGGGGGTGAAGGTGACGATGACGGTGAAGGCGTCGGAGCGAGCGTCGATGGTGACGGCCATGTCGTGCCTCTTCGGTGGTTGCCGGGGTCTGCCTGACCCACTAACAAACGAACACATTGGATGATTCCAGTGAAGCATACGACCCGTATGATTGTCGTGTGACGCCTGCCGCCTTCGACCGCCCCAACCTGTCCAATCCCCGGGTCCAGCGCACCCGCACCCGGATCCTGGCGGTCGCCCGCCAGCTCCTCGCCGAGGTCGGGCCCACCGCGCTGACCTACTCGCTGCTGGCCGAACGGGCCCAGGTGACCCGCCAGACCCTCTACCGCCACTGGCCCACCAGGGAGGCCGTGCTCACGGACGTGATGCTGGAATCAGGCGACGCGGACAGCTATCCGACACCCGGAACGGACCCGCGGAAGGTGCTCACCGCCTATCTGCACAGCCTGCGAGAGGGCCTGAGCGACACGGCCACCGGCAGCGCCCTGATGGCGCTGGCCGCCCAGGCGGACCGCGACCCCGACGCCGCCCAGGCACTGACCCGGATCAGCCAGGACCGCCACCAGGCGCTCAACGAGCTCCTGACCCCCTCCGGCGTCCAGATGACGGCCGACGAGTTCACGCTGCTCATCGGACCCGTGATGTTCCGCCGCTTCCTCGACCGCCAGCCCCTCACCGACGCCTACATCGACACCGTCGTCACCCACTGGCTGACCACGACCACAGCCGGGGAAACCCCGCCGGGCCGGTAGGTGGCGTCCGCACCGATGCCGTGTGGCTAGCGCTGACAAGCCCCTCCCCACGGAAGCACGCAACCGTCTTCGCCGCCCCGGAGATCAAGAGGTGCGCGGGGAACAGGCAGCGGCCCGCAAGCGGTCGTCGGCTCATGAAGGCAGGAACAGCGCCTGTTCCTCGTCACCGAGCTGGTACAGCGTACAGACCTCGATGCGGATCGAACTCTCGTCCATGGCAGCCAGGTAGTCGCGGGTCACCTCACCCGCCTCGCGGAACGCCGCCTGGGACCGCTCCGAGTCTTCCCTGGTGAGCCAGTCCACCGAGACGGCCCACTCGCCCTCGTCGGAGACCACGGTGCGGCGGCTGCCGGCGACGTAACCGGGTTGTGTCGGCTGGAACTCCCGGTCCATTCGGAAGGCCGCTTTCAGGAAGTCCTGGGCGTCGATCCCGTCCTTCAACCGGAACCGCACGATCTCCGTGTACAACACGGTTCCTCCTCCACGCCGCGGTGGCACCGCACCCGCCCTGGCGGCGGCGACAAGCCGCTGGAGCCCGGTAAACCGCGCCAATGCCGAACCGCGCGGCTCGGCGACGGATGCCGATACGCCCAGATTCACTCCGGCAGGCCCGGCCCGCCACTCAGGCCACGCATGGGACCAGTGGCCCCTGCGCCTGGGAGGCGCGCACCATCCCATCAAGGTGCAGTCGACACACCAGGCCCTCCACCGGACCATCGGCATCGACGCCGCCGCGCTGACCACCTGGCTCGCCACACACCCCCGCGCCCGCCGGTGACCGCCGCCCGCAACCGCCTGGAGCGCGTCCGCGCCGGCCTGCTGACCTACCTCGGCGGCGAGACCGCCTATCCGGACGTCCACCCCGACCAGGTCGCCGCCCTCGCCCGCCGCCGCGACCTGCCCGCGCTCCTCGACCGCCATGTCCCCCTCGGCCCCGACCAGGCCGCCCGCCGACTCGGGGTACGCCGTACCGGCTTCGACCAAGTCGTCCGCCTCGGCTGGATCATCCCCACCGACACCGTGGACATCGGCCACGAGCACCACGGCGGCCTCACCACCGTCTCCCTGCACTCCGCCGGGGGCGCCGCCCTCCTGCCCGTCACCCGGCCGGCGGTCGACTGGCACGCCCTGCGCACCTTCGCCCCGGGCCACCGCTCCCCGCTGCGCACCCTCGCCCCCGTACCGCAGGACGAGGACCGGGTCCTCCTGGCAGAGGTCGGAAGGATCGCCGGGGTCGGCCGGGCCGCCGTGGTGAACCGGCGCCGCCGCCACCCCGACCTCCCGCCCCCGCGGCCGGCACCACCGTGCATCCCGAGTGTTCGATCGCCGCGCCGTCGCCGCGTGGCTCCTCGCACACGACGGGATCGCCGTTCCCGCCGTCGTACCGGCGGCCGCCACGCTCACCGTCGGGCCGCCCCCCGGCGCAGGCACAGTGCAGCGCTTCCGGACGGACGATCCGCTCCCGGAGCTCACCGACGACCCGCAGGACGAGGACCGCCTGTCCGGCTGGACGACCGGCACAGACGCCGACACCCTTGCCCAACTCACCACCGCCGGCACCGGCGCCGCGACCGGTGCCCGCGCAGCCGGCGAGGCGCTTCCTGGCCCAGCCACCAGGAAGCGTCTTGCGCATCGAGGCCGAGGTCGACGAGAAGCTGCCCGGCCCGGAGACGGACGCACGGTACCGGGAGATCGAGATCCGGATGCGCCGTCACGCCGGGGCTGCCGACCTCGTGGCCCGTCAGGCCGGGGCCCGGGAGCGGGAAGCCCGACGAGCTGGGCGCGGTCCGCTCGGCCACGGCGCCGATGAACAGCGTCCGGCCGAGGTGACCCAGGTCCTCGCACACGGCACCGCCCCGGTCAGGGAACCTGACGGACGCATTCGATCAGGTAGTCACCGGTGTCGGGGGCGATGGTGACGCCGTGTGCTTCGCTGTGGAAGCCGGGGAAGGCGCGGTCGAACGCTTCCAGGGCCCGCAGGTAGCGCAGGAGGGGCCCGTCGGGGGCGCCGGTGGACTCACCGGGCATCAGCACGGGGATGCCGGGCGGCGTGACGGTGACCATGGCGGCGGCGACCCGACGGGCGGCCTGGCCGAGGGGGATGCGTTCGGTGCCCCCGCGGATCAGTTTCTGGTAGCAGCGCTGGGGCGGTTCCACGGGTTCGGGGAGGTCTTGGAACGCGGTGTCGAGGGCGGTGATGAGTTCGGCGCGGGTGAGGTGTTCGTGCATGTCCTGGCACAGCTCGCGCAGGGTGAGTCCGGCGTATCGGGCGGGGTGCTGCCGGACGAGGTCGGGCAGGACCTGGTCGAGGGGCGCGCCGGTGTCGTAGAGGGCCTTGAAGTCCATCAGGGCATCCATCAGGGTGCCCCACTTGCCCTTGGTGATGCCCATGGAGAACAGGACGAGCGCGGTGTAGCTGTCGGTCTTCTCCACGACGATCCCGCGCCGGGCCAGGTAGGCCGTGAGGACACGTGCCGGGATGCCCCAGGCCGAGGCGTGGCCGGTTGCCGTGACGCCGGGGCAGGTGAGGGTGACCTTGATCGGGTCGAGCATGCAGTAGCCCTCGCTCAGGCCCTCGAAACCGTGCCAGGCGGCTCCCGGTTCGAGGAGCCAGCAGGAAGGATCGCTGCGCAGCACGTCTGCGGCGGCGTCGGCGAAGGCCGTGCGCCGGCCGGTCGCGGGATCGGTGACCTCGTCGGGCTGCCACACCCCGAAGAACCAGGCGGGCCGGTCACCGGCCTCGGCGATGCGGCGGCCGGTGCGCACGACGGCCTGGCGGAAGCGGATGGCCTCGGTGACCGCCTCGTCGATCAGCCACTCCCCTTGCGGGCCGTCCATCATGGCGGTCGCGACGTCGAGGGAGGCGATGGCCGGATAGAACGGCGAGGTGGTGCCGTGCATCATGAACGCCTCGTTGAACCGCTCGTGCTCGACGGGCGCCCGCGGGGAGGCCTTGACGTGGACCATGGCGGTCTGCGAGAGCGCCGCCAGCAGCTTGTGCGTGGACTGCGTGGCGAAGACGGTGGGTCGTTCGGGGCCCTCGAAGGTGTCGGGGCCCACCGCCATGCCGAAGCGGCCTGCGTAGAGGGGGTGGAAGCGGGCGTAGGCGAACCACGCCTCGTCGAAGTGCAGCCGCGGGGTGCTCGGCGCGAGGGCGTGCGCGGCGGCGACGGTGTCGTAACACAGTCCGTCATAGGTGGAGTTGGTCACCACCGCGTACTGGGCCTGATCGGAGACGGCGCCGGCGGCGAGCGGGTTCGCGGCAACGAGGGCGGCGACCGCGTCGGGGGCGACCTCCGCGGGCGGCAGCGGGCCGGCGAGCCCGTAGCCGTTACGGGTCGGCACGAGGTAGACGGGGCGGGCACCGGAGATCACCAGGCCGTGCAGCACCGATTTGTGGCAGTTGCGGTCCACGAGGGCGATCTCGTCGGTGGTGGCGCTGTAGTGCCCCACCATGCGGTCCGCGGTGGAGTCGCCGTGCAGCACGAAGTAGGTGCGATCGGCGCCGAAGACCCGTGCGGCGTTGCGCTCGGCCTCACCGATCGGCCCCGAGTGCTCGAAGAGCGATCCCAGCTCGCCCACCGAGATGGACAGGTCGCTGCGCAGCAGGCGCTCGCCGAAGTAGTCGAAGAACGCGCGGCCCGCCGAAGACTTGAGGAAGGCGACGCCGCCGGAATGGGCGGGGGTGTGCCAGGAGTACTCGTGAGCGTCGTCGAATTGCTGGAGCGCCTTGAAGAACGGAGGCAGCACGTCCTGGTGGTACGCACGGGCGGCCGAGGCGACACGGCCGGCGATGAAGGCGGCGGTGTCCTCCAATGGCCAGATGTAGCCGACGACCGCCTCCGACACCCACAGGGGCAGGTGCTCCAGATCGTGATCGCCGTCATCGGACATCAGCAGGAAGACCGGAAGGTCCTTGAACCGGCGCTGGATCAGCCGAAGGACCTCCGCACCGCCGTGCTCGGAACCGGCGACCGCACCTCCTGGCAGATCCCACGCGACGACCGCGGCGGCAAGACCCGACTCGGTGCGCAGGGCGGCCCGGGCGTCCCGGGCGCTACCTGCCCATCGCCCCTCCAGGCCCTGGTCGTTCAGCTCTTTGCCGATACGGCGCAGCTGCTCGCCACTGACTCCTCCTTCCAGCGGATTCTCGCGCAGAGCAAGCAGAACGATGCCGTTCACCATGACGTCCCTGTCCTGTGGGGCTTCTCGGGCGCGGTCGGCGCCGCGCGCAGTCTGGCAAGAAGACCAGCCGCAGCCTGCGGCTTTCGACCCGCGTCACACGTACGCAGGAACACGATCCGGCCGTACCGCGGGCAGTGTGCGCCGCTCCAGGAGAACGAAGCAGCCGGCGAGCCACGGCGTTGCCGGCCCACTGCTCGTCCGCGTCCCTACCGGGCGCGTCGAATTCCCGAAGCCGAACCCTGCGGCGATCAGATGTCAGGCTCCTGGTCGAGGAGCCGGAAGATGAGTCGGTCCAGTGCCGTCCCCACCGCCGGAGGCCGCAGGGCCGTCGAACAAGCCGCACCCGCCCACGTGCGGACCGTACGCAACCCCATCGTCTACGCCGTCGGCGCCGACGGACCGGCCGCCCCGGGCGCGGGGATCGACAAGGTCCGCGACCACCGGGAAGAGCCGAACCGGCGACCCGCTGAGCGCCGGCACCCGGGCCGGCCAGGTGAACCCGCGAGACAGAGGGGAGCAGGGCTGCTCCCGCTCAGGCCGCCGCACTCGCCGCCCTGACGGCACCCTCCCGTGGCGCGGCACGAGCGATCGGAAGGACGAGACGGCGCGGTCCGTCTTGCCGCCGGCCTCCGGTCAGGGCCGGGAGGCCCGCGACGTGCGGGTGGCGTGCCGGTGGGCCAGCACGGAGAGGGGCACGGAGGCGATCCAGCTGTAGACGGCCGCCAAGGGGGAGAACTGGGCGATCACGACGGAGAGGAGGAAGACGCCCGCCTGCGCGGGAAAGGGCGGCAAGGGCTTCCGGCGCCCCGGTCCCCGGGCGATGCGCACGGCCATCAGGTACAGCACCAGGGCGGCCGTGCCGATCACCGCACCGTACAGACCGGGTCCGAGCGGCCGCTGGCCGTATTCGGCCAACACCCTCGTGGGAAAGGGGATCAAGGAGAGCAGTGCCAGAAAGGCGACGTTGCACCAGAAGAGGGAGGTGTCGATCCACTCCGCGTCCCGCAGCACCGAGTGGTGCGCCCGCCAGAACAGAGCGATCACGACAGCGCTCAGCAGGAACGTCCCCACCTGACCCTGTACGTCGTCGAGCGCGTCCTTCAGGGCCTGCCCCTGGAGCCCGTCGGGCACGTCGATGTCGAGCACCAGCAGCGTCATGGCGATGGCCACCACGCCGTCGGTCAACGCGAGAATCCTGTGCTTCGGCAGATGCGTCCGCTCCGAAGGGGCGGCTGCGCGCCCGTGACCCGTGTCCATCGTCCTGTGTTAGCACCCCCAGCGCGACACCCCGGCGCCCGTCCGGTCGGGGCCGTGCGCGTGTCGTGGACCGACTCCGCACCGGGGGCGGCCGTGGACGTGGTGGGCGAGCGCCCTCCGGTGGCCGCCGGAAGGTGCGGTCCCCCTCTTGACGGGCAACGCCGCCACGAGCCGGCCAGGTATCCGGCCGGCTCCGCCTCCAGGCTCAGAGCGGTCGGCACAAGCTGCTCCACCCCGTGGAACAGCCGCATCCGTGACCGGCCATCTCCCAGACTCGCCCACGCTCGCGTCGCCGGTCAGCCAGACCGGGCCGGAACTGCTCCCCGCCGGACCGCCTTTTCCCCCTCTTGTCTGCCCCTGGGGGCGAGCCCCCGACCTGTCGGCTCACCAGGGCCCCTGGCCTGCGACACCGAGGGTCGGTCCGCCTTGATGGAAGTGGTGCCGGAGCCCGTTCTCATGAACAGAGCCGGCGGTGATGGAGACGGACACGCGGCGGCGGGTTTTCGCGTCGCGCGCCCGTCCCGCACCGGCCCGCGGTCAGGCGCGGATGCAGGTGAACGTGTTCATGTTGTCGCCCTCGATGTGCCGGATGCGCAGGGTGTTGCCCGCGTAGTCCACGCTGAGCGTTTCGCCGCTGCTGCTGGAGGAACCGGGCGGTTGCCAGGGGAGGGACACGGAGAGGGAGTCGCCGATGGCGGCGGGCACGTTCGTGGCCGACGCCTCCTCCAGGTCGCCCGGATTCTCGACGCTGCCCAGATGCTCCGGCACTTGCAAGGACAGCCGGCTGCCGGACAGGGACCAGGTGCCCTTCGTGCTCTGCCCGTCCGATTCCAGGCTCCAGACGCCGTCGTCGATGACCGCGGTGAAGGTGGCCGGGTCCTCGTTGCCTATCTCCGACGTGACCGACCACCTGCCGCGCATGAAGGCGGCGAAGGCCCGGCCGGTCACCGTCGGCTGCCCGTCGCCGCCGGTGATCCCGTTCGCGCCGTCGGTGCCACTCCCGCCCTTGCAGGCGGCGACCAAGGATGCTCCGACCCCGAGGGCCAGGTAACGCAAGGCGGTCCGGCGGCCCACGACGCGAGTCACCGCTCGGACGTCACGCATACTCATGTTTTCCCCGTTCATGCCCATCACGGCTCACGTCGATCAAGATCAACGGGAAGAGTACAGTGCCGCGCTGGGCCGTCGGCGACGGCTCCGCCTCCGGGGCCGCCGCCAGCTCCGCCGGTTCGCGTTCCAGGTCGGCCCGCGCCTACGACCTGCTGCGCGTGTTCGGCCGCGAGGGGCGCCCAGCTCCGCGCCGAGGGCCACGAACTGCGGGACGAGGACATCGCCCGCCTGTCCCCGCTCAAGCACCGCAACCTGAACCTGCTCGGCCGTTACGGCTTCACCGCCTCCACCCCCGCCGCTGGGAACCTGCGCCCACTACGCGATCCGGACACGCCGAAGCCGGCGAGGACGACGACGGGAGCGGGCAGAAGTGAGCGCCTGACGATGCCCGACGGCGCACCACGAGCGCTGCCGGCCGGTGTGATCGGGAAGACCAGTGGTGAATTCAGTTGAGTGTTCTTACGGTATGGGGCCGGCAGACCGGGCGCGCCCTGCGGAAGGGCGACAAGCGTGACGGGCGCTCAGCGCCTCGTCTCGTACCTGGTCAGGATCACGCCGCAGGGAAGCGTCCGCGTCTCCACCAGGTCGAGGTTCACCCAGTTGTCCAGCGCGGTGAAGAACGGCGTGCCGCCGCCCACCAGGACCGGCGCGGTGGCCAGCACGTACTCGTCGATCAGCCCGGCCCGCATGGCCGCCCCGGCGAGCGTCGCGCCGCCGATGTCCATCGGGCCGCCGTCCTCGGCCTTGAGCCGGGTGATCTCGGCGACCGCGTCGCCGGTGACCAGGCGGGTGTTCCAGTCGACCTCGTCGACCGTCGAGGAGAACACCACCTTCGACATGTCCCGCCAGCGGCGCGCGAACTCGATCTCCGCCGGGGTGGCGTGGGGCTGCTGGTCGCCGGTCGGCCAGTAGGAGCTCATCGTCTGCCACAGCTTGCGCCCGTACAGCGTCAGGTCGGTCGCCTGCAGCTGGTCGGACCAGAACTGGAACAGCTCGTCGCTCGGCACGCTCCAGCCGATGTCGTCGCCGGGCGCGGCGATGTAGCCGTCCAGGGACAGGTTCATGCCGTAGATCAGTTTCCGCATGGTGCCAGCCTTCCGTGAGTCGGTCCCGGTCTCACGCGTACGGACCGGCGCGGCGCGGGAAACTCATCGGTGCGCGATCCGGGCTCGTCGGCCCGGGGACGAGAACCGGACGGACAGCTTGAGACGCAGGCGCACGGATGAGGCCCGGATCCACAGGATCCGGGCCTCACGTCACTTCAGTAGCGGGGACAGGATTTGAACCTGCGACCTCTGGGTTATGAGCCCAGCGAGCTACCGAGCTGCTCCACCCCGCGTCGGAAGGCACAACTGTACGCCGGCCACAGCACCCCTCGAGACCAGGCCAACGAAGCCATTTGCGTCGCCGTGATCCTTCGGGCCCGCGCCGCGGCGGCCGCTCCCTCACGAGGAACGGCTCAAGCTGATCATCAGCATCGTCGAAGACCGCCACAGTGCCGGCCTCGTGTGACTCACCCACCGCGCTGCCGGCACTGCCCGGGACGAGCGGCAGACCGCCGAGGCCGCCCGGTTCGGCGCCCGGGTCCTGAGCCTGCGGATGACCGGTGACCCGTGATCGCGATGTCGCCGCTGCGGGTGGGACGCCGGCCGTCGCGGTGCGGGTGTGCCCTCACCCTCCGAAGCCGCGAGCTGGTTCGCCGGAAGGACGAGACGGCGAGGTCGGGGGAGGGGCGGGGAACGCTCCGGCGGCGCGGGGCATCGGACCAGCCGGCCTGCCGCACCGTCGCCGCGCCGCGCGGGCCCGGTGCTACTTGAGCATGCGGGCGGCCTCCACCCGCTGGAGGTGGATCACGACGTCGTACGACTCCGAGAGCCGGATCTGCGGGGCATCGGCGATCCCGGGGTAGGTGGCGCCGATGTTCTTGACGGTGTGCGGTGCGGCGAGCCAGGCGCGGGCCGCCGCCGGGGCGTTGCGCAGGTCCACCACGAAGTCGCGGTACCGTACCCGGTCCAGGGTGTGCTCGGCGGTGCCGGGCGTGGCCGGGCCGACGGTGAAGCGGTGGACGCCGCCGTCTGAGCCGAATGCGTTGAACGAGCCGTGGTCGAAGGTGAGGCCGACACTGAGGTAGCCGCCGCCCAGGCGCTCGCGCAGGAAGTCGCCCTGGACCCTCGGGTAGGCGCCGGGGATGTAGGTCTTGAGGGCGATGTGGCCGTTGTGGGCGGCGAGCACGATCTTGTCGCCGGTCTGCTGCTGCCACCAGGCGACGTTCTCCGCCATGATCCGGTCACGGTAGAGCATGAGGTCGGGAATGCTCCGGGGGTCGTCCCAGTCGAAGGCGAACAGCGTGGTCATCTGGTGGATCGCGGTGGCGTGCTGGACGGCCCAGGCGTGCGCGTCGGCGTCCGTGCCGGGCCGCTGCTTGAGCAGGTCCACTGCCCGGCCGGTCCGCTCGGCGAGCTCCTTGCGTTCGGCCATCGGCTTCGACAGGTAGTCGTTGACGTACGTCTCGGCGTCGGTGGCCGGCCGCAGGCCCCGGTACAGCTCGGTCAGCCGCGGAGCGAGGTCGGGGCGGGCCGCGGCCGCGTAGGCGTTCACCTTGTCGTACAGCTCCGCGCCGGCGAACCCGCTGTCGTCGCCGACGAAGCGGACCGGATCCTTGGGGTGCTTGACATTGTACGCGCGGATCCACTGGAACAGATCGCGGTACTCGGCGTTGTTCCACCACCGGTAGGTGCCCTGGAACTCCTCGTCCATGATCTGCTTCAAGTCGCCCTCACCGCGCACGAGGTAGGCGTCCAGCCGCAGTCCGGTGCTCCATGGCGCTTCGAGGGCGAAGGCCCGGAAGCCCTTCTCCTCGACCAGGTACCGCAAGATGCGGTGCTTGACGGTGAAGAACTCGTGCGAGCTGTGGGAGGCCTCGCCCAGGCCCACCACCCGGGCGTCGCCGACCATCCGGCCGAACGGGCGCAGGTCGGCCAGACCGCCGCGGGGCTCGGTGGTGCGCAGCGGATGGGCCACCCGACCCAGGGCCGCCTCGGGCGAACGGAACGCGGCGGCCACGGCCTCCTCCGGGCCGACGGGCGGGGCAGCGAAGGCGGGGGCCGATGCGGCAATCGGGGCGGGCGGGGTGACGGCGGAGGCGGCCGGGGCGAGGGCCAGGGTGGCACCGAGCGGGACGAGCAGGGCGGTGATCAGGACCTTGTGCGTGTTCATGGCCCCCACTCTCGCCGCGCGAGGGCACCCCGGACCATCCCGTGAACCCCCGACCGGCCCGGGAGTCGGCTACACCATCGGTGGGCCGGGGACTGGGCGCCCTGATCCCGGTCCTGAACGGGGGCGAGCAGGTCGTCTTACCTAAATGGTCGGTTCCGGAATCCCTCCGAGGGGGCGACGTCCGGTCCGACCCTCCTCAGGAGCACAAGCCGTGCTCGACAGTGCTGACCAAAACCACGGCGACGGGTTCGGGTTGCATCGAGCCGCCGGTATAGAGCAGGTCGAAGCTGGTCAGCAGCCATAGCGTGGCGGCGGCCTGGGCGGCGGACGTGCCAGGAGGCATCATCCGAAACGACGAGAACTGAACCGATCGAGGCCGGCAGCGGCACGTTCTGTGGGGCGGGTTCGATGCCGCCGGATCGGCCTTGGGGCACCCGTCCGGGATCCGTTGCGTCCTTCCGCGAGAAGCCGTTGGCTGCGTTCAGGACGGCACGGAGTGCACGCCCTACCACGCCCGGGTCGAGTTCGCGGCGCCCATGGGGGACCCCTGGACCGCACAGGAGGTCCACTTCTCGGCGAAGGGACAGGACGGGAAAAGCGTAGGCTCAGGGGCTGTCCGATGGGTCGTGTGAGCTGATCAGGGCCGTGGCATAGGCGCGGATGAGCTTCTCCGGAGGCGCCGTCGTCTGGCTCGCCGACACGGGGAGCTCGTCGTCAATCCGCACGTCCTCGCCTGCGTCGGCCGGTTGAGGAATTTGGTTGCGGTGGATCAGGCGGATGCGGTCATACTCCGGCATGAGTAGAGACGCCGAGGTCATCGTGCTCGCCCGCTGGTCGGACGAGGTGATGGAACCGCTGACCCAGGACGACCCGGAACGCACGTGGCGAGGTCGCTTCGTCCCGATAGCGGGGCAGTGGGGCTACGAGTTCGGATGGGCCCTGGAGCTCGACAAAGTGCACCACCGCAAGGGCCTGCTCAGGCACCTGGAATCGCTGCCGTGGCCGCATCCGCACACGGTGCAGGTTCTGCTTCGCGACCAGGACGACGACTGCTTCGGGCTATGGATGTTCCAGGAGGGCCGGCTGGTGGAAGTCACCATTCCGGGCACCGAGCGTTTCCACCGGCCGGCACCGCCCAATGAGGACTTCGAACCCGACCCGGGCATGCTGCTGCGCACCGACCAGAACACGGCTCTGCCCGAGCAGACCCCAGAAGCGCGCCGCGACACCCGTTCACCCTGGTAGACCGAGCTCGACAGCTCATCTGGGACGTCAGGGCTGTCGACGAGCGCGTACTCAGCGAACTGCGCCACTGTCAAGGAATTCTCAACGGGGCGTTTCACTGCGGGCGGACCCATAGGCGGATCGCGGCCACGGTGACCGTCCCGTGGAAGACGTACGCCCGTTCGTCGAAGCGCGTGGCGACGGTGCGGAAGTTCTTGAGCCGGATGATGGTCCGCTCGACTTCGTTGCGGCGGCGGTGGATCGTCTTGCCGAAGCCCGTGGGCCGGCCCCCTTGGCCGCCGCGGCGCCGGTGGTCGGGCGGTTCGGTTCGGATCCTGCGAGGCTTGTCATACTTCCCGAGTGGAGATGCAAGCCGAGGAGGCAGCGCGGCGTTGGCTGGCTGATCAGGGCGTCCGTCAGATGCGTGACGGGTGGGTGAGTGACGAGAAGCCGGACACGTTGCTCACCGCCAACCAGGTGGCGCACTCCTGGGCTGGCGATGTGTTCGCCGAGGACCTGGATGCGGCAGATCAGGTGCGCTTGGCTTTCGGGCTGCTGGACCTCCTCGACGACTACTGGGTCACGTGCGAGATCCGGTTCGCGAACGAGGGCGCGGAAGGCCCTTTGCCGGCCGGCGTGCTGTGGGACGGCTACCGTCGGCGGCTGGAGGCGGACCGGGACGCCGAGGCCGTCACCTACTCGCTGTGGGCGGACTGGTTCGAGGACCACGTCACTTCCGCGACGGCCTTCGCCGAGGTTCTCGGTAACGACATCGACCGGGTGGTGGCCGAGCAGACGGAGGCCCTGCTCCGCCGCGCCCGTCGGGTTCTGGAGTGCTCGGGCCCGGTCCGCTGGCCGGTGAAGGAGCCGGCGTACCGCGTCGCCGTGCGGCTTCCCGCTCTGCGCCCGGCTCTCTTCCGCGGTCTTCTGACGAGCTTCCACGACGTCTACGGCGACCTGGAACCGGCCGCCGCACTGGCCCTCCTCGCCCAGCTGGATCTCCCCGCGAACACCCGGCACCTTGCCGCACTGCGCCACGTGCTCGTCGCGGGGCACACGAATCACTACCGCAGTCCGGGTGCTTGGGACGATGCGGTTCGCTCCTGCTCCTGAGTCGTTGGCCTGGCAGACCGAAGAAAGATGCCGGCGACGTGGAGTCCGGCCAGGTAGATGGTCGCGGTTTTCTCGTAACGGGTGGCGATGCCCCGCCACTGCTTCAGGCGGTTGATGCAGCGCTCGACGGTGTTGCGCTGCTTGTACGCGTTCGCATCGGGGCGGAGAGCCGCTGGTTCGGTGTCTCCGGCTGGAGTTTCGGAGTCGAACTCATCACCGGAGCCACGCCGACCTGGTGGATGTCGTCAGGGCCGGAGCGGCATGGGGGCAGGGCAGGAGCCTGCGGGAGCTGCGGGTGGAGCTGTCGTTTCTGCGCTCCAGCGAGCGCGCCGAAGCTCGCGAACGCGGGCCGGCCGCGGTGGTGGAGCTGCAGTGGCGCATGATGCAGGAGCAGGCGGCCGAGGAACCGGATTTCACAGGGTTCGGCGAACTCGTGCAAGCGGCTCATGCTGAACCACGGCTGCGACAGCTCTCCGTGTTCTCCAGCCACTGGACGCTCGACTTCAGCTCCTGCACTGGATACCCGTTCCGCGATGAGGTGGCCATCGTCCCGTCACACAGGGGCAGCCCATTCCGTGTGAAGAGGCATCCGCTCTCCGATTCCCACCTGACGGCAGTGGGCCGCATCGCCCGGCGACGATCCAGGGACGCGGCACGACGGCCCCGTTCCCGGCGGAGTCCGCCGGGAACGGGGCCGTCCCCTGGGTCGGGGACCCGTGTCACGCGGGAGGCCGCCGGATCAGAACTGGAGCGACCAGGCGTTGATGTAGCCGGTGTCGTTGGTCCAGTTGTCGGTGGCGCGGAGCTTCCAGGTGCCGTTGGCGGACTCACCGGAGGCGTTGACGGTGAAGGTGCCCTGGATGTCGTCGGCGCTGTCGTTGGAGTTGTAGTCCTTGAGGAGGAAGGCGGTGCCGTCGGGGGCGAGCAGCTCCAGCCTCACGTCGCCGCGGTAGGTGTGGCGGACGTCGACGGTGACGGCGAGGTTCGAGGGGGCGTTGCCGGTGACTCCGGTGACCGCGAGGGGGGAGTCGACGGTGGCGTTGTCGCGGATCTGGTAGTCGTCGGTGTTCTCGAACTTCTTGCCGGTGGGCGGCGGGGTGGTGCCGCCGGCGCCGGTGTAGAGGAGCTTGTTGGGCGAGCCGGTGCGGGCGTCGGTCACCTTGTCGGGCGTGGCGTCCGCGACCAGCCTGTCGCGGACCTGGGCCGGGGTCCAGGTCGGGTTCGCGGCGAGCAGCAGGGCGGCCGCGCCCGCGACGTGGGGGGAGGCCATGGAGGTGCCGCTCATCGTCTGGGAGACGGTGTCACCGGAGTTGGACGTGGAGACGATGCTGTCCCCGGGGGCGAAGATATCCAGGCAGGCGCCGTAGTTGGAGCCCTGCCCGTTGGACCAGCCGGAGGCCCGGGCGTCGCGGCTGTTGGTGGCGCCGACCGTGATGGCCGACGGCGTGGAGGACGGGGAGTAGGAGCACGAGTCGGCGTTGTTGTTGCCGGCCGCGACGACCCAGGTGACACCGGAGGCTATGGAGGCCGCGACGGCGTCGTTCACCGACTGGGTCTTTCCGCCGCCGATGCTCATGTTGGCCACGGCGGGCTTGACCGCGTTCTTGGTGACCCAGTCGATGCCCGCGAGGACCGGGGCCCAGGTGTCGCCCGAGGTGCCCTGGCAGTTCAGCACGCGGACGCCGATGAGCTTGACGCCCTTGGCAACGCCGTAGGAGCTGCCTCCGACGGTGCCCGCGACGTGGGTGCCGTGCCCCTGGCAGTCGGAGGCGTTGGAGTCGTTGTCGACGAAGTCGTAGCCGCTGACCGCGCGGCTGCCGAAGTCGCGGTGGGTCATCCGGATGCCGGTGTCCACGATGTACGCGTTCACGTTGGAGGCGGTGGTCGCGTAGGTGTAGCTCGAGTCCACGGGAAGGCTGCGCTGGTCCACGCGGTCCAGGCCCCAGGAGGGCGGCGAGGGCTGGGTGTCGACCGCGTACGCCACGCCGTCGGCCTCCACGCGGGCCACGGTGGGCTCGGCGGCCAGCTCCTGGGCCTCGCTCTCCGTCATGCGGACGGCGAAGCCGCGCAGGGCGGTGGTGTAGGTGTAGCGCAGGCTGCCCGCGTGACGCTTGGCCAGGGCCCGGGCGGAGGCGGGCACGTCGGCCGAGGAGACCGAGCCCTTGAAGGTGACGATGTAGGAGCCGTCGACCGCTCCCGGCCGATCCGCGCCGACGATGCGGTTCTCCCCGCCGCTCGGCGGTGTCGGCGCGGCCGTGGCCGCGGCGGTCGCGGAGACCACGGCGAGCAAGGCGGCACTGGTACTGATGGCGAGCAGGCGCCGGAGGGCGCGAGCGTCGAACTCCATGACTGCTTCCTTCGTGGGAGGTGTCCGGACCGGGGTCGAGGTCCGGAGGGCGGCATCCGTCCCGCCGGTGGCTCCGGGCGCACTCCGTCAGGGGTGGGAGAGCGCGCCCGGAGGATGGCCGCCGGCCGGCCGAGACGGTGGTCCGGGTGAGGACCGTGACGATCCGTCGGCCGAAGGCGGTCGTACGGGCGCCACTGGTGACGGCGCCGGAACGGCGGGACGGGGTGACGTGGCGTACGGAGCGGGCTCCGCGACGCACGGATCCGGCCACGCCGTACGGCTGCGTGGGGTGCTGCCTCCCCGTGCCTCCAGCGGTTGGGGACCGTGGTGGACGGGGACGGCGCGACCGGACCGCCCAGAGCTTCGGTCACCCGGGAGGAGGCCAGCAATGCGTAGCGCTACCCAAAGAGTGGGGACGGGACGTCGCTGCCCGGCGCCCGGCGGAGACCGTGCCGGGCCGACGGAATTCCGTGGGTAGTCGCCCCCTATTGCGACGGCGGCCCCGCTGCCGGTAGACCACCTGCGGGTGGACCCACCTGCCCGGCGGACACCGCGGCCACGCCCGCGACGCGTGGCGTCCGGTCCCCGAAGGACCTCCACGACGTTCGACGGAGCCACCGGGTGGGTGGCCGATGAAAGGCGGAGCCGTGGAGAGACGTCCCTTCGATGCGCCACACGGCGAAGTGCCCTCCGACGGGGCCGGGTTCGTCGGCCGGTACGAGGAAGCACGGCGGCTCCGGGCGGCCCTGCGCGCGGGGCGCGGTGTCGTCGTCGTGCGCGGGGAGGCCGGGGTCGGGACGGCACGGCTCGTGGACGAGGTGCTCGGCGGGGCGGAGTTCGCGGAGTGGACGCAGCTGCGCGGGACGTGCCCGGACGACGCGGAACCGCCGCCCCTCGAGGCCGTCGCCTCGGCCTTGGCCCAACTCCCGTACCGTCCCGGCCTGGCCGACCTGCTGCCGCCGGTCACCGGAGTCGTGGGACTCGTCGTGCCCGAACTGGCCGACCGCCTGCCGGATCCGCCCGCGTCGGCCTCGGACCCGGAGGCATGCCGAGGACTGCTGCCCCGCGCGGTGGCGACCCTGCTCGCCTCGCTCGGCGACACCGTGCTGGTCCTGGAGGAGGTCCACCTCGCCGACCCCGCGACGCTCCGGCTGCTCGACCGGCTGACGGACGACCCGCCCGCCGGGCTGCGGCTGGTCGTGACCGAGGACGCCGCCCCCGGGCTGCCGGTCCTCGGCGTCCGTACCTCGGCAGCGGGGCGATGCGAGGAGATCCGCGTACGGCCCTGGACACCGGAGGAGACGGAGCAGTGCGTCCGCCGGTGGGCGGCGGGGCACCCGCGGGTGCGGCCGGAGGAGCTGCCGGAGCTCGCGGCACTCGTGCACGAACTGTCCGGCGGACTGCCCGGAGCCGCCGGCGCCCTCCTCGATGACGCCGGGGAGCTGCTCTCGGCCGGCGCGGAGGACGGCACGGCTGGGCCCGCGGTGCTCGCCGCCGTACGGGAGGCGGAGGTGCCGAGGCGGGTGGCCCGGGAGTTCGCCCGGCGGTGCGCGCCGCTGGGGGAGGAGGCCCGGCGGATCGTCGAGGCGACCGCGGTCCTCGGCCGACCGGCCCCCGTCGGTGTCCTCGCCGAGGTGGCGGAGTGTCCGCCCGGGGCGGCCGAAGCGGCGGTCGACGCGTGCGTCCGACGGTCCGTGCTGCGCGCCGAGGGGGCATCGCTGTCCTTCCGGCACCCGCTGGACCGCCGGGCTGCGCTGGCGCGGATCCCGGGGCCCCGGGCGGCGCGGCTCGGTCTGCGCGCGGCCCGCGTCCTCCACCGCGCGGGTGACGGACCGGTGCCGCTCGTCGACCTCGCCCGGCTGTACACGGCCGCCGGACACGTCCGCGAGGGCCTGCGCTGCCTGGTGGTGGCCGCCGACCGGGCGGCGGCCACCGGCGACTACGCCACCGCCACCCGCCTGTACACCCGGGCCGTCGTCGAGGACCCCCAGGCCGAGGGCCGGGTGCGCACCGCCGCGAAACTGGCCCGCACCGCCCAACTGGCGCGGGCCGGCGAGCAGGTGGTCGCCGCCGTGCGCACCGTCCTCGACGAGGACGACCCGCCGCCCCGGCTGCGCGGCGAGATCCGGCTGCACCTCAGCGTGGTCCTGCGCAACCAGACCGGCGGAGCGCTGGACAGCCTCGAAGAGGTCGCCCGCGCCATCCCCGACCTGGAGGCGTCCGATCCGCAGACCGCCGCACGGGCCATGGCGGTCGCCGCCATCCCCTCCATCCAGGGCTGGCCCGTCGACCGGCACCGGCACTGGCTGGACCGAGGCGAGACGCTCACGGAGCTGGTCACCGACCCGGTCGCCCGGGCCGCCATCGCCGCCAACCGGGCCACCGCCCTGATGCTCGTCGGCGATCCGCGCGCCTGGCACGCGGCGGAGGCGCTGCGCGGGCCGGCCGGATCCGCCATGGAGGCCGCGCACCACGCCCGGGGCTGGACCAACCTGGCGCACGCGGCCAGCGCGCTCGGGCACGGCACGCGGGCGCGGGACTTCCTCGACCGGGCCGTCGCCGGTCTCGCCGACAGCAGCAGCCCGTACCTGGAAGGACTCGTCGGCACCGCCCGACTGGTCCTCGCCTGGCACGGCGGCCGCTGGGACGGTCTGCACGTCGCCGCCGACCGCACCACCCGGCTCTACCAGGAGATACCCGACCTGACCGCCGAGGCGATGCTGGTGCGCGGACTGACCTCGCTCCACGTGCTCGGCGACGTCCCCCGGGCCCGCCACGACCTCGCCGAGGCCGCCCGCACCGCCTGCTACGACACCGGCTTCATCCTCACGTCCTCGGCCGCCGCCACCGCCCGCGTCCACCTGGAGGCGGGCCGCCCCGGGCAGGCGTGCGAGGCCGTGGAGGACGTGCTGCGCCGGATCGAACGGACCCGGGGCTGGATGTGGGGGAGCGAAGTCCTGCCCGTCGCGGTGGAGGCCCTCCACGGCAGCGGCCGCACGACGCGGGCCCGGCGGCTCGTCGCCGACTTCGCCGAGGGGTCCGCGGACGCCGACGCGCCTGCCGCCCGCGCGGCGCTCACCGTGTGCCGCGCGCTGCTCGCGGAGGCCGCGGGCCGCCCCGACGACGCCGTCGCCCTGCTGACGGACGCGGAGGAGCGGTGGCACCTGCTCGACCGCCCGCTCGATGCCGCCCGCGCCGCGGAGGCCCGCGGGCGGTGTCTGCTCGACCTGCACGGAGAGGCCGCGGCCCAGGGGGTCCAGGACGTCGTCGAGGTCTACCGGCACCTGGGCGCCCGCTGGGACGTCGCCCGCTGCCAACGGCTGCTGCGCCGCCACGCCATCGTCACCACCCACCGCCGGGGCCGCCTCGGCTACGGCGACCGGCTGTCCCCGCGCGAGGAGGAGGTGGCCCGACTCGTCGTCCAGGGCCGCGCCAACCGGGACATCGCCGAGAGCCTCGTGCTGTCCACCCGCACCGTGGAGCACCACGTGGCCCGCATCATGCGGAAGCAGCACGCCGCGTCGAGGGGCGACATCGCCCTGCCGTGAGGGAGGAGGCCGCCTCGGACCGGGGCACCTTCGCGACCGTGCCGTTTCCTGTCCTCCTGCCCGGTCGTTGATCGCGATTCGGCGGAGTCTGTGACGGGAGCGACCGGACGGGACGATACTGGCAAGGGCAGCGTGTCCGGTCCGCGACGGCCTCCACGGCCGGGAGGCGGGCGGGGCGCGTCTTCGTCGATGTCTGCGAGGGGAGCCGTTCATGACCACGGCGAGAGACCTGTTCATCATCGCGATGGACTCCGGGCAGGAGCACGCCGTCGGACAGGGGGACCTGTCGCTCGCGCTCGCGGGCGCCGAGCTGATCGACCTGCTCGGCGCCGGAGGCCTCACCCTGGAGGCCGACGTCCTCGTGCCGGGTGTGGCGCCCGCCTCCGACGACCGGCTCCTCGGCGAGGCGGGGGCGCGGATCGTCCGGCAGACGCCGTACGAGAGCGTCGAGGACTGGCTGTGGCGTCGGGGCACGGACCTCGCGGCCACGTACCAGACCGCGCTGGAGGCGGACGGTGAGCTGACCCCGAAGGCCGCGGGCCGCCTGTCGTTCGGCGCGCGACGCGTGGAGGCGGTCGACACGCCGGCCCGTCACGGGGCCGTCGAGCGCTGGGAGCGGCGGGAACCCGTCCTGACGGCCCTCGCCTCGGTCGTGGGCATCGGCGCCGAACCGTCCGACGAGGAGCCGGGGTTCGACGACGACGCGGTCACGGCTGTGGTCGCCGCCGTGCACGACGCGGTGATGGAACTGGAGGCCGTTCGCCAGCGGCGCACCATCGAGAACGCGGCCTTCGCGAACCTCTGGCGCGGGCCGTGACGCGGGTGGGCCATGGCCGAAGCGCACGAGGCGGCGGACGCCGTACGGGCGGTTGGCTTTGTCGATGAGAACGGGTTCTGGCACAACTTGGTGCAGCCTGACGTCGCCACGAAGATGATCGCGGCCAAAGCCTCACGGTCACCGGCCCGGCGTCGGCCCCGCCCTGCGGGCGCTTCACCTCAGTCGGCGGCACCACCCGCCGAAAAAGCACCCACAACTCCTCCGGCACCAAATGCTCAACCAGACTCGTCAAGCACGGCTCAACGAACGATCACGCCAAAGGAAACGACGCCTAAGACAGGCCAACGTCGCGTGAACGCTGCGGCTACTCATCTGGAGGAGCAGCGACGGCGGCCGACGCGGTGCGCCCGCGCAGAAGGTCCAGCGGTCCGCCTTCCCCGACGCGTACGCCAAGCACGAGCCCCTCGCGACCGCCCTCCAGCAGGCCATCGCCCCCACACTCGGCGCCGCTCCCGCCGACCCGATGCCGCAACGGCCCGGCCTCGGCGGCTTCGGCCCGGGAGGGTGCGCCGGACAGGGCGGCGGCAACATGGACTTCGGGGAGATCCCCCCGGCACGCTGCCAGAGGGCTACCAGACCCCGGTCACCGCGCGGATGCAGGTGAAGACCGCGGTCCGCCGGGCCCTCGGACAGCTCGGCACCCCGTACCAGTGGGGCGGCAGCTGCACCAACCCCCACGCCCCCAACCCTTCCGGGCGCTGCGGCTGCTCCTCCCTGACCCAGCGCGCGTACGGAGCAGTCGGCAAGAAGACCACCCGCACCACCTACACGCAGATCCACGACGGCAGAGGTGTCACCACCAGTCAGGTGCAGCCGGGAGAGCTGTTGTTCTCCCGTGGTACCGCGGCCGCTCCCGAGCATGTGTCCATGGCGATCGGGTACGGCTATGGAGTCCACGCGCCGCGGCCGGGCCGGGTCGTCGAGGGGTCAGGGGGGAGGCGGAGGCGGGGTCAGCCGGCCGGTGAGTCGCTGACCTTGCCCACCGGGCTGATCTCCAGCTTCCCGTTGTTCTTGCCGTCGGTGACGGGGAGCGTGCCCGCCGGCCACTTCAGGGTGACGTGCTTGGTCTCGTTCGGGGGCGTCACCACGATGTCGGTCAGCTGCACGCCAGAGCCGCCGCTGTTGTTGACCGGGAACGTGATGTTGAAGGCGGCGGTCTCGCCCTCCTTGAGGGTCTGCGGCAGGGCCTGCTCGCCGTTGCGGTCCACGGAGAAGGTGTCGCCCTGGGACGTCTTCAGGTCGACACCCGCGAAGCCGTTGATGCGGCAGTTGCTGCCGCCGCTGTTCTTGAAGGAGACGGTGACGACGCCTTCCGTCTTGTCCGTGGTGTTGTCGGTGGCGGCGACCTCGAGCGCGTCGGTGCGGCAGATGTCGACCTTGCCGTCCCTGTTGTCACCGGTGCTGGTGTCGGCGCCCTGGTCGCTCCCGCCGGTGCTGGCGTTGGCGCCCTGGTCACTCCCGCCGGTGCTGGTGTTGGCGCTCTGGTCCGCCCCGCCGGTGCTGGCGTTCGCTCCCTGGTCGCTCCCGCCGGTGCCAGTTCCGCCCGCCTTGTCCGCCGACGCGGTGGGGCTGGCCTGCGTGCTGTCCGACGCGTTGTCGTCGCCGTTGCAGGCGGTGAGCGAGAGTGCGGCCACGAGGCCGATGGCGGCGGCGACGGTCTTGCGGGTGTGCAGCATGATTCCCCCGGGATGCGGTGCGGTCTGGGTGATGCCGTGGTGCGTAACTATTTGTACCGCGCAGTTAGTTACGAACCGTCAGCGATCATGTCCGCGTTCAGTCACAGATGGGACCGCGCCCCGGCGACGAGGGCATTTCATCCGTGCTGCCGTCGGCCTCACCCGCTTCGACAAGGCCGACCGGGTCCTGGACAGGCAGACGCGCCTGCCCGGCTGCCCAGTGGCGTCCAGCATTTCTTCCCGACTCCCCAGCTCCTTCCCGCCCTGGTCCGGCGGCTTCCGGCCCGCACCCGCCGACCAGGGCCTGTCCGGGAGATCTCCGTAACGCGGTCGACGGGCCTGGCCACCTCAATCCGGGAGGTCGAGCAGAGCCCGACGCCAGGCAGTGGCGTTGTCCGCCCCCGTCGCTATCGTTCGCGCGTTCACGATCATCAGGGAGGGATGGCTCGATGGGTGCCAGCGGATGGGACTACGTCACCAGGTACGACGGCGATGTAGAGGTGGCCTTGGCGACACTGCAGGCCAGGGTGTTCCAGGAGGAATACGGCAGTGATGCCCGATACCGAAGTCTGGAGGACCTCTACGAGGACGAGGAGTTCATGGAGACCGAGGGCACCCATACGATCCTCGACATCGACAGGGTTGTTGCCACGGATGACCCGCCGTCTAGGCCGTTTCCTTCGGATCATCTCGCCGACCAGATGAAGATGGCGGCGATGTGGAGTCCGGCGAGGTAGATGGTGGCGGTCTTGTCGTAGCGG